>NZ_JBILQL010000098.1:0-7756 GCF_044373165.1 Flavobacterium sp.
GAACAGGTTTTAAATGTATTATAAAAAGCTCTAAGCTCTAAGCTGACAGCTAACAGCTAACAACAATGAACAAAGGAAAATTATTAGTTTTCTCAGCGCCATCCGGTTCGGGAAAAACCACCATAGTTAGGCATTTATTAGCGCAACCCGAATTGAATTTAGAGTTCTCTATTTCCGCTGCAACCCGAGAGCCGCGTGGCGAGGAAGAACATGGTAAAGATTACTATTTCATGTCGATTGCCGATTTCAAGAAACACATCAAAGCCGAAGATTTTATCGAATGGGAAGAAGTGTATCGCGATAATTTTTACGGAACATTGAAAAGCGAAGTAGAACGTATTTGGGCCAAAGGGAAAAACGTGATTTTCGACATCGACGTAGCCGGCGGATTGCGCATCAAACATAAATTTCCCGAAGAAACGCTTGCAGTTTTTGTGAAGCCACCCAGTGTAGACGAACTCAAACGCCGTTTAAAAGAACGTTCCACAGAAAGCGATGAAAAAATTAATATGCGCATCGCCAAAGCACACGTAGAATTAGCCACTGCACCGCAATTTGACACCGTTATAAAGAATTATGATTTGGATGTCGCCAAAGCGGAAGCGTACGAGTTGGTGAAAGAATTTATAAAAAAATAACCCGCTTTTGGTTTTCAGTGAGCAGTTTTTAGCTGTTAGCTGTTAGCTGTTAGCTTATAGCTAAAAAATGAAGATCGGTCTATATTTCGGCACCTTTAATCCTATTCACGTAGGGCATTTGATTATTGCGAATCATTTGGCCGAGCATTCTGATTTGGAGCAAATCTGGATGGTTGTAACGCCACACAATCCGTTGAAGCAAAAGAATACTTTGTTGGATGACTATCAACGTTTGCATTTGGTGCGATTGGCTACTGAAGAGTATCCGAAAATTAAACCTTCCGACATCGAATTTAAATTACCGCAACCCAATTACACGGTCAATACTTTAGCCCATTTGATGGAAAAATATCCGCAACACGAGTTTGCTTTGATCATGGGAGAAGACAATTTGAAATCCTTCCACAAATGGAAAAATTACGAGTACATTCTCCAAAACCACGACATTTATATTTACCCCAGAATTTCGGAAGAACCCGAAAATTTGGAACTTAAAAACCATCCGCGAATCCATAAAATCGATGCTCCTATCGTAGAAATTTCATCTACGTTTATTCGTGAAAACATCAAAAGCAAAAAGAATATCCGACCATTGTTGCCTCACAACGTTTGGGAGTATGTGGATCACAATAATTTTTACCGAAAATAACTTAACATACTTTTACCACTTGTTTGTTTGACCCTTTGTACCTTTGTGCTTCTAAATCAAACGATCATGTTAAACTTCGAATTATACAATCCTACCCAATACGTTTTTGGCAAAGGGCAAACACAAAAACTATCCACTTTAGTCCCAAAGGAAGCCAAAATTTTACTCGCTTATGGCGGCGGCAGTATCTTTAAAAATGGGGTTTACGATCAAGTTAAAGCAGCTTTAACCGGTTTCGAAATCATAGAATTTGGAGGTATTGAACCCAATCCAAGATTTGAAACCTTGATGAAAGCGGTAGACATAATCCGTGAGCAAAAAATCACTTTCATTTTAGCCGTTGGCGGCGGAAGTGTAATTGACGGCGTAAAATTCATTTCGGGCGCGGTTCATTATGAAGGCAATCCGATCGAGATTTTAAAAAACAAGGTGTTGTTTACTGATGTGACTAAAGTCATTCCTTTTGGAACAGTACTGACCTTACCGGCTACAGGGAGTGAAATGAATTCGGGAGCTGTAGTTACCATTGAAGCTACTCAGGAAAAATTGGTTTTGGGAGGAAGTGCTTTGTTTCCGAAATTCTCTATTTGCGACCCAACAGTCATTACATCATTGCCTAAAAGACAAATTCAAAACGGTGTAGTTGATGCTTTTACCCACGTGTTGGAACAGTATTTAACTTATCCTCACGATGCATTATTGCAAGACAGAATTGCAGAAAGTATCCTGCAAACGTTGGTTGAAATAGGGCCGAATGTGGTAGATAATCCTTCCGACTATAAATTGGCTTCCAATTATATGTGGTGTGCTACTATGGCCTTGAACGGTTTAATCCAAAAAGGCGTTCCGAGTGATTGGGCAACACATATGATTGGTCACGAATTAACCGCCTTGTATGAAATAGATCACGCCAGAACCTTGGCGATTATCGGACCTAATTTATACCGTGTTTTGTTTGATACCAAAAAAGAAAAACTGGCGCAATACGGTAAAAGAGTTTGGAATCTCTCATCTCCATCGGTAGAAGCAACTGCTGAAGAAGCCATTGAAAAAACAGTTGCGTTTTTCCATACCATGGGAATGAAAACCAAGCTTTCGGAAAACACGACCAACTATGAAAATACAGCCGACTTTATTGTCAATCGTTTTGAAGAAAGAGGCTGGAAAGCTTTAGGAGAAAGACAAAATGTTACCTTGGAAAAAGTCAAAGCTATAGTTGAAATGAGCTATTAATAAAAAAGCCTTCCTGAACACGGAAGGCTTTTAACATCTTAAACAGTATTATAATTAATTTAATCAAATTTCAATTAATTGGAACAGTTTGATTGACAAACATCAAAGTACATTCCCCAATTTTCCGAATTGAATCGCTCTCCGGTTGACCAAGCGTTCTCTATTTGAACAATTTCACCAACACTATCAGTACGGTATACTTCTGCATAAGCCGAAATGACAAAGCATTTTTTTAAACTTGATTTAGAAATTGTATAGATTGCCGTTTCAGCACCTTGAGGATGTGTCTCATTGATTGGAAAATATTCAAAATTAGGATTGCCCAATCGAGTCGAAGGAACTAATCTTAAATCGCCCACAAACAAGTGTGTTTTTTTTAAATACCAATTGGCACTGGTTTGATATTCTACATAAAGATTGGTTGCGTCAAAGTACACCTTAATATCACCGGCATCAATATCTTGTCCGGCTAAAAGTTCTGTATTTGCACAAGGAGTGTAATCGTTTATTGGAGCGGCTAGATTGGCTACCAACATTTGTCGGTTCGCAATAGTAGACTCAGAAACATTTTCTGTTTCACAAGAGGTTAACGTAAGGGTGAATGCACCCATAAGTAAAAAGCATAATTTTGATTTCATGTTTTTGTAGATTTAGGACTGCTAAAATAGAAACACATTCTGTTAAACGTATAATAAAGTCGACGAAACACACAAAATGACCATAAACATAGATAAAATATTACAAAATTAATTTTTATATTTCGTTTATTCATTAAGCTGTAGACGAGAAGAGGTAGATAGTACCTATAAACAAAGTGTCTGAAAAATGTCAGACACTTTGTTTATTCAAAGTAAAGGACTAGTTTCCGAAGTAATAGTCTTCTATGTCAAAGCAATCAGATTGGCAAGCACTAAAAAACATTCCCCAACTTCTTGGTGTAAATCGTTCTCCTGATGCCCACGCGGTTTCTGTTTGTACAATTTGATTGTTTTCAACCCTATACACTTCAGCATGTGCCGCTACACAAAAGCATTCAGGTAAATTAGACTTAGCAAACGAATAAACTACCGATTGAGTGCCGTTTGGATAAGCATTGCTAAACGGAAACTGTCCCGGAATTGGGCTTCCGTTTCTGGTCACGGGAATTTCTCCACAATTGCCTATAAATAGATGTGTCTTTTTGATGAACCAATTACCGGTTGTTCTGTATTCTACATAAACATTGTTTAAATCTACATAAACCCTGACATCTCCGGCAACATGATGCTGACCGGCCATTAAATTGGTAGTTACGCAAGAGTCTAGTCCTTCTAACACGGTGTTAGAGACCACAGCGTTGGAAGACGATTGTGAAATCCTTTGCGCATCGGGAGTTTCTTCTTTTTCACAAGATAGTATGCCTAGAGAAAGCAAAGCCATACAGCAGTAAAATAATTTTGTTTTCATAGTAGATAAATTTGGGATGACTAATGTATGTTGCATTCTTTAAAAAGCCTAAAAAAAACGATGAAATACAATAAAAAGCAAAATAAATAAGAAAAACAATAAAAAATTAACCAATAGCATACTTTACTTTCCTGAAAACAATATCTTATGATTTTAGGAATGCTCCGAAGAATTCATTTTTAATTGAGTATTTTTGAACAGTAAAAACAATAAATTCTCATGAATAACTCACCAAAATTTGCCGTGATCGGCGGCGGAAGTTGGGCTACTGCCATCGCCAAAATGCTTTGTGTAAACCTTGATGAAATTGCTTGGTACATGCGAAGCCAATCGGCCATAGACCATTTAAAATCAGAAAGACACAATCCAAATTACTTAAGTTCTGTGGAGTTTGACATTAAAAAATTAAGACTCACCAACGATATAAATGAAGCGATTACCTACGCGGATTATTTAATTTTTGCGATTCCTTCGGCATTCCTTAGTAAAGAATTGGAAAAACTTACGGTTGATTTGAAAGGGAAAGTTATTTTTTCGGCCATTAAAGGCATTGTGCCGGAAACGTTCTTGATTGTTGGGGAGCATTTCCATAAAAATTTTGACATTCCTTATGACAACATAGGCGTTATTACAGGTCCGTGTCATGCGGAAGAAGTGGCTTTAGAACGCTTGTCCTATTTGACCATTGCGTGTGCAGACGCCAAAAAAGCTAAGATTGTAGCTAATAATTTGAGTTGTCATTTTATCAAAACAAAAATCTCCGATGATATCATTGGAACCGAATATGCCGCGATGTTAAAAAACATTTATGCTATTGCTGCCGGAATTGCCCACGGTTTAGGTTATGGCGATAATTTCCAATCGGTGATCATGAGCAATGCCATACGCGAGATGAAAAAGTTCATTCGCAAAGTGCACAAAATGAAACGCAACATCAATAACTCGGCTTATTTAGGCGATTTATTGGTAACGGGCTATTCGGTATTTTCCAGAAACCGTATGTTTGGAAACATGATTGGCAAGGGTTACACAGTACAAGCAGCACAACACGAGATGAGTATGGTGGCTGAAGGGTATTATGCGGTTAAAAGTGCTTACAAGCTCAATCAGGAATACAAAGCCAAAACACCAATCATAGATGCGGTTTACGAGGTTTTATACGAAGGCAAAGAAGCCAAAAAAGTATTTAAGAAACTAACCGAAAAACTAGACTAAAATGAGTGAACGTTGGAAATATCAAATAAAAACAGGCGGACTTTGGGGTGTATTTATGGTTGTTTTTATGACCTTGTTTGAAATCAGCGAAAAACCTTTAGCTCAGCAACTGCGGTCCGGAGAGTTCTACTTCAGAGCTATTGTTTACATAGTTTTAGGGATTTTTATTTTGGGCTATTTCAATTGGAAAGCCAAAATCAAAAGAGAAAATAACCAGTAAATTATCTCACGATAACACCGTTCACAAACAAAATAGGCACTTCTTCTGTAGCGCGTTCGTTGATCATGTTTTTACGGAAAGTGAATTTCTTATCGTATAAGGTATTCCCAATAAAATAGGTAACCATAAACTCGTTGTTGAGTTCTAACACGCTTTTTTCTACCATTTCGATTTTTACAGCAGAAACCGATGGCACTTGCATAAAGGCGTGGCGCAAGAGCGACGTTTTTTTCATTTCCCCGGCAATGGTACCAAAAGCCTTAGAAACGACCATTACAGAGTCTAAATCGAAGTCGGAATCATTAATCAAATACACATACCAAACCTTTTCCATAAAGTCGTCGCTCCATTCTTGAACGGCGGCCAGGAATACGTTTTCTACTTTTGGGATGGTGATGTCTTTTTTCAAGTCTAAATTTTTAGGAGCTAATCCCGCTATTCGTTGCAATCTTTTTAGGATTGAATTTCCCTTTCGCTGCGCTACAGGGCAATCCTAAAAAGGATTTCCACTACTATCGGGGCTAGGGTTTTGTTATATACTCGACTTAAACTGCTCCAAGAAACGAACGTCATTTTCGTAGAACATTCTAATATCGCCAATTTGGTATAACAACATAGCAATACGCTCGATTCCCATACCGAAGGCAAACCCATTGTATTCTTCGGGATTGATGCCGCAGTTTTTTAGAACGTTAGGATCGACCATTCCGCAACCCATAATTTCCAGCCAACCGGTTCCTTTGGTAATACGGTAATCAGTTTCGGTTTTTAAACCCCAATAAATATCCACTTCAGCGCTTGGCTCAGTAAATGGGAAATAACTCGGTCTCAATCGGATTTTCGACTTGCCGAACATTTCTTTGGTGAAATATAAAAGCGTTTGCTTTAAGTCGGCAAACGAAACGTCTTTGTCTATATATAATCCTTCTACCTGGTGGAAAATACAGTGCGAACGCGAAGAAACCGCTTCGTTTCTGAAAACTCTTCCCGGAGAAATGGTTCGGATGGGCGGTTTGTTGTTTTCCATATAACGCACTTGTACCGAGGAAGTGTGTGTTCTTAACAACACATCGGGATTGGTTTGGATGAAAAACGTGTCTTGCATATCGCGCGCCGGATGGTATTCCGGTAAGTTCAAGGCGGTGAAGTTGTGCCAGTCGTCTTCAATTTCCGGACCTTCGGAAACGTTGAATCCAATGGTAGAAAAAATATCGATGATTTGGTTTTTTACAATGGATATTGGGTGACGCGAACCAATGGTAATTGGTTCAGCTGGACGTGTTAAATCGCCGTAAAACCCTTTCACTTCTTCTTTGCTTTCCAATTCTTCCTGTATGGCTTTTACTTTTTCTTCAGCCACAGTTTTCAGGGTATTGATAACTTGTCCGAAGTCTTTTTTCTGGTCGTTCGGGATATTTTTGAATTCGGTGAAAAGCTCTTTCAACAAGCCTTTGCTGCCCAAATATTTGATACGGAAATTTTCTAAAGCTTCTTTGTTTTTGGTATTGAAGGCTTTAGCTTCTTCGATATGTTCTTTAATCTTGTCTATCATCGGTCAATTATAAAGGTGCAAATTTAAGATTTTTTAGTGATTAGTAATTAGTGATTAGTGATTAGTTTAGGAATTGTTATTTGCTAGTTACTAATCACTAGTTACTAATTACTCAATTACTTCCTTTTCAAGAAAGTAATTGACAATGGCTTCTTTCATCAAAACCGATTGTTCTCCGGCTTTTAACGGCGGTAATGCTTCTTTAACTTTGTAATGCGGCCAACCGTCTTTGTCGAAATAGTCAAATTCGTAGTAACCATAAGGTTCCAATAATCTGCAGATGGCAATGTGCATTAGGTTGAGTTTTTCGTCTTTTTTGAAAGTTTGGTGCACTTTTCCGAGTTCTTGCACACCGATTAAATAGATAATGGCGTCTAAGTCGAGCAAATCTCCTTCGGCAAATTGATTGGAAAGAATGGTCACGACTTTGTCCCAGCGTTGTTTTAATTGTTCGTCTCTTGACATTTGAAATTACGAATTACGAATTACGAATTACGAATTAGAAACGTAAAGCGGAATCCGGATAAGGTTGCAAAGATAGTCAGCTTAAAGCTAAAAGCTGTGTGCTAAAAGCTAATTCTTGATTTCTTTTAACGCGCTTTCTTCTATCCAACCGGTGGTTTCGTCGGTGAGTTCGACTTTTTTCCAATTCGCTATGCTTTCCAGCACGAAAACTTTAGTGCCTTCATGCAAAACGGTGGCATCCGGGCTGTTCACTTTAGGTTCGTTTTTTAAAGCGGTAGATTCCGCAAAGACAATGGCCGGCTTTTCGTTTTCCATTCGGCTTTTCTCATAAAATCCGG
>NZ_JBILQL010000099.1:0-7598 GCF_044373165.1 Flavobacterium sp.
CAAGCCACGGAAACATTCAAAGAGCCGATAGAACCAAACATCGGTAATTTGACTTTTTCATCCACTATTTTCAATACCGACGGGTTGATGCCGCGGTCTTCGCTTCCCATGATGATGGCTACGGGTTGGTTTAAGTCGATGCTGTAAATACTGTTTTCTGTTTTTTCGGTTGCGGCTACTGTTTTAATGCCACTGCCTTGCAGGTAAAAAATGGCGTCTTTGATGTGGTCGACTTTGCAAATCGGGACATTAAAAACGGCACCTGCTGAGGTTTTAACCGTGTCGCCGTTGACGGGAGCAGAACCTGTTTTTTGAACAATAATACCGTCGACACCAGTGCATTCAGCCGTTCTGATGATGGCGCCGAAATTGCGGGCATCGCTGAGTTGGTCGAGGATTAAGAATAGGGGAGTTTTGCCACTCTCCACAACGCTGTCTACCAGAGTTTCTAATTTCACAAAGGAAATGGGAGCGATACTGGCTACAGCACCTTGGTGGTTATTAGCGGTTAAACGATTTAGTTTTTCTACGGGAACATACGAGAAATTGATGCTGTTTTTTTTCATTGCTTTGAACAGTTCTTGCATCAATTCGCCTTGCGCATCGGTTTGAATAAAGACTTTGTCTATTTCTCTACCGGCATTAATGGCTTCTATTATGGCTCTGATTCCAAAGATTTGATTTTCTTTTTCCATGGCGCAAAGATATAAAAAAACCATCTCGTTATGGGAAACGAGATGGTTTTATGCAGTTGAGTTGGACTAGAATTATCTTCTTGCGAATCTTCCAGCGCCACCTCCGTTATTTGTATCCCAAAAAACAGGAGTTTCAAGTTCATCACCTCCAATGGCAGCCGCAGCCGCAGCATGGTTTGTACCATTAAGTGTTTGCTCGCGCAATGGATAAGTATATCTTTTTGGAACCGGTAGTTCAGAAATAGCTGCTAAGTTCATAACTGGAGCATCATATTTTCTGTAAACACACCATCCTTCAAATCCACGGTTGTACATAGCCAACCAAAACTGAAGACCGATTTTTTGTCTCCAAGTTCCAGAGGCTGTTCCGTAAGCAACACTTGGGTTTGCTAAATAGTTAGCAGCATTTACTGAAGAAACACCCCAATCATCCATAGAAGCTGTAATAGCTGTGTTGTAGTGAGATTCAGCTGTTCCACCTACACTATATCCTCTTTCTGAAGCCTCAGCCAACAAGAACTCTACTTCTGCATAGTCTAATAAAACGCCACGGAAAGTAGGGTCATGCATTACATCACCAATATGAGTATATTGTGAGAATGAATTGTTTTCTCCATAAGGACCACCTAAATAGCCAGGAATATTGTCATCAAAGAAAAATTCTCTTCTGGGATCTGATAAGTTATTCATATAGTCAACTATAGTATTAGTTACTACGAAATCACTTCTTCCAGATTGCACTAAATCAACCCAAATAGGGTTAGTGTTTGGTGTTGAACCTTGGTATTGTATGATGGCATTGTCTGCATTAGAAGTAAATACTCCGGCTGCAACAGCTTGTTGAGTGGCTTGTTGCGCTGTTGTGCTATTTACATCAGCCATTCTCATAGCTAATTTTAATTTCACAGCATTGGCAAATTTTTCCCATTGGTTAATGTTACCCCCGTAGATTACATCTGAAGAAGTAAATCCGTCTTCACCACTGGCATCAAGCAGGGCAATAGCTGCATTGATTCTAACTAATAAATCAGCATAGATATCAGTGTCATTGTCATAAGCTGGTGTTGGTTCAGCAGCACCCAATAAAGCAGCAGTGTAAGGAATATCCCCAAAAGTGTCAACTAATTGTTGCCAAGTATAAACTTCCAATACTTCAATCATAGCTTTTTTGTTATCAGTGTCGGCCATTGATTTAGCATCTTTTAGGTCATAAAGTACATTTGAATACATTTCAGTCCAATGATTGGAAGGGATGTTACGAGTTACTAAATCATAGTTACTTTCGTCAACATAGGTTGTTTCTGTCCAATATTGAGCGAACAAACGGAACACATTAGTATTCACGTTAGTGCTTTCCATTTGGTCAAACAAACTCTTGGTTGCAGATGTAAATAAGGCATCAGCAGACACTTGAGTAGGATTGTTAGGGTCTCTATTGAGATCCTCATATTTATCATCACTTGCACAACTAACCAGTAGTACAGATGTAAATAAAAACAAATATTTTTTCATATCTTTTTTTTTTAAAATTCGAATTTAAGGCTTGCCCCTAACTCTTTAATAGCAGGGTAACTTCCAGATTGGTTCCCTTGAATGTTACCGGCGCTTAGACCAGCTTCAGGATCAGCATAAGGAACGTTTTTGTGGATAATCCATAGATTTCTACCAATTACTGATAAAGATAGGTTTTGCATGAATAAACGTTTTGCAATTTTGTCTGAGAAGTTGTAAGTAAGACTTAACTCTCTCAGTTTAACAAAAGAAGCATCGTAAACGTGAGCCGCTTGTGGCGCTCTAACATAACCCCAAGGGTTTGCATAGGTTGTTGCATCAGCTACTACCGTGTTTGGCGTTCCATCGGCTTGTACACCCGGTAGAATAACACCACCACCATCAGCCACTGCATCACGTACAGGATTACCTAAATGATTGGTTCCGGCTGTAAAGTCGTACAAACCTGTTGCGTAACCGTAGTAAGTGTCAAGTGAAAATACATCACCACCTTTTTGGATGTCAATCAAGAATCCTAAGCTTACATTTTTGTAACGGAAAGTATTTTTAACACCTCCGGTCCAATCAGGGTTGATGTTTCCGATAACATTGTTACTAGAGGATGTTCTTTGGTAATAGCCGTTGGTTCCTACAACTCTTTCACCACTGTCACTGTAAATAAAATCTCTACCTCTGATAACTCCGAAAGGCTCACCTAAAGCAGCCCCAAGGGTAACACCACCTTGAACTCCGGCCAATTGAATGAATTCTACACCTTCAGCCAATCGAGTAACTTCACTTCTGTTTTGAGCATAGTTGATTTTGATGTCCCAAGAGAAATTTTCAGTTTTGATTGGTTTACCATTTAAAACCATTTCAATTCCTTTGTTTTCCATGTCTGCTCCATTTAACCACAAGTTTGTAGCACCTGTACCTGATGAAACTGCAATTGGAGTAATCAAATCAACTGTTTTTCTTTTGTAGTAAGATAAATCTAGACCCAAACGATTTTTAAAAAATTGTAATTCTAAACCTAATTCAATATCCTGACTTTCCTCTGATCTTAAATTTGGATTGTTAAAGAATGAAGGGTTGCTTGCTGTAGCAGACCCATCGAATGATGCTCCTACTCCATAAGTATTAAATACTTGATAAGGGTCAGTGTCGTTACCTACAACAGCATAGTTGGCTCTGAATTTACCAAAGGTCAACCAATCTTTCTTAAGTAAATTTGAGAAGATGATACTGGTTGAAACCGATGGGTAGAAATAGGTGTTGTTTTTCACCGGTAATGTTGAAGAGCGGTCTCTTCTTCCGGTAACATCTAAATAGTAAGTTCCTTTGTATCCTAAACCAACTTTAGCAAATACACCGTCCACTTTTTTAGTGTAATCTACTTTGTTGTAGTCTTCTGAAGTTAAAGGGTTTACTGAGTTTGATAAGGTAAACAATCCTGGAGTTACTAAACCACCATTGGTTCCTGCTTCCAAAGAGTTTAATTTATTAACTCTTAAGTTGAAACCAACTAAACCGTTAATATTAAGATCTTTGTTGATGTCGTAATTCATATTAGCCATCAAGTCGTAGTTTAACTCAGAGGCTTTTCTGTTTACCACATTATATCTGGAAACATTGGCAGAACCTACATCGGTTCTTTCTTCTCTGATTTCACTGAAAGAGTCAAAAGCAAATCTTCCCATTAAACTCAACCAATTGTTAATTTTTTGGTCTAGTTTGAAATTTCCGGTGTATCGGTCTCTACTGTCTGATTGATAGTTTCTGTATAAAGTCCAATAAACGTTGTCAGTGTAAATAGGGGTCAAATCGTCAACAGAATTCACATTCCAAGTAATGTTTTCTCCAGTGCTGAAGAATGCATCTTTCTGTTGGCCAAGATCTACGTTAGTTTGCCACCATTGTCTGAAGGCTTGCATAGGATTGTTTCCGTCGTAACCTGTACCATTTCTTCCTTTTCCTAAATTATTGGTGTAAGAAAAATCAACTGAAGCAGTTAGTTTATCGGTTAGGTTTTGAGATCCGGCAAAGGTAATAGTGTTTCTCTTGATTTCACTATTAGGCATAACACCTTCTTGTATCTTATTAGTGAATCCCATACGGAAACTTCCTTTATCTGTGCTTTTTCCAAATGAAACCGAATTGGTTTTGGTCAATGCTGTTTCAAATACTGAATTAGGATTGTTTCTTCCGGCTACCCATGGTGTAGCTTGAAGGTAACCCGGTAATTGAGGAAAAATTGAGGTCCATTGATAAACTAATAAGTTTGGATCAAATGCCGCTCCATAAGAGGCATCTTCCGTAAAAGGAACAACTAGGTCGTCATTTGAATCTCCATCGATATCAAAGTAGCTGAAGTATCCACTTGGGTCATCATAAAACGGACCGTAACCTGCACCATATTTGTTTTGGTATTTAGGCAAAGTACTGCTGTCTACAGTTCCTGCTGTGATTGAACTTGTAAAGGTCACTCCGATTCCTTCTCCTTTTTTACCTTTTTTGGTAGTAATGATAAGAGCACCGTTTGAAGCTCTTGAACCGTATAGTGCAGTTGCCGCAGCACCTTTTAACACGTTGATGCTTTCAATGTCGTCTGGGTTTATATCCATTGCGGCATTACCATAGTCATAACCTCCGCGACCAGTTCTTTGGTCAGCTGAATTGTTAGTGTCATTTAATACCGGAGTTCCATCAATAACAACTAATGCTTGATTAGAACCGGAAATTGAATTGTAACCTCTGATGATAATGTTAGAAGAACCTCCTAAAGTTCCTGAGGATTGAACATCTAAACCTGCAACTTCCCCAGATAAAGCGTCTGCGAAGTTGGTAATAGGAGTGTCTGAAACATCTGAGCCTTTAACCTCTTGCGTGGAGTATCCTAGAGATTTTTTTTCTCTTTTGATACCTAAGGCTGTTACTACAACACCTTCCAATTCAACAGCGTCATCTTTCATTTTAACATTAATTGTTGAAGATGAAGCTACAATCTCTTGTGTCTTCATTCCAACATAATTAAAAATAAGGGTTTGACTTGGAGAAGCGCTAATGCTGAACTTACCGTCAAAATCGGTTTGAGTCCCCATTTTAGTTCCTTTAACAAGAACATTAACTCCCGGAATAGGCATACCACTGTTGTCAGTAACAACACCAGTAACAATCCTTTCTTGTGCAAAAGAAATTTGCACCAATAACGCTATGAATAGCGTCAAGAATCCATTTAACTTTGTTTTCATTATTTAATTTGGTTATAATTAGTAAACCAAAAGTCTTAAATAAATCTTAAAAATCCTAATTAAATGTTAATTTTTATTCTTAAATTATTAAACTGCTAAAAACTAGCTCTAAAGCTAATGTGGACAATGGAATTCGCAAGTTTTGCAGTCTGATTTTTGGTACTTCCGTTTGCATAAACAATGTTAAAAAGACCATTCTTGGTCAAAAGTCCAAAACCAAAACCTAAGCCCAATAATCTTTCTCTAACGTTTGATGAATCATCAGCTAAATAAGCATAGTCAATTATTGAATGTATGTAAAGGTTTGAAGTTGCCAAGTAACGATATTCTGTTAGTAATGACGTAAAAGTATTTGCTTGAAGACTGTTTTCGTTAAATCCTCGAATTGAATTGATTCCTCCAAAACGATAAAGTTCATTTATGATATAGTTGTCACTTTTAAGATAGCAATTTTGGGATTTAACATTGATGATGTTTTTTGCATTTAAATAGAAGTTGTGCATTGCGGTTAAATTTCCGAAAAACTGAGAGTTGTTGATTGATGTTGAGGTTCGTTTTCCTGTACCTGCTTTGAAATTGATATTGGTTTTTTCGGGGAATAAAAAATCATTATTTGTAAAATCTGTGAATTCTAACGAAGAGGTGATAAAAGAATTTTCAAAATCACTAATGTTATTGCTGTTAGTGTTTTGAATATCACTTGACTCTGTTGATTGAAACCCTAAATAAAGACGGGTGTTGTAATTGAAGTAATAGCCAAGTTCAAGGTTGGTTCGCGTGTTTTGAAAAGTGCTGTCTTGTTTAAATATATTCAACTCAGCTTTAAGTCCGATTGGACTTTTGAAAAGGTATGGGAGTTCTAATGCTAAGTTGAATGTTTTTTGGTCTTGTCCGTCACTTTTCCAATAAAGTGAAATTTTTTCTCCTGAGTTTAAAATGTTATTTAAAATCAAATCCAAATACCCGCTAACAATCAAATCTTCGTTATCATCATTGGTAAGGCCTAAATAACCGTCAAATGAGTTTGGTTTTGCTTTCTCCAGATAAACATAAATTTTCGTAGAATCTTTTGTGAATAATATCTCAGGGTATTTAGTTTGTTTTACAAATCGGTATTTTTCAAAGTCGGTGTAAATTTTCTCGACGCTTTTTTGATTAAAAGTTTTATTGCGATAGAAACGTAAAATGTTTTTTTTGTGACCCATTGGAAATTTTGGGTAACCGTTTATCACAATGTCGTTTATTTTTCTTTGGGTTTCTTTTGTGATTGACAATTTGGCTGATATGTGGTTGTTTCTTTTTTCAAGTTGTACCAATTTAACTTTAGACATTGAAAAGCCTTCGATTTCCAATTTTTGGGTAACAGCCGTTAAAAAGTCTTTTGTTTCATTTATTTCTAAACTAATGGAGTCGTTTTTCAACTTGTACTTTTCCGGTATCATGTTGGTGTAGTTTGCACCTATATGTATGCGTGCATAATTTATCTTTTTACCAAGGACATATTTGAAGCATAGTGTTGAGTCGTTTGTTTTGAAATTCTCTGTGATTTGGCTGTCTAAAAAACCCATACTGTTCAGTTTTTCCAAGAATAAAATATTTTCATTGGTGACTGATTTGAGGTTTTTGTGTTTTTTTTCATAGGGAATGCTGTCGATTGTCTTGGTTTCTGATTCGTTTTGCCCTATTATTTTTAAATAAAAATTTTGAGCAGAAAGATTTCTGCAGCCGAATAAAAGCAAAATAAGTAGAAAAATATTTTTCAATAGGTTGTGACTTTGCTTCAAAATAACGCAAAAAATCTCTTTTTATTGCAGTTAATCGAATCTAAAAAGAATCTGTCTGAAATAGCTGTTTGCTAAAGGGTGGTTTTATGGTTGTTTGGGGCAAAACGGCTATTCTTTATTTCATTAGAAAACAAATATTTACCAAATAAAAAAATTAATTAATTATGATTTGTTTCAATGAAAATAATTACTACATTTGCAACCCCTAAAAAAGCGGGAATTTAATAAATAAAGAAATTTTAGTATTTAATTATGCCAACAATTCAACAATTAGTAAGAACAGGAAGAACTCAAATCACTAAGAAGAGTAAATCGGTTGCTTTAGATTCTTGTCCTCAAAGAAGAGGTGTTTGTACGCGTGTTTACACTACTACTCC
>NZ_JBILQL010000024.1:0-29483 GCF_044373165.1 Flavobacterium sp.
TTGAATAAAATGACCATCAAAATTGGTTATCCGGACAAGTGGAAAGATTATTCGGCACTCACTATCCAAAGTCCGGAAGAAGGTGGTACTTACTTTGATAACGCCATGAATATTTCAAACTGGAGTTTCAAAAGAAATATTGATAAACTCAATAAACCGGTGGATAAAACCGAATGGGGCATGTCGCCACAAACCGTAAATGCCTATTTCAATCCGTCTAACAACGAAATTGTATTCCCGGCTGCTATATTGCAACCGCCGTTTTACGATTACAAGGCTGATGAAGCGGTGAACTATGGCGGTATTGGTGCTGTTATCGGTCACGAAATTTCACACGGGTTTGACGATTCCGGTTCACGATACAATGCTGACGGTAATTTGGTGAATTGGTGGACAGATGAAGATTTGAAACAGTTTACTGCTTTAGGAACGGCTTTGGCCGATCAATATTCGGCTTTAGAACCGCTTCCGGGAACCAAAGTAGATGGGAAGTTTACTTTAGGCGAAAACATAGGTGACTTAGGAGGAATCAATGCGGCCTACGACGGTTTGCAATTGTATTTAAAAGAAAACGGCAATCCGGGCTTGATTGACGGTTTTACGCCGGAACAACGTTTGTTTATTTCTTGGGCGACCATTTGGAGAAGCAAAATGCGCGATGAAGCCATCAAAAACCAAGTGAAAACCGATCCGCATTCGCCGGGCATGTACCGCGCCTATGTGCCGTTGTTGAACTTGGAAACGTTCCACCAAGCGTTCAACATTCAACCCGGAGATGGCATGTATTTAGAACCTGCCAAAAGGGTAAAGATTTGGTAAAAAATAAAAAACCTCAAGTTACAGCTTGAGGTTTTTTTATGCTTTGCTTTTTGGGATGATTTTATAAGTCAGCATTCCTAAAGGTGTAATTGAGTGTGTTGGCAATTTTATCAGAGAGAATGGTTTTGCCAACAGACTTTTTTGATTCCCCAAACTCCGGCAAAGGCAAACCTAACGCTACTGCTTTTTGGGTGTAATAGTCTTTTCGGGAAGGATGATACGGCGCTACGGCATTGAACACTTCGCCTTTAGTTTTTTGGGCAATGACCGCTTCGATGATGCCGATACAATCGTCTTGATGGATTAAATTAATTGGTGCTTCCGGGTTTTCCAGGTTTTGCCTTCCGGCTAAAAAATGTATCGGATGTCGGTTTTCGCCTATCAATCCGCCAAATCGAATTACGGTAGTTTTAAAGTTGGTGTTGGTTTGCAACAATTTTTCGGTGGCTAACAATTGTCGGCCGCTTTCGGTATCGGGTTCGGGTTGACTATTTTCGGTAACGATGGTATTGTCATCGGCATACACCGAAGTCGAACTGATAAACATTACATGATTGATGGTCGATTTTGCTATAAAAGGAATAAGCGTCGCTATTTTCGCTACAAAATTCTCGGCACCATCGCCTCTGAGTTTCGGCGGAATATCGATGATTAAAATTTCGGATTCTGATAAAAAATCGTCTATTTGGCCAATAACTTCGTTTTCTGTCAACCGAATGGAATACGCTCGAATGTTGGCAAATTCCAAAACAGCTAATTTGGCTTCGGATGTGGTAGAACCTTTGACCGAAAAACCTTTATTTATTAGTGATTTCGCGAGCGGCAATCCCAACCAACCACAACCTAAGATACAGATGTTTTTCATGGACGAAGCGTGTCGTTGGTTACCGAAGTACTGTCTTTAACAAAAGTTCGGTGGTAATTTTGGGTAACGGGTTCGGCCGGTTTTGCGGAGGCTTTCAATTTTTGGCGAATCATTACGGCATCGTTGAGCACAAAAGGAGTTGGTATCATCCAGCTTTTTCTCTTGGCGACACTGAATTGCGGATTGGATAATAAATCAAAAGAACTTTCCACTAAATCCAAGTCGAGTTTTTGGTTGGCCGGAATGGAGAATTCGAGTTCCAACGGGATATTATCGACCACATAATAACTCAACAATTTGCCATCCGTTCTGCCTGAAATATTACTTTTAAAGTCAATTGATTGTACGCCATTGGCTTTGAAATTATTGATTGTGATACCACGGTTGTTAAAAATATCGTAGCGATTCACTTTTCGGTTAGGCGAAATTTTAATGCGATACAAGTGTTGGTTGCCTTTGAGGGTGTCGCGTAAAAATTCGATAGTCGGTTGTGCGATGTTCTTCATCGGCGCTTCGGCCATAAACGTAAATTCGGAACCGTATTTGCTGTACAATTTGTTAGTATTCAAAGGTTTTCCGCTTTTCGGATTATCGCCTAAATACGCTTTAGTCCATTCGTCTAAATTCAAATCATAAGTAGTCCAATAAGCTTTGTTGGTATCGCTGTCTAAAACATACACCAAACTGTTTGGCTTGGCTTTGCCGTAAGTGTAACCCGATTTATAATGGGCTTTGAAGAAAAAACCGATCGCCAATAGAATAAAAAGCGCCGCCCAAATTCTTTTCTTTTCAAACGAACCGAAAATAGGCAGTAAAAGCGAGAAAGTCAGCACTGTTAAAATGGCCGTACCAAACATGACTTTCAACCCTAAACCAACCGGAAACATCTGAATTAAAGGCGCGAGTATGATTAGTGTTGGAATAGCCAATATACAATTCACCACCCAATTTGACTTTTGGGTCAAAACAAAGTATCCTAACATTAAAGTCGTTGACAGTACCGGTACTATCATAAAACCGGCCCCTTTGAGTTTTAAGGCAATGCCCGTATTGAGGAGTAACCAAAGGAATGACGGTGCAACGACTTGGTTCATTTCGGGATGGCGTTTGCCATTGTTTTGATAAAAGAGAAAGCAAATGCCCAGGGTTAAGCTGATAAAAGCATAGCAATAATCTTGACCGTTATAGGTAAATCCTTGAAGAATGTCTTGGTATTCCGGATAAAAATTGAGCAGTAATTTCCAACCGATATAAGTAAGCAACCCGGCAGTGATCATCGCTCCGAAAAGCGGCAAAAAACCTTTGATGATTTCCTCTATTCGAAGGATTTGTTTGCCTAGTCCAATAAACATGAAAAGAATGAGCAAGGCAAAACTCATTATCAGCATCGGCAAAATCCAATCAAAAGGATAGCTTACAAAACCAAACGGCACATTAAAATAAACATCGTCTTCATCGGTATTTAAATCAGACAAATTTGCATTGGCAAAGTGTTTCAACAATGGGAATAAATAGGTTCCTTGGTGCGCCAGGGTTTTTGGGTCTAAATGTTCAAACTTGTCCTGTGAAGTATGATAATCGTAATGGCTGTCGATAAAAGCAAAATTAAACCCTTGGATTTTTCCGGTTTCTCTAAAAACAGTCAAATCGGTGTCGTTGGGTAACATTTTATAAATGCTGTACATTAAGGAGTTTGACACCGGATAATTGGCTTTTCCTGCCCTAAAGGCTTCTACCATTTTAGCATTCCCTTGATTGGTTTCCATCAGCATATAACTTGGACCGGATGAACCTCGGGCTTCAAAATTGAGCACCAAACCAACCTCTTTCGCCCATTGGTGTTGGGTTACGAAAAGTGCAGCTCCGTTAAGGCCTACTTCCTCTGCGTCGCTGAATAAAATGACAATATCGTTCTTATGGGTGGATTTGTTGTGCAAAAAAGCCCGAACACTTTCAATGATGGTAGCCACTCCGGAGGCATCATCGCTAGCGCCGTGTGAAAAAGAATGAGGTGCGCTGTCGTAATGAGAAAGCAGCAATAAGGCCTTGGCGTTGGTTGTCCCTTTAATTTTAGCCAAAATATTTTTCGACTTGACCAAAGTGCCTTTTTCAGTCATGGTAAAACCTTCTTGTAGGGAAGTCTGCAATCCTAAATTTTGCAACTCTTTTTGCAGATAGTTGGCTACACTTTTATGATTTTGTGAACCTACAAAGTGTGGTTTGGCGGATATATTCTTTACAATCTCAAGTGCTCTTTTGGTAGAGAATTCTGAGAGTGGCGCTTCTGTAGCGTCATAGCTTTGCGGCATGATAAAGTAGAAAATACCACTCAGTATTCCTGCCAAAAACAAAAAGCTAATCAGTGAAGGTTGGTTGTTTTTCATTGTTGGTTAGTTGCTTGTTTTGTTGCTTAAACCATTTTTACATGGTAGTAAGAACTAAAATACAAGGTAAATGTACTAAATATCTTTTTTGACCAACACATAAAAATCATTCTCAATGGCCATATACCCTTGATCGTAAATAAAATAGTAAGTGTTTCCGTTTTGGGTTGTTCTGATGTTGGTTAAATAGTCGAAGTCGAAACCTTTGTTTAGCAGTTTAAGCCGAGAGGTTTTCGATTTACCGTCTGTATTCAGTTCAACTAAAATGCGATAATTCCTCCGAAGTTTGTTGTTGGTGTTCCGCATGTAATTATTGCTGTCTTTATTCATTTTGTTATTGAAAGCATTTCTACAACCGTCACCACAAAATTTTTTGTCTTCTCTTCCCACAATTTTTTCGCCGCATTCTAAACAGTTTTTTTCCATAATTTTTTCGGTTTTAATCATAAAAAAGTAGATAAAATCTTATAATACAATAACGAATGTACGAAAAGTATTTCTATTTACAAATAATTGCAATTAATTACAGTCGAAAGTAAATGGTAAGAAACCGATTATTTTTTTTAAGACATGCAACTTTGCCTTGTCGGAAATCGAAATTGAATTCAGACAAACCATCGAATGAATAACAATAACATTTAAATTTTAAAAGCCATGAATGCCATGAGAAACAAAGTACAATTAATCGGTCACGTAGGACAAGATCCGGAGGTAAAAGACCTTGAAGGAGGAAAAAAAGTTGCTAATCTTACTTTAGCTACGAATGATTATTACACCAATGATAAAGGTGAAAAAGTAGAGAACACCGAGTGGCACAAAGTGTCTGCTTGGGGCAAAACTGCCGAAATCATTGAGAAGTATGTAGCCAAAGGGAAAGAGATAGCGGTTGAAGGGAAACTGACCCACAGAAGCTACGAGGACAAAGACGGAACGAAGCGATATGTGACCGAAGTAGTGGCCAATGACATTTTGTTGTTAGGGAAATAAAGTGTCTTCTTTTGACTTCCTCATTTTGTTTTGAAATGAGGAACGTCAGAGGATTTGATCTCAACTCAGTACAGATGAATATCAAGGTCTTTAACATACGTTTGTCAAAGGAATTTTGCCACGATGATCAAACAAGGATGAATGCTTTTTTGGACAGCGTGGAAGTGAAGTTGACTTCAACCAATTTTGTCACCACCGGAAATACGGATTATTGGTCGGTGGTCATTTTTTATACTCTTAAACAGCCTAAAAAGCAGAAAGAAAAGGCTGTTATTTTTGTTGAAGAACTATCTCAGCAGGAAATGCGCATTTTCCAAGCTTTAAAATTGTGGAGAAATGATTTGGCTAAGAAACTGGAATGGTCATCTTTTCGCATTTGTCATAATTCACATCTGTTGGCGGTGGCTAAATCTAACCCGCAAACTTTGGAAGAATTAGCATCGGTTCCGGGATTTGGAAAAACCAGAACGGAAAAATATGGAGCAGCCATATTAACTGTTTTGAATACTTTGTAACCTACAATAACCTTTTTAAAACGATAGCTTGGTAATACTGCTGTTTTAGTTTTTACGATTTCTGTAATAATTTAACGTTAAAAACATAAAGTTGTCAACACAAAAACGTTTTCGACGCTAATTTAAAAACAGTCAAGGATTGTCTTATGATTAATTTGTTTACATTTATTTAACTTATAAATGTCAAAGAGAACCTTGAAAATGAATCGATTAATAACTATACTGATTTTAGGACTCGTTTGTTTTAATGTTGATTTTGGTTTGGCCCAAGTTGGCATAAACACAACAACTCCATTAAGTACTTTGGACATCAATGGCAATTTATCGGTTAAAAACGTTACATTAACAGGGAGTAGTTCGGCTACATTAATTAGTGATGGGGTTTATATTTCTGTTGCACCGCAAGCCACCGATCAAGAATTTAGGTTGCCAAGTCCGGTAAGTTTTCCCGGAAGAATTTACATTATCAGAAACATCCAAAATAGTATTACTGCCAAGCTAACGACTACGGTAGGATTATTGTTTCCAAAAGGATCAACTACCGGAAGCACTGAAATTTTTATGTATGAAGGCAGTAAAAGAAGCATCATTGCCATTAGCGATGGTTTGAATTGGACCTACTTCGACTAAATTAAAAAGCCTTCTATTATTGAAGGCTTTTTAATTTATTGAGCTTTTTAAACAAATCAAACATCGGACATTTTTTGCATCTTTTATCCTCTGATTTCTTGTATTTTTCACAACACTCTGACTTGCAATTCTCGGCAAGTTTGTGCGTTTTAAGAAGCAGTTTTTTACGCTTTTTATCCTTCTCTTTGGTCTTGTTTTTTTCTTTCTTACTCAAAGCTCCGCTTTATTAATAATAAGTACGACCAAAATTCAATTACGGTTTGGTGTTCAGTGAAACCGAACTGGTAACCACCAATTGTTGGATATCACGGTCAAACAAATATAAACCGCCGCGATCTTCACCAATCAAATTGATTTTATCTAAAATAGTCTTAGCCTGTGCTTCTTCTTCTATTTGTTCGGCCACATACCACTGTAGAAAATTATGCGTCGCATAATCTTTTTCACCTAAAGTAATGTGAACAAGTTCGTTAATGGAATTAGAAACAAATAATTCATGTTGGTACAATTCTTCAAACATTTCTTTGAAGGTGCCGAATTTAGTTTTAGGTGCTTTTAGTTCGGTAATCTCAGCATGTGAACCTCTTTCGTTAACATATTTAACGAGTTTTAACATGTGTTGGCGCTCTTCATCAGATTGTGCAAACATAAACTGTGCAACACCCTCCAATCCCTGAACTTCAGCCCAACAAGCCATTGATAAATAAATTTGAGAAGACTCAGCTTCAATGCGAATTTGATTATTTAAAGCTTTTTCAATATTAGATTGTAACATATTTTTCTTTTTTGTAAAGTTAAAAAATTATTCGTTTAACAACTCTTGAAGCAAAGTTAAAAATTCGCCAACATGATAGCCATCAACTAATCCATGATGGACGTGGACTGAAATCGCCATTGTTTTTTTGCCGTTTTCTTCCATCATTTTGCCATAAGAAATTTTAGGACAACTGTCCGGCCAAGTAAAACTTCGCGCATGAGAATAAGACGTAAAATCAACCCAAGGCAAGGCAGAAAAGTGAATCAAATTGCTTTCAAAATCACGGGTAATCAATCCGGTAGTTTGTTGTATTCTCTCTATTTCTTTGCGAGTGATGTCGGCAAAGGCAGTCAAATCTTGGTCGTATACCATTAAAGAAAAACCAAAGGTTTTGTCCTCGCGCAATATGGTAGCTGAAGCGTCAATTTGGTCAAAAAGATAGACTTCATCCTCTATTATTCGGTAGCGAAAATTGTCTGAAGCATTGATTGCTATTAATGTTTTGTGCAAATAATAAGTAAAAAAAGAAACGCCAAGTTCCTTTGCTCTCGCATAAGCTTTCGTACAGTCAACTTTGGCAGTTACTCCAAAAAAAGGTTCTTCCATTTGTTTGAAAAACAAGAAATGCTCCTTTCGGTTCCAAGTGTCAAGGTTTAATTTGTGTTTCACTTTAGGACAGTAATATCGGTAAGACTTCGGTAATTTTTTCCAAAGCTTTGAAGTTAGGATGTTCTACTTTGTGACTGATTTTTTCGTGTTCCCA
Organism: Flavobacterium sp.; assembly: GCF_044373165.1. Classification (GTDB taxonomy): domain Bacteria; phylum Bacteroidota; class Bacteroidia; order Flavobacteriales; family Flavobacteriaceae; genus Flavobacterium. The sequence goes on from NZ_JBILQL010000024.1 coordinate 7,721, forward strand.
AGTCGTGTGAAAAGGAATGTGAACCGCATGACCACCAATGTTCAACACCGGCAAAACATCTGATTTTAATGAATTGCCAATCATGAAAAACTCTTCAGCTTTGATTTCCAAACGCTTTAGCAAATCTTCATAATCTTTTTCTTTTTTGTCCGACATCACTTCTATATGGTGAAAATAATGGCCCAAGCCGGAGTTGTGCAGTTTTCTTCTTTGGTCTAACAAATCGCCTTTAGTAGCTACGACCAATTTGTATTTACCGTTCAAAGCTTCTAATGTCTCTTCAACGCCGTCTAATAATTCGATAGGTTTTTGAAGTAGTTCTTTGCCGTATTCGGTAATTTTTTCAATGGTTTCAATAGAAATGGTATTGTTTGAAATCTTCATTGCCGCTTCTATCATCGAAAGAATATAGCCTTTAATCCCGTAACCATACAATTCTAAATTGGCAATTTCGGTTTTAAACAATTCTTGAGATAAGCCTTGATGCGACAAATAATCACTCATCAAAGCACAAAACTTTTCTTCGGTTTCCTGAAAATACGGTTCGTTGACAAACAAAGTGTCATCGGCATCGAAAGCGATTACTTTTAAATTCATGTAATTTGTGTTTGTATTAACTAATCAAAGCACCATTATCTACACCATCCGCATCCGGATTCACGAATACCAGTTTGCCTTCTGCGTTATTGGTCATCAAAATCATTCCCTGACTTTCAACACCACGCAAAGCTCTTGGAGCCAAATTCACTAAAACTGTTACCCTTTTGCCCACAACTTCTTCCGGTGAAAAATGCTCTGCAATTCCGGAAACGATAGTGCGAACGTCAATTCCGGTATCGACTTTTAACACCAATAGTTTATTGGCTTTAGGCATTTTTTCGGCTTCCAAAATGGTTCCTACACGCAAATCTAATTTGGAGAAATCTTCAAAAGTAGAAGTTGGTTTTTGTGGTTCAGTTACTTGGTTTTCCATAACGTTGGCTTTTTTGGTAGCTTCGAGTTTGTCTATTTGTTTTTGGATTTCGTTGTCTTCAATTTGGGCAAATAAGATTTCGGCTTCGCCAATTTGGTGTCCGGCCGGAAGTAATTCAGAAGTTTCCGCAACCGAATTCCAACTCAAATCATTCAACTTTAAAATCTTGGCTAGTTTAGCAGAAGTAAACGGTAAAAACGGTTCGGCTAAAACTTGTAATGCCGAGGCAATTTGCAACGCTACATACATTTGAGTTTGCACGCGTTCCGGATTGGTTTTGACCATTTTCCAAGGTTCTTCATCGGCTAAATATTTATTGCCGAGACGAGCCACATTCATCAATTCCCCTTGCGCTTCTCTGAATCTGTATCTTTCAATCGAACTCGAAATCACCGCAGGATAAGCTTTTAATTCGGCTAATGTTTGTTCGTCTACTTCGCTAAACTCGTTAGGCGAAGGCACTATACCGTCGTAATATTTGTTGGTTAAAACCACTACACGGTTGATAAAATTTCCGAAAATTGCCGCCAATTCGTTATTGTTTCTGGCTTGGAAATCTTTCCAAGTAAAGTCGTTGTCCTTGGTCTCCGGAGCATTGGCCGTCAAAGCATATCGCAATACATCTTGCTTGTCCGGGAAATCAATTAAATATTCGTGCAACCAAACCGCCCAGTTTTTAGAAGTAGACAGTTTATTCCCTTCCAAGTTCAGGAATTCATTCGCCGGAACATTATCAGGAAGAATAAATGTGCCTTCTGCTTTTAACATGGCCGGGAAAATAATACAATGGAAGACGATGTTGTCCTTTCCAATGAAGTGTACCAATTTCGTATCGTTTGACTTCCAATAATCTTCCCAGTTTTTGCCTACGCGAGCCGCCCATTCTTTGGTGGCAGAGATGTAGCCAATTGGTGCGTCAAACCATACGTAGAGTTTTTTTCCTTCTGCACCTTCCACCGGAACATCAATGCCCCAATCCAAATCGCGGGTTACGGCACGAGGTTTCAAACCATCATCCAACCACGATTTAACTTGTCCTAAAACATTGGTTTTCCAATCTTTGGCATGGTCTTCCAAAATCCATTTTTGCAAAAAGTTTTGGTAACGGTCTAACGGTAAAAACCAGTGTTTGGTGGCTTTGATAATTGGTGTTTCTCCGGTAATGGTAGACTTTGGATTGATTAAATCTGTGGCATTCAATGTAGAACCGCAACGTTCACATTGGTCGCCGTAAGCTTCTGGGTTTTCGCATTTCGGACAGGTACCGGTTACGAAGCGATCGGCTAAAAACTGCTCGGCTTTGGCATCATATAATTGCTCGGTAACTTCCTCGATGAAGTCGCCGTTGTCGTATAATTTTCTGAAAAAAGCTGAGGCAGTGTCATGGTGAATTTTAGAAGACGTTCTCGAATAATTGTCGAATGAAATCCCGAAATCGATAAATGACTTACGAATAATACCGTCGTATTTGTCAATTACCTGTTGCGGTGTAATGCCTTCTTTTTTAGCTTTCATCGAAATCGCCACACCGTGTTCATCGCTGCCGCAAATAAAAGCAACGTCTTTTCCTTGTAATCTCAAATAGCGCGCGTAAATGTCGGAAGGCACATAAACTCCGGCCAAATGACCTATGTGAATGGGTCCATTAGTATAGGGCAAAGCCGCCGTAATGGTATATCTTTTTGGATTTTCTAACATATTCAGATAAATAGAGTGCAAAAATAACTTTTTAGCCACGAAATCCCGAATTAATTTTGGGATTTGTTTACTTTTGGGATAGCCAATTTACAATCATTTTTGATTCATGCGAATCCTTTTAATTTTTGTTTCATTTATTACTTTTTCCTCTTACGCCCAAAAAAAGATGATTACACCACCGTATTTGCACAAAGGTGACACTGTTGCCATAGTATCCACTGCTCGAAAAAACATCGATGACAATTTAAAACCAACCATCGACATGCTTGAAGGTTGGGGTTTGAAAGTCAAAATAGGAAGTACAATTGGTTTAGATTATTACCAATTGGCCGGAACAACCGAACAACGAACTGCCGATTTTCAGGAACAATTGGACAACCCGAATATCAAAGCCATTTGGTGTGTTCGCGGCGGATACGGCACAGTGAAAATTATTGATAATTTAGATTTTACTAAGTTTAAGCAAAACCCAAAATGGATTATCGGCTTTAGCGACGTTACCGTTTTGCACAGCCATTTGAACCGAATGGGGATTGAATCGTTGCATGCAATTATGCCGGTCAGTGTAGCAAGAGCAACGGATGAAGCGAAGAATTCTTTGTGCACCGCATTATTTGGTGAAAAATTGCAATACACGCTAGATTGTGATGCTTTGAATCATGTTGGCAAAGCCAAAGGGGAATTGGTTGGCGGTAACTTGTCGATTTTATACAGTTTATTGGGCTCAGCATCGGCGATTGATTGCAGCGATAAAATTCTTTTTATAGAAGATTTAGACGAATATTTATACCATGTCGATCGCATGATGACGAACCTCAAACGCAACGGTTGTTTGAGCAGTTTGAAAGGGATTATTGTTGGCGGGATGACCGAGATGAAAGACAACGAAATTCCATGGGGAAGAAATGCGTTGGAGATTATTGAGGATACCGTTAAAGGATTAAATATTCCTATTATTTATAACTTTCCGGCCGGGCATATCCGAGACAATCGCGCTTTGATTTTTGGAAGACAAATTTCGATGGAAGTTACGGCTGAGACCAGTAAAGTGGTTTTTGAATGATTTTAAACATTAAGAGGTTAAGAAAATCAAAGGTTTCATTAAGGCTTAATTTTTCTTAATGTAAAAACTTAACTTCTTAATGGTAAACCAAAATTAGGAAAGCAAAAGTAAAATGGCACAACATAACGAGCTTGGTAAATTTGGGGAAGAATTGGCGGTGGAATTTCTACAGCAAAACGGCTATACTATTTTGGAAACCAATTGGTCTTTTCAAAAAGCGGAAATTGACATTATCGCGCAAATTGGCAATACTTTGGCCGTAGTGGAAGTCAAGACACGTTCTTCTATCGAATTCGGTTTGCCTCAAGATTTTATAAAACCCAAGAAAATCCAATTGTTGGTTAAAGCCGTAAATGAGTATGTCACGAAAAATGATTTAGAATTTAGTATTCGTTTTGATGTTATAGCTGTTTACAAGGAAGAAAATAATTATAATATTGATCATATTATTGATGCTTTTTACCATTTTTAGCCCTAAACATTGAAAAAAGCTGTTAAAAATTGATTATATCCTGAATTTCAATAACTTTACAAAAAAAATTAAAGCTATGAAAAGAATCCTACTATTCTTTGTGCTCTTGTTGTGTGCTTTGCTCCCTGCACAAAACAGAATAGCACAACAAGTATTAGCGTTGCAAAACCTAAATACTAATTTCAAAGACTTATCGGTTTTACAAACCAAAGCCAACCAGTTCGAAGCACAGGTAAGTGGCGTGGTTAATGACGCTACTTTGACAACCGTTGAATTGTCTAAAGTAAACGAAATTGCACAAAATCAATACGAAGCCATTAAGTTGCAAATTCCTTACCAAGGGCAAAACATTGAAGTGTTGCTATACAAGGTGACGCTTTTTACCGAAGATTTCAGTTTGGATACTGATAAAGGCAAAAATGTGTTTTACCCAAAAGGGGCTTATTATCGGGGTATTGTCAACGGAGATTTGAATTCGGTAGCTTCTTTTAACTTTTTCAACAACGAATTCAACGGAATTATCTCAGGGGAACAATGGGGAAATTTGGTCATAGGAAAACTTGAAAAACCCAACAACTTGTTAGATTATATAGTGTATTCAGACGCTAAGATGAAAGTAGCTAATGATTGGGATTGTCATACCAAAGAGGAAGGTTTTGAAATGAATGAGTCAAGTTTTACTGCCAGAGAAAATAATACTCTAAAATGCGTTACTTTTTATTTTGAGGTTGACAACAACTTATACATTCAAAACAACAGTGATCTTATCTCAACCACCAATTGGATGACATCGGTGTATAACAACGTGCAGACTTTATTTACCAATGATGGGATCACTACTGCCTTGAAATCCATATTTGTTTGGACAACTGCTGATCCATATGTTTCCCTTCCTTCGGGGTCTAACTCAGGGGTTTATTTAGGTACTTTTGCACAAAACCGACCGGTATTTAACGGAGATGTAGGGATGTTGGTTGGTATTGATCCGGGCGGATTAGGCGGTGTAGCCTATTTGAATTCTGTTTGCGGTCAATCTAATTATGCTTATTCTGATGTGAACTTCAGTTTCAATACCGTGCCAACTTACTCTTGGACAATTCAGGTAATTACCCACGAATTCGGACACTCCTTAGGGTCGCCGCATACGCATGCGTGTGCTTGGAATGGCAACAATACTGCCATTGATGGTTGCGGGCAACAAGCAGGTTACAGTGAAGGCAGTTGTGCTCAAGGACCAATACCTACCAATACGGTTAGGGGAACTATAATGAGTTATTGTCATTTGGTCTCCGGAATTGGAATTAGTTTTGCCAACGGATTTGGGCCATTACCCTCGACATTAATTTCCAATACTGTTAATGCTAAAGGTTGTTTGAGTTCCGATTGTATCAATACTTGTATTAATACCGTGGTTGAAATACAAATTAATAATATCACACAAACATCTGCAGTGATAACTTGGAACGATTTAGACAGTACCAGAACCACTTGGCAAATTTCAGTTACAACTTTCGGTACTGCCTCTTCATGGCAAACGGTCAACGGAAATTCATATACCGTAACTAATTTAGTTCCTAATAGATACTATGAGGTCAGATTGCGACCAATTTGTACCGGACTTACCCCAACCATAGAAAGAAAAGTTTTTGCTACCAATGGCGATTTCTGCGAAGGAATGTTATTCACGGATACCGGAGGAGAAAATGGTGCCCATACCAATCTGGAGTCTTATACCAGAACGATGATTCCCAATCAACCTAACCAAAGCTTAATGGCTATGTTTACTGCTTTTGAATTGGAATTGGATTATGATTATCTTTACATTTATGACGGACCTGATACCACTTATCCTGAGTTTCAGCCGGAAGGTTACACCGGAACTAACTCGCCCGGAACAATAGTGTCAACGGCACCTGATGGTTCTTTAACATTCAGATTTTATTCTGATCAATTTGTGACAGCACCGGGTTGGACAGCCACTATTTCTTGTGTTCAATCTCTCGGCGTTGCTTCCAACGACTTTATAGATTACAGCTATTATCCTAATCCGACTAACGGAATGGTTTTGATTAAGTCGAAAGACGCTATCAAAGAAATTTCAGTTTATAATGTTCAAGGCCAATTGTTGTTGCGTCAGAAAGGGAACGAATTGACTTCGGAAGTTGATTTGTCTTCCTTCTCCAAAGGCACGTATTTCTTCAAGTTGAAGATTAATGAAACGGAAACCAATTTCAAGATTTTGAAGATGTAGGTTAAGATTGAATCATATATGTTCATATAAAAAAAGGGCGTTCATATTATTGAACGCCCTTTTTACTTCTATTTTCTTAATTATGAATGCAACGAATTATTGAACCATCAATTCCATAAACTCCAATGCTCGAGAAATAGATTTTACATTTTCAAAGGTCAGCAACAAGCGCAATCCGTTTTTGGTTTCCTTCTCCTTCATTTTGCAAATATTGCCATGCTGTTGCACAAATCGCAGCACCTTCGAAAATTGTCTCGAATTGTAATACTCCGATTGTTGGTCGGAGACAAAATAACCAATCAATTTGCCTTGTTTCATCACTATTTTTTCAATACCCATGTGTGTGGCAATCCATTTGATGCGAATGCTGTTCAATAACGCCTTAGCTTCATTAGGCAATGGTCCAAATCGGTCGATAAGTTTGGCTTCGTAAGCTTTTAATTGGTCTTCGGTTTTAATATTGCCCAACTCGTTGTACAAGTTCAACCGCTCAGTAATATTGTTGATGTATTCATCAGGAAATAGCAATTCAAAATCGGTGTCGATTTGCAATTCTTTGACATATTCTTTGGTATCGATGTCGCTTTCGGATTCGTATAATTCCTTGAATTCGTTTTCTTTCAACTCTTCAATGGCCTCGTTCATGATTTTTTGGTAGGTCTCAAAACCAATCTCATTGATAAAACCGCTTTGTTCACCTCCCAATAAATCTCCGGCACCGCGAATCTCCAAATCTTTCATGGCAATGTTAAAACCACTGCCCAATTCGCTAAATTGTTCCAAAGCCTGAATGCGTTTGCGGGCATCTTCGGTCATGGCGGAGTAAGGCGGACAAATAAAATAACAAAAGGCTTTTTTGTTGCTACGACCCACGCGACCACGCATTTGGTGCAAATCGGACAATCCGAAATTATTGGCATTGTTGATAAAAATGGTATTCGCATTCGGCACGTCTAAACCGCTTTCGATGATGGTGGTGGCTACTAAGACATCAAAATCACCATTCATAAAACCAAGCATCAATTCTTCTAATTTAGTACCTTCCATTTGGCCGTGACCAATACCTACTCGGGCATCGGGAACCAATCGCTGAATCATACCGGCAATCTCTTTAATATTTTCAATGCGATTATTGATAAAGAATACTTGACCGTTTCGTTGAATTTCATACGAAATCGCATCACGAATCAATTCTTCATTAAATCCAACCACTTGCGATTCAATTGGATATCTATTCGGCGGCGGAGTCGTAATTACGGATAAATCACGAGCAGCCATCAACGAAAACTGTAAGGTTCTCGGAATAGGTGTTGCGGTTAAAGTCAAGGTATCAACGTTGGCCGCAATGGTTTTGAGTTTGTCTTTTACGTTGACACCGAATTTTTGTTCTTCGTCTACAATCAACAAGCCTAAATCTTTAAACTGTACATTCTTGTTCACCAATTGGTGCGTCCCAATGATGATATCCAATTTGCCGGAAGCCAATTCATCCAAAGTTTGGGCTTTTTGCTTGGCGGTTCGGAAACGGTTGAGGTAACCTACTTTCACAGGCATGTCTTTTAAACGTTCCGAAAAAGTGCGGTAATGTTGGTAGGCCAAAATGGTGGTTGGAACCAAAATAGCGACTTGTTTACTATTGTCCACCGCTTTAAAGGCGGCACGAATGGCCACTTCCGTTTTTCCGAAACCTACATCGCCACATACCAATCGGTCCATCGGGCGGTCTTTTTCCATATCGGCTTTGACGTCTTGTGTGGCTGTGATTTGATCGGGCGTATCTTCGTAAATAAACGAACTTTCTAATTCTTTTTGCAAATAACTATCGGGCGCAAAAGCAAAGCCTTTTTCCAATCTTCGCTTGGCATACAACTGAATCAAGTTGAACGCAATATGCTTAACACGTGCTTTGGTTTTTTGTTTTAAAACTTTCCATGCATTCGACCCGAGCTTGTATATCTTGGGCGGTGTGCCGTCTTTGCCGTTGTATTTCGAAATTTTATGGAGCGAATGGATGCTTACGTATACTATATCATTATCGGCATAAACGAGTTTAATCGCTTCTTGGGTTTTGCCTTCGACTTGTATTTTTTGCAATCCGCCAAATTTCCCGATACCGTGATCGATGTGGGTTACGTAATCGCCTACAGATAAAGAATTGAGTTCTTTTAAGGTGATGGTTTGCTTTTTGGAATACCCGTTTTTGATACTGAATTTGTGATAGCGTTCAAAAATTTGATGGTCGGTATAACAAGCCACTTGGGTTTCTTCATCGATGAAACCTTGGAAAAGTGAACCTACAATAGTATGGTATTGTTTGCGAACATTCTCGTGATTTTCTTCGTCAATCGATTCAAAAATATCGTGAAAACGATTGGCCTGTGCTTCATTGGCACAGTACAAATAATTGGTGTAACCGTTGAAATGATTGTCGCTCAAATTGTTGAGTAACAAATCAAATTGTTTGTTGAACGACGGTTGCGGTTGGATGTGAAATTCGAAAGTTTTACCAATCTTAAACAAAGGGTTATTCGACAACTCAATGAGGGTAAAATCGAGAGCTTTTCGCAAAAACCCTTCCTGATTTAAGAATAAATGTTCGGGCGAAGCGTGTTTGACATCTTTCGATAACTTGTCAAAAGTTTCGATGGCTTTGCCGAAAAGCTTGTCGAGTTGCGAAGTCAGATGCGTTGTGTTTTCAATACACAAAACAGTTTTGTCGCTGATGTAATCGAGAAAACTTTCGCGGTTTTCTTTGATGAATTTATTCTCTAAATTCGGAATAATGGTAATCTTGTTTTGTTTTTCAACCGACAATTGGGTTTCCACATCGAAGGTTCGAATACTGTCCACTTCATTCCCAAAAAACTCTATGCGGTAAGGGTTATCGTTAGAAAACGAAAACACGTCTAAAATCCCGCCTCGCACGGAAAACTCGCCGGGTTCGGTGATGAAATCCACGCGTTTGAACTCGTATTCAAACAACACTTCATTGATAAAATCGATGGAAACATTATCGCCTACTGCTACTTTTAAAGTGTTTTTGTCGAGTTCTTTTCGGGTCACCACTTTTTCAAAAAGCGCTTCCGGATAAGTAACAATAACCGCAGGTTTTTTGCGCGAATTGATGCGGTTGAGCACTTCGGAACGCAACAATACATTGGCATTATCAGTTTCTTCTATTTGGTACGGACGACGATAAGAACTCGGATAAAACAACACATCGTTGGCGCCAATCATTTGCTCCAAATCGTTTAAGTAATAGGCAGCTTCTTCTTTTTCGTTGAAGATGAGCAAATAGGGTTTTTCGCTGTTTTTGAAAAGCGCGTTAAACACAAATGAAAACGACGAGCCCAAAAGACCTTTCAGCTGTATTTTAGCCAAAGGTTGTTCCAAACTGTCCGCAATTTGTTTGACTTTAGGCGAATGCAGGTAACGGTTATATAAAGCGTTTTGACTCAAAACTTAGGGTAAGGTTTTTTCTTTTTGAAAGGATTTTGGTTTAGGAGTAGTTGGAATGGCTCTGGTGGTATCTAACATTCGCAGCATATCGCTTTCGCCTTCTTCTATTTTAATCTGACTTTTACGGGTAATTTCTTCCAGCTGAAATTGCAAAGCATTCACTTCGGTATTTATACTCGGAATCAATTCCACAATTTTTTTATCCGGAATTTGTTGTAGATGGATATATAAGTTAATAGCATTGATTTTGGTAGTTATAGCTGCAATACGGCTTTTGACTTCCGGAGTATTGTAGGCTATCGGGATGTTGTTATTGAGTTCTAAAGCTCTTTTAGACAAGGTCTTGGCTTTTTGTTTGAAGGCGCTGATACTGCTTTTGGGTTTCTGCTCCAATTCGGTTAAAAACATACGCCATTCTGCCCAATTCCCGGTCAATGTCCCGGCTGTTTGAGTTACCGGCTTTGAATTCAAATGCCATGCTTGGTTGATATTGTTGAAAATAGCCTCTTGCTTTTTGGCTTCTTTTTCTTGTTCGAGTAAGCGGATTTTAGGATCTTCTTGACAAGAAACCAAGAGTAGAGAGCATACTATAAGTTGCAACAAATTGATTTTCATTAACCTTAATTTTTACATCACAAAGGTACAAAGGTAAAAGGAAACTTATTAATGAAGTAGTTAAAGGGAATGTAATTTTTTAAGACCATTCCATTTACGAAAACGTTATCTTTGCCAAAACACTCGGGTTACTGGCTATATTGAACCGAATGTTCGGCTTAAAACACACAACATGAATACAAAAATTTTAATCATTGGAGCTTGCGGTCAAATCGGGACAGAGCTTACCAAAAAACTCAGAAGTATTTACGGAACTGACAATGTAATTGCTTCAGATATCAGAAAATTAAATATTGATATCGTAAACGAAGGCATTTTTGAAGTAGTCAATGCTTTAGACTTTAACCAGATCGAACATTTGGTCGAACAATACAAAATCACCGATATTTATTTGATGGCGGCTTTACTATCGGCTACTGCAGAAAAAAATCCTGCTTTTGCCTGGGATTTGAATATGAATTCGCTTTTTCACGTCTTGAATTTGGCGAAAGCCGGTAAAATAAAGAAGATATTTTGGCCTTCAAGTATAGCCGTTTTCGGACCAACAACGCCAAGAAACAACACGCCGCAATATACCATCATGGAACCCACTACGGTTTACGGTATCAGTAAGCAAACCGGGGAAAGATGGTGTGAATATTACCACAACATTTATGGTGTAGACGTGCGCAGTATTCGCTATCCGGGCTTAATCAGTTGGTCGACTGAACCCGGCGGTGGCACTACTGATTATGCCGTTGATATTTACCACAAAGCTTTAAAAGATAAAAAATACGAATGTTTTCTTTCAGAAGACACCGCCTTACCAATGATGTATATGGATGATGCGATTCGTGCCACGGTAGAAATTATGCAAGCACCGTCTGAAAATATTAAAATTCGCTCTTCCTATAACTTGGCAGGAGTGAGTTTTACTCCGAAACAAATAGCTGCTGAAATTAAAAACCACATTCCGGATTTCACCATTTCCTATAAACCTGATTTTCGCCAAAAGATTGCCGACAGTTGGCCGGCTTCTATAGACGACAGCTGTGCCCAACAAGATTGGCATTGGCAACACCAATACGATTTGGCTTCGATGACGGTTGAAATGTTGGAAAACTTGAAATAACACTTAAAAGAAAAACCCCAAAAGTATTCGCAATTTGGGGTTTTGTTTTTCTGTGGTTGAATATCATCACGAGAGTTTTAAGGTCATGCCTTCTTAACTTCAAGTTGTTGATGGTGCGAAGCCACGTTTATCCTTTTTTTTCTTTTAAGGTATTGATGAGTTCCTCTTCAATCGGGGCTTTGATTTCTACCACTTGGTCAACGTTGTCGTTGGGAACGGTCATAGATAGGACGTAGTGTTTGATTTTCCATTTGCCGTTAGTGAAAACCAACACGCCCGAACCGCGACAAATTTTCATTTGAGTGTCTAATAATTCATCAAACCACGCTGTTTTTTTATCACTGCTGAAGTAAATATTTCGTTCTAAAGCGGTAAAGTTCCAGGCTTTGCCTTTATCAAAAATAGGCTTGGCAAAAGCTTGGAAAGCAGTTTTATTCCAGTTTTCGGTCGCATCGGTTCCGATAAAGATGGAGTCGTCCGTTAAAGCGTCAAAATAGTTTTTGAAGTTGGCTTCGGCGGCGTCTTTGTGCCAGGTGTCGAGTAGGAGATTGATGTTTTTCTTATGGTCAACCGGAGTTGGTGTTTTTTTGGCTTGCCCGAAAACAGTAATTCCGGTCAGTAAAATCAGGATTAGTGTGAATTGTTTCATGGTTTTCAAAGTAAAGTTTAGCAACAGTAAATATACGTTTTACATTAGTTGGTGGCGATTAGTTTTCGTATTTTTATAGAAATATTTTGCCCTTTATGAAAAAAAGAGAGTGGTTTATCGGATTGACATTGTTGTTTTTACTCGGATTCTCTCTGACCAGTTGGTATTGTGCCAAAAAAGAAGAAACCACTCCAAAGAAAGCCTCAACGGGAAAGTTTCATTACGAAGAAGTTTCCTTGTCGTTTGACAGCACGGCTGTAACTTCTTTTTATGCCAAATATCCGAAGTTGGTTTTGTACCAAAAACAAGCCGTTGCTTTGTATCGAAAAAACCAATACAATTACCTCTGGTACGATAAAAAAGGACGCAAAGAAACCGCTGAAGTCATCTACAACAAGATGAATAATTTGTTTGAAGAAGGTGTTCAGGCCAAAGTGCCTTATAAGGAAATACTCGACGGTTTATTTGTCAAAACCACCGCCAAACCCAATGTCGAGGTTGAATTGTTTCTGACCAATTACTATTTCTATTACACCAACAAAGTGCTTCAAGGGATTGACAGTACTAAAACCGAAGAGTTAGGGTGGTATTTGCCGAGAAAGAAATTGTCTTACGGGCAATACCTCGATTCGATTTTGATTGACCCTAAACTCATCGACAACAAAGAGCCATTAATCGGACAGTATTACAAGCTTAAAAAGGTCTTGCAAAAATACCGGGAGATTGAAAAAAACGGAGGTTGGGAAGCGATTTCGGCGCCAGCTGATTTCAAGCAACTCAAACCAGGGGATAGTTCGCAGTTGGTGGCACAAATTCGAAAGCGATTGTTTTTGACCAATGACATCGCTTCGGACTCGAAAAGCAATATATATGATGAGTCGTTGCAAGAAGCCGTTTTGAAATACAAAAAGCGCAACGGTTTTACGGAAGATAAAATTCTCTTGCCCAAACACCTCAGCGAAATGAATGTGCCCATTAGCGATCGCATCAAAACCATTATGGTCAACATGGAACGCTGTCGGTGGATATCGACTGATTTAACCAAATCCAAAGAGTTTATAGTGGTCAATATTCCATCTTATCGCCTAACCTATTTTAAAGAAGGAAAAGTCGCTTTGGTCTCTAATGTAGTAGTAGGAACGGCGCTCAATGAAACGGTCATTTTCAGTGGCATGATGAGTTATATCGTGTTCAGTCCGTACTGGAATGTACCGAAAAGCATCCGCGATAAAGAAATCCTTCCGGCGATTAAAAAGAATAAAAACTATTTGGCCAAACACAATATGGAATGGAAAGGCAGCATGATCCGTCAGAAACCCGGTCCGAATAATTCGCTGGGGTTGGTGAAGTTTTTGTTTCCCAATTCCAATAACATTTACTTACACGATACGCCTTCCAAGAATTTATTCAGTCAAGAGAAAAGAGCGTTTAGTCATGGTTGTATCAGAGTCGCAAAGCCTAAAGAACTGGCCAATTTGATTTTGCAAGACGACCCGAATTGGACACCTGAAAAAATTGAAGCGGCCATGGAAGGCAAAAAAGAAAAGTGGTATACGTTGAAGAATAAAATCCCGGTTTACATAGGTTATTTCACCGCTTGGGTGGATGATGATGGTTTGGTGAATTTCCACAAAGACATTTACGACAGAGACAATGCTTTGGCGAATTTGTTGTTGGAGGAATAAGGAAGTAGTGTGTTGGAAGTTTTTATGATTTCAAACCCGCTATTTCAACATTAAGAAATTAAGATTTTGCATTAAGTATTGTTAAGCCTTAATGAAACCCTTAATTTTACTTAACTTCTTAATGTTTATCTGCGACTCGCAACCTTTATAGCGGTTTTAACTTTTAAAACTTTTCCCCGTGTTGCGACAAGTCTAATCCCATATTTTCGGATTCTTCGGAAACTCGGATTGGAATCATGAGGTTGGTTAATTTGAATAGCAAATAAGCGCCACCAAACGTAACTATCGAAACCAAAACCAAAGCCAGCATGTGGTGCCCAAAAACGCTCCAGCCGCCGTAGAGTAAGCTTGCGTTTTCTCCTTTGGCAAAGATGGCTGTTAGGATCATTCCCATGATACCGCCTACACCGTGACAAGCGAATACGTCTAAAGTATCATCAATTTGTTTTAGCTTTTTCCAGTAGACCATTTTGTTGGAGACTATCGCGCCTATGAATCCGAAGAAAATACTTTGTGGAATGGTGACATAACCAGCCGAAGGTGTAATCACTACCAATCCTACTACAGCACCTATGCAAGCGCCGAGAGCTGATACTTTTCTACCGTTCATTCGGTCGAAGAACACCCACGACAACATAGCGGATGCCGAACAAATCGTGGTAGTAGCAAAAGCCATGGCCGCTGTAGCATTAGCCGCCAAAGCCGAACCGGCATTAAATCCGAACCAACCGAACCATAGCATTCCTGTGCCTAATAAGACAAACGGAATGTTGGTAGGAATGTGTTCGCTGTTTTTTCTTTTGCCTAAAACCAAAACACCAGCCAAAGCCGCAAAACCCGCACTCATGTGAACTACCGTTCCACCCGCAAAGTCCTTTACACCGAAAAAGCTACCCAAGAGACCGTTTGGGTGCCAAATCATGTGGCATAAAGGCGCGTAGATACAAATGGTGAACAAGCAAATAAAGAGCAAAAAGGAGATGAAACGGATGCGTTCCGCGAGGGCGCCGGTAATGATGGCCGGTGTTATGACGGCAAATTTCATTTGGAACAAAGCAAACAAAATAAAAGGGATGGAAGAAGCCATGGTTTTGTGCGGATGCATTTCGACATAGCTAAAGAAAGCAAAATCAAACGGGTTGCCAATGATGCCATAGTGAACACCGTTAATCGTTGGACCAATCGGGGCGCCGAAAGAAAGTGAGAAACCCACGGTTACCCATAGCAAACTCACTACACCCAAACAAATAAAACTTTTGAGCATGGTAGAAATCACATTCTTCTTGCCGACCATTCCGCCGTAGAAAAAAGACAAGCCCGGCGTCATTAACAATACCAAGCACGAAGCCGTTAACAACCAAGCCACATCGGCATAATTGATGGTATCGACAGCATTAAAGGTTTTGAGATTATCGGTAGCTTCTTCCGGCCAGAATAAACCGGCTATGGCTACTGCCGAAACCAGCAGAAAGGCAAAAATCCAACGCTTTTCTATTTTCATAACTTCTTTATTAACCCATTTTAATTAGGGTAAAATTATAAAAGTTAGTTTAAAAATACACTTAATACCATAAAAAAATAGGGGTATTTTTCAATTTTTGTATATAATATAATAATTATACCCTAAAAAGCGTTAATATTTTAATACTTGAATTTTTTAGGCTGAAAATTGCAAAACCGTCAAGTGAAAAGAGGTGATTGCCAATAAAGATTCAGGATAATATCAAACAATCATTCATCTACAATTATAGTCGTTTGGTCTAACTTATAATCCAGTTGGGCGAATTCACATTATGGAATCAAGTATTCTTGAGTAAAATTGTATTGTCAAACAAAACGCAAACTCGGAATTGTATTTTATGAAAAACGATGTATTCATCATAGCATCAGTAAAAATAATTCCAAACGTTGGTCGGTTTTTCTTTCATACCGGAAGCCGACCAACAATTGTTTGTAATCCAATTATTAGTAATTATAACCGGAGTGAGACGATTGATAAGTCTCTTAACACCATTCCCACAAATACCAACCAAGTGTTAACCAGCACTTCTGCACCTATACAAGTTAATACCAAATACCACAAAAATTCCCCCGACCTAATTACAACTTCCTCCATAGTTCATTCCCCTTTTGGAGGAAGTAAGGTCAAAACCATTAACCCAAGCGGAAGTGCTACTCATTCCGGGAGTTTATCAAACCTTTTTATGAAGAAACATGGTTTTAGTAACCATAAAACCATATCACCCTTTGATATGCCCCAATAATAGTAGAGTAATGTGATTTTTTTAGTTAGGTCCCCGCAATAATTATTGGGCGTTGCGGGGACTATTTTTTTATGCTCAATTTTTGGATTGCTTTTAAGTCGGCACTCTTAAAGTTTGCGGCTGCAGCGGTGTAACCCAAATAAACAATTTCTCCGTTTTGCGCGTTGGTCACAGTCACAAATTTCTCGCTGGGGGTTTTTATGAACAACAAGTAATAAAACGGCGCAGTGCTGTTTGCAATTTTGTCGTTGAGTTCGGCTAATGGCACTACTTTATAGGCCTGATTGAAGCCATCGAAGATTTCCTTGTCGGTGTACTTTTTGCTTTCATCGTCGGAGTTTTTGGAGAACTTGGTTAGGACATAATCCGGGATGAAGAGTGTAGTCGAAGCCAGTTTTTGGAGTTCACTAGTGTTGGCTATTTCGGTTTTGGCGGCACACTCGTTGCCTTTTTCTAATAAAGTGCAAAGCTGTTGTATATAATTGCCCAACACACCGGTGCCCCAGTTTTTGAAATGACTGGCAGTGTCGTACTCCATTTTGTAAAGGGCGCTTGGGTTGTTTTGGGCGAAGAAATCGGCGAAGAGTTCTACGGTAGCCACTACGATTTTATCTTGCTGATTGAAGTGTCGGCGTTTTTTGGGGTCGTAGGTGTATTTGCCGTTGGTCGTCCAAAGCTCCAAATAAATGCGGGTTTCGGTGGAAGCCAAAGTGCTGTTGGACGTGGTCATATTGGCGCCCAAGGTTACAAAGCTATTGTTGGGCGCGATGTTTTTCTCTACCTCGGTGTATTTGATGCATTCGACTTTACCGAGTGTCCAAGCTTTTTTGATAGCCGCTACATAACCCGCTGCCGCAGGCGAAGCCGGATCTTTCATAGCGAAGTAAGTAGTGCCTTGTTTGATTTTGGCGACTTCAGCGGTGTTGGTTAGGGTGATTTGGGCGAAGCTGAATAGGGGGAATAAAGCAATCGCTATGAAAATGTTGAAGGTGATTTTTGACTTCATAAGGGTTGGTGTTTATTCTTGATTAACTTTCTGTTATGTAATCGTAGATGCTATCCTCAACTGGTGTCTTCATTGAAAAAACAACTTTTACTACTGAAACAGGTTTACCATTATCATCATTGAGGGTTGATTGGATAAAAGAATTTTCTATTGGAGTTATGTCTCCCATATAATAAAAATCTGTTCCTTCATCGTTGCTTTTTTTGATGAATAATGGGATTCGCAAATTTTGATGTTTTTTTAAAATCTGAATATCTGGACTATTAATATTCCTTTTTGATTTTGACATCCATTGGAACTCGAATTTATTTATAAAACCATCGTCGTATTTTGTTGTGCTTGAGATATGTTCTTCTTTATGATAATTAACAAAAATTGGGAAGTTTGACTTGTCTGGACTAACAATATAACCACCTACATTTTGTGCTAACGGGTTGCTATCCCAATTGAGAATTCTGAATACATCTTTACGAGAGTATTTACGATACAATACAAATCCATCTACAAATTTTTCTTTTTGATATAACTTTTTAAAAATATAGATGGAGTACAATATGTTATCAGTTAGGAATTCTTTGAAAGTACTATTGTTAAGATTAGTTTTTAATTGAGATTTAAGGCAAATGATATTGTCTTTTGTAATAATATTTTGAATATCATAAATTTTATTTACTGGTAACAACTTTCCTCCTTTGTTTTGAGTAACAAAACCAAAATTCAAATTATTGATGGCTGAGAACAAAGTTTCTTTTGATGGAGTATAACCAAAACAATTTTTAATGATTGTTTCAATTTTTTCAAAGGCTACTTTACTGTTTTTAATTAACTCTATTAAAATAATGTTTTCCTCTACTCGCTTAGTATTATTAATTTCATTCGAGAATAATTCCAGTAATCTGATTTGTTCTACATTAAGTAAACCTTTAAAATCAGACTGTAGACTAGCTACAAAGTTGTAGTATGATTTCGAGTAATTAGCGAATAGAAAAGGATCCCTTGAGCCATGTTCAATAAAATCCATCATCATTGGGACTTTACCTAGTTTTGCTTTTAAAACAATGTAGTCATTTACTAAGTCTTTTTTGAGTTGCATATTTGCAGTATCAATAGCTTCAAAGATTCTCTTCTTAGAAATTTCGTCAAAGTTGATTGTTGAAGCTCCAGGAATCATATTACTTCCACCAGCCATTAATTTTCTTAAGTTGTCTTTATTATACGAGGTATCACCATACAAAGCGATAGGGACAAGGAAAGAATTAGTATAATTGCCTATGAAGTCTATAACAGTTAGATATTCTTTATTATTGGTTTTTCGCAAACCTCTTCCAAGTTGCTGAACAAATACAATTGCAGACTGAGTAGGGCGAAGCATAATAATTTGGTTTACACTTGGTATATCAATTCCTTCATTGAATATATCTCGGGTAAAGATGTAATCTAATTTTTCTGAAATAGAATCTGATTCCAGTCTATTAATAGCTTTGGTTCTTTCTTCTTCAGAACTATCTCCAGTGAGTGCCACTGTTTTAAAACCTCTATCGTTAAATTCATTAGATAGTTGGATACATTCCTCTACTCTAGAACAAAATATTAGTCCTCTTATAACACCAGAATCGCAACCATATAATTTTGCATTTTCTATAATTCGGTCAACTCTTTCAGTTGAGGTTAATAAGTTAAAATCGGCTTTCTCTTCTAAAATTTCACCATCAACCGTTATGTCTGTAACTCCAAAGTAATGAAATGGACTTAACATTTCTTCTTCGAGTGCGCGGTGTAGTCTTATTTCGTAAGCAATATTATAATCAAACGATTGGAATATGTCGAAATTGTCACCACGTTCAGGAGTTGCTGTCATTCCTAAAAGGAATTTAGGATTGAAATGGTTTAAGATTCTCTGATAAGATTCAGCTCCAGCTCTGTGGGTTTCATCGATTACAATGTAATCAAAGTAGTCAGCAGAAAATTGGTCTAAGTTTTCTTGTTTTGAAATGGTTTGAACAGTTGAAAATACGAAATCGGCTTGTAAATCTTTTTGATTACCGGTATATAACCCCATTGTTTTAGTGTCTCCAAAAATACTTTTGAAGGTTTTCATTGCTGCTTTCGTTATGTTTTCTCTGTGAACAACAAACAAGAACTTTTTTGGATTTACTTTTTTTACATCGAAAGCAGAAAGGTAGGTTTTGCCTGTTCCAGTTGCGGATATTAATAATGCCTTGTTTTTATCTTTAGCTCTGAGTTTCTCTATATTGGCTAAAGCCTCAATTTGCATGGCATTAGGCACAATCTTTTTTGAGCTATATAATTCTTCTTTTAGGTCAAAATTTAGCTGTACGTTTCTTTTGTATACGGCTTCATACTTTTCAATAAAAGATAAAGTTACTGGTATTGCATTTTCAAACTCTGAAGTGAATTCATTTATTGCTTCAAAGATTATATGGCTTATCGGCGCAGCAGAAATTTTAAGATTCCATTCTTTATTTGAGCAAAGTGCTGTGGCGGTTAAGTTACTACTTCCAATAATTAGGTTGTAGATTTCTCCTTTTTTAAAAAGATATCCTTTAGAGTGAAAATCGCCATCGGTAACAATTTTAAGTTCTATATTTTTAAATTGTAAAAGTCTTTTTAAAGCTTCAGGTTGGGTGAAGTTTAAATATTGTGAAACAAGTATTTTACCTTTTATACTTCTATTTTCTAAATCAATTAAAGTGTTGATTAAGGTTGATACTCCGCTTGTTGTTACAAACGCTACTGAAAACCAAAACTCATCATCTTTTTTTAACTCTCTTAATTCTTTTAAAATAGAGGTTAATACTTTTTTACCTTGCAATTTGTCATTGGTCAACAATTGCGGTAGGTATTCATTATTTGAGTGAATGCGCCTATCAATAAACCCCGTATTAAAACTTTGGAGTAAATGTTCTTTGATTAAATCCATAGTGTTAAGAGGCTATTAGTTTATCTACAATTGGAATGTCAGCTGCTGCCCAGTCTAATGCTTTTAGTTCGGTTTTGTCTAACCATTTGAAAGCAACATGTTCTGATAATTCTATGTGAGGATTACTGCATGAGCAAATAAAACTATGCATTGTTAAAATAAAATCTGGATACTCATGATTGACAGTAATGAATTGTGAGTCAATCGATAAGTCAAGGTTTAATTCTTCAAGGATTTCTCTTTTTATAGCATCTTCATTAGTTTCTCCTGATTCCACTTTGCCGCCTGGGAATTCATATTTGAAGGCTATGTAATCGTATTTATTATTACCTCGTTGAACACAAAGTATCTTATTGTTATGGAAGATAACAGCAGCTACAACCTCTACTTTTTTCATTGGACGACTCATAATTTCCAAATTTATGGAAAAAAGAATGTGATTTGAATATGTTGATGGTAGTTTTAAATAACGTTTTTGCTATTTGGCAAAAATAGTTTCAAAGTAACCCTCCAAAGCCCTTCTAAACAATTCCGTATCAATTTTCAAAAGTTCTTCTCTCACATTCCATCCTTGAATGAACTCTTCATCTTCTTTGCAGATTTCTTGACCGTTTAGTTTTCGGGTTAAGATATCGCTAAGTAGGACGTCATCGCAGCTGACATAAAGTGGATAATGTTTTTCGATGAAGTCCCAATATTCAAATCCTGAGTTGTTTTTTTGTTCTTGCATAGCTTTTGTTTTCGATTACTAATTTAAGAAAATGAGGTGATTTGTAAGCCTACAATTGTTTGCAAAATTTATGAACAATGTTCAAGCTTTTGGAATGACAACGTGAAGGCTTCTCGATACTATTTTACACCGTAAAAACTAACGTTTTCACGTTGTAAAATCACTCGAAGTGACGTAATAAGGGCGTCATGCTTTAATAGGGTTTGAAAATACTACTACACCCGTCAGTTCGAGTGGTTTTTTATGGAGTGTAACGGAATAAATCCCGAAGTGTCGGGAGTATCGAGAACCGTTGTATGGATAAGGTTCTCGATTTCCTTCGGCAGTCGGTTTCGTCTCGTGTGTTGCCCTTTGACCCTTCGACCCTTCGACTGCGCTCAGGGCAGGCGAGCTCAGGGTGACAATCGTTTTTCTAATTGACTTTAGTTATTCCCAACAAAAAACCCCAACGTTTCCGTCGGGGTTTCTTATAAATTAAGTGGTAACTACTACCAAATCTTCACACGCTTTTCGGGTGCTAAGTATAAGGAGTCGGTAGGTTTAATATTGAACGCTTCGTAGAATTCCGGAATGTTGCGTACGGTTCCGTTTACACGGAATAAGGCCGGCGAGTGTGGGTCGCCTGCAATTTGACTGCGCAAAGCTTCTTCGCGGATTTTCTCAGCCCATACTTGTCCCCAGCCCAAGAACACGCGTTGCATACCGGTAAAGCCGTCCATTACCGGTGCTTCTTTGCCGTTTAATGTAGCTTTGTAGGCTTTGATGGCAATGCTTAGTCCGCCCAAGTCGCCTATGTTTTCGCCTAGGGTAAAGTCGCCATTCACATTTAAATCAGGGAAGGCTTTA
>NZ_JBILQL010000023.1:0-30225 GCF_044373165.1 Flavobacterium sp.
AAAACTGTTTTGCCGTTTACTGTAATTTCAGCGCCTTGTGGCGAAGTGATGATGCGTTCTCTTTTGAAAATACCGTTTTGTTCAATGGTATTGAGTTCATTTTGTAGGTGTTGTTGAATTTTTCCGTACATGTTGTAGTTTATGAATTTTAGTTTGTGTTTGATGTTTAGCTGTTAGCTGTTAGCTGTTAGCTGTTAGCTGTTAGCTGTTAGCTGTTAGCTGTTAGCTGTAATTGAGATTACAAATTTACTATTTCCAAACTTTCCCCAATGTAAACCAAGGCTTTTTTAGTCACTTTAAATCCCATCTTTTCAATAGCGTTCTGATAGTTTTCCAATTGTGCGATGTATTTCGCTTGGTGTGTACCGGTTTTGTAGTCGAGTAAAAAGATTTCGTGGTTGCTGTTGATAACCATCCTGTCGGGCTTTACAAGCCTGCCTTCTTTTTGAATGATGGTTTTTTCGTTTAAAATTTTGTTGCCATTGGCGAAATAAGATAACAAATCGGGATGATTGACCACTTGATTTAGGGTTTGCGCTACTTCTTCTTTCTGTGAAACGATTATCAATCCGTTTTCAATGGCTTTGATTAGGGCCAAATCAATGTCGTCTTTGGTTTTAACGAAAGACAAAATTTCGTGCAGGATGTTACCGAATTCAATCGCTTTCTGTTGATGCGTATTCCACATCAAACTTTCTTTTTGGGCTATTTTGATGTTTTTCGGATTCAATGTGGCTGACAATTGCGGAATGGTTTCGGTTTCGTTTATGATTTCTTTGGTCACCGATAACTTTTCGGCTTTGCCAAAGGAATAGTCGAATTTATTTTCGTCAAAACCTTTGTCTTCTAGGAATTTGATAAAAAACGTCGCCATGTTATTGGGATATTCACCCGAAGTTTTGCCACGACTTTGCATGCCCGAGATAATGTACAATTGTTCTTCGGCACGCGTTAGCGCCACATACAACACGTTGATATTGTCGAGCAATTCTTCCTGTTTTTTTTGTTGGTAAACCAAAGAAGCTTCTTCGCCATAACCTTCCACTTTGCTGCTTTTGTCGACTAATGCTTTTGGCAAGCCGGTAATTGCTTCCTCGGCGTTAAGCCACATTTTTTCCCGCGGCCCTTTGCTGTAATCTTCTTCGGCAAAAGGAAAAATGACCACTGGGAATTCCAGCCCTTTTGATTTGTGAATCGTCATAATGCGCACGGCATCGTTTCCTTCCGGCGATGGAATGCTGAGTTTCTCTGAATGGTTGTCCCAATAAGAAAGAAAATCCGAAATCCCGGCTTGTTTTTTCAAATCGTGTTCCAAAATCAAATCCAGGAAAAACTGTATATAAGCATTGCGTTTGTCCATCGGAATCACTTTGGCAATGATGATTTCAGTGGCTTCGTAAAGCGATTTTTTGCGGATATTTTGGAACGAGAAATCGATATTAAAACCAATCAACCATTGTTGAAAACGAGTTTCGGCTTTTTGTTCCATGCCTTGCGCGATGAAATCGTGGGTTTCCAATTGGTTTTGTTGCGAAGCCAAAAAGTAAAGAAAATGGGCTTTGGCTACTAAATCGCTGTTGTTTTTCAAATATCGCAAAATGTGAATTACGCCTTGAACTTCAGAAGAGGCACCAAGCAGCAAACTTTCGGAAGATATAATCGGGACACCGTTTTCAGTTAAATAATTGGCGACTAGAGTACCGTGTGCTTTCTTTCGAGTTAGAATAACAATGTCTTTGTAACGGAAACCGTTTTGTTTTACTTTTTCAATGGTAGACAAAGTGGCTTGCAAATACAATTCGTTTTTCTCCGGACTTTCTTCTTCGTCAAAAGCGACTTTTTCGACTTTGGGCACAAAAGAAATATTGACATAACCGCCGGTTTTTGTATTGAATTGTTGATGGCTATGGTTTTGGTACAAATCTTTGTAATCTTCATGGACAAACTCACCACTCAAAAAGTGAAAGAATTTATTATTGAAGTCGATGATTTCAGTATAACTTCTCCAATTGGTTCCTAAAGAGAAAAGCTTTTTATCCGGATTGACAAACGGATTTTGGTCTTTACTGAGTTCGATAAATTGCTCGGCTTTTCCGCCACGCCAACGGTAAATGGATTGTTTCGGATCGCCTACAATCATTAGTGAACCTCGATCGCCATTCAAGTCTTCGCTCGAAAGGGCATTGTCAATCAGCGGAATCAAATTCTGCCATTGCATTTCAGACGTGTCCTGGAATTCATCGATAAAGAAATTTCTATATTTTTCACCCAAACGTTCGTAAATAAAAGGCGCCGGTTGGTTTTGGATTTGGTCGTAAATGAGTTTGTTAAATTCTGCTATCGACAGTATATTTTGTTCTTTTTGGATTTTGCCCAATTCATTACTAACCGTATTCAGCAAAGAAAGCGGCGTGATGTTTTTGAGAAACGCTTCGTAGAAATTTTTCTTTTCGAATTTTTTATAAATCGAAGCCAACATTTCGAGTAAATCGGGAATGATGCTTTCGATGATAGTTCGGTCAGAAGCCGTTTTGTTGATTTTGATATCGTCGAATTCGTGATAGGTTTTGTTATTCGGATTGAATTTTTTGTCTCTGATGTTAGCCAAATGATTCGGAAAATGTCCGGCAGAAAAAGATTTAATATCGATGCCGTTATTTTCGATAAAAAGTAGAGCTTCTGTTGCCAATTCTATTGTTTCAGCTTCAATTTGCACACAAAGCTCGGTAAGTTTGTTTTTGATTTCGATGAACTCTGCAATGGTTTTATTTTGGAAATGCGTGATTTCTTCGCGGTTGTTTTCGTTTAGAATCAACTTTCCCGTTTCCATAATTTCGCGTGAAATGTCCCAAGATTTGTCGTCGTCGGTTTTTTCCATCGTAAAATCGACCAGCAAGTTGGTTAAGGTTTCATCGTTTCCGGCTTCGGCAATAATGGCGTCTACAGCTTCGGTTAATAGTATTTCGGTATCCAAGGACACTTCAAAAGTAATCGGCAAGTTCAAATCGTGGGCAAATACGCGAATGACTTTGTGCGTAAATTTGTCAATGGTAGAAATGTCAAAAGAAGCGTAATTGTGAATTAGGTTTTTGATGATGCTTTTAGCTTTCTCGGTAATCGTGGCCAAAGATAATCCGGTTTCCGTTTGGATGTCTTGCATCAACTGCTGCGCTTTGTCCGATGGTTTTTCTTTGGCAAATTCCGATAAACTTTCGACCACGCGGCTTTTCATTTCGTGAACGGCTTTGTTGGTAAACGTAATCGCCAAAATATTGCGGTAAGCATCTGGTTTTTTGGACAAAAGAATAATCTTGAGGTATTCTTTAACCAAAGTGTAAGTTTTGCCCGAACCGGCCGAAGCGTCGTAAATGGAGAAAGCGGTTTTTTGCATTATTGTACTTTAATAGATAAAATTATTAATCATCATAATATTTTCCAGCGAGCTTTTCATTATCATCAAAACGAAAAACATATCGGTGTCCAAGACCGTTTTCGCTATCATAAAATAGAACCAGACCATTGCTTTTGATACTACTGTCAGGTTTTCCCCAAATCTTTTCATGATTTGTGAGGGCTACACCTAATTGTTCTGCGCCAAACCTTTTTTCTTGTTGACTGAAACGTTGGTATTTCCAGACTGCAAATGCTACGAATATGACCATTAGTATAGAAAAAACATCATTAGCCTTTCTCATTTTTCAATCAAATAAACAAAATTCAACTTTGCGTCTTCGCCATAATATTCCACTTCAAATTCGTCGACTTTGATGGCGCCGATTTTGGCTATGGCTTTTTGCGACCTAATATTGAATGCGCCGATATGGAAATAGACTTTATCGACTTGTTGAAAGGCATAATCGAGCATGATTTTTTTTAAGGATTTGTTGTAACCGTTGCCCCAAAATTTGCGTCCGATAAAAGTGTAGCCGATTAAAACAGCGTTCTCCTTTTCGTCATAATCATAAAACCGACTGCAGCCAACCACTTCATTGGTTTTGCTGTCGCGAATTAAAAAAGCGCCTTTAGACAATATTGCGCCTTCAAAATAATTTTGAAAAACAGGTCTTTGGAATCTCAATCTGTTAGGATGTTGTTCCCAAACCAACGGATCAGAAGCTACTTCGTACAATGCTTCGAAATCAGTTTCCCGCAAAGGAATTAGTTTAATAAGCTCGTTTTCAAGAGTATTAGGCTGCCAATCAAACATGGGAAACTATAGTTTTTATTTATGCTACTAATGTAATTAATTAATTCTTTATTAAGAAAAAGGAATTTTTCAATGCTTAATTTTGTAACACTTATAAATTTATTGCTTTGAAAAGAAACGAAGTTATTTTGGTAGCGCTCATGGCGTTGCTCAATTTCACCCACATACTCGATTTCATGATCATGATGCCTTTGGGCAATATTTTGATGCCCAAATGGAATTTGACCACTTCAGAGTTTTCCATTATTGTATCCAGTTACTCTTTGGCAGCATTTGTTAGTAGCTTTTTTGCTATTTTCTTTGCCGATAAATTCGATCGAAAAAAACTCTTGCTTTTTGGTTATTCCGGATTTTTAATCGGAACTTTTGCTTGTGCGTTTGCTTTCGGAACCTATTCAATGATTTTGGCCAGAACTTTTACAGGCTTGTTTGGCGGATTAATTAGTGCTCAAATTTTGAGTATTATAGCCGATGTGATTCCTTATGAGCGCCGTGGCAGAGCGATGGGTTTGTTGATGGGCGGATTTGCTTTGGCTTCTGTAATTGGAGTACCTTTCGGATTGTTTTTGGCTAACAAATACGACTGGCATTATCCGTTTTTAGTCGTAGCTACTTTTGGGGTATTGTTATTGCCGTTTTTATTTCGATTTGTGCCCAATGTTAAGTCGCATCTTGCCAATCCGATAAAATTAAAAGAGCGTATTTCTAATTTCTATGCTATTTTTAGCAACCAAGTACAAATTACAGCCTTGCTCTTTAGTTTTTTATTGGTTACCGGTCATTTTATCATAGTGCCATTGATTAATCCGTATTTGGTTTACAATGTTGGTGTACCTCAACAATACACGCCTTTGATTTATTTGGTTGGCGGAATCTGTTCGTTGATTTCAGCCCAGATTATAGGAAAGTTAGCAGACAGCTACGGAAAAAGAACAGTATTTGTTTGGGCTGCTATAGTTTCAATAGTTTTTGTGGTTTTGATTACCAATATGCCTCATTGGCAACTTTTTATTGTATTGGGTGTTTTTGGATTTTGGTTTAGTTCAGCCACCGGAAGAACTGTTCCCGGACAAGCCATGATTACTCAGGCAGTGACTAGTCAAACCCGAGGCAGTTTTATGAGTTTGAATTCGTGTGTGCAATCACTCGGAACCGGATTTGCTTCTTTAATGAGCGGTTGGATTACTTACAGCGATGCTAAGTTTTCTATTCATAATTACAACTATTTAGGCTACATCAGTATAAGCTTGATTTTATTATGCATTTTATTGTCTTATCAATTGGAACGAAAACTAAGTTTCTTAGACGGCTTAATTTTTTATTGCAATGATCAATGATGTGTGAATATTATAACTAAAAAACAATATATAATTTATAAATTTGGAACTCGAATATTAATCTTAAAACTTAGTAACCATGGCTTTTGAATTACCGCAATTACCTTATGCATACGATGCTTTAGAACCACATATTGATGCCAGAACAATGGAAATCCACCATTCAAAACATCATAACGCTTATGTAACCAATTTGAATGCAGCCATAGCAGGTACAGATATGGAAGGCAAAACTATTGAAAACATCCTCATTAATTTAGACATGACCAATATGGCAGTTCGCAACAATGGCGGCGGTCATTACAACCACAACTTGTTTTGGAAAGTAATGTCACCTAATGGTGGCGGAAAACCAACAGGTGAGTTAGCGGAAGCTATTGATGCTGCTTTTGGCTCTTTTGAAGAGTTTAAGGCCCAGTTTGCTAAAGCCGGTGCTACAAGATTCGGTTCCGGTTGGGCTTGGCTTTGTGTTCATAAAGGAGGAAAACTTGAAGTGTGTTCTACGCCAAACCAAGACAATCCGTTAATGCCTGATACAGCTTGCGGAGGTTTCCCTATTTTAGGAATGGATGTTTGGGAACATGCTTATTATTTGCATTACCAAAATCGACGTCCGGATTATATTGAAGCCTTTTTTAATGTAGTCAATTGGACAGAAGTAGCTCGTTTGTTCGCTACAGAAAAATAAAATCAAAATAATTTTTTTGATGTTTCAGAAGCCGATTTCGTGGGTTAAGCGAAATCGGTTTTTTTATTTGGAAAAGAGATAAAAAATAAACAGGCGGAATTGCTTCCACCTGTTTGCCCCAAATCTACCATAATCTTAACCTACACTAAATACTATGGTAGCGCAAATCTAATAACATAGAAATTAATATTGTTCTTTTTTTTGGAAATTATATTGGAATGATAGGCAAATGTGAGTGAAAACTGCTTTTTTGATGACAATCAAACAATTATAAAATAAAAAAGGTGAAGTAAAACTTCACCCTTTTTGCCCCAAATCTACCATAAACTTAACCTACTAATGCTATGGTAAAGTCAAATGTAAGTAGATTAATATTCTGAAAACAAAAAATTCGGACGAACTGCAACAAAAATCGTTTAATGGCAAAAAATGTTAAAATTTTAGTAAGCACGAGCATCTTTTCCTTCATAAAAATTCATGAATGCCCTGTTAACCACGCGGTTACCGCCAGGAGTAGGATAGTCGCCGGTGAAGTACCAATCGCCTAAGTTTTTAGGACAAGCCAAGTGCAAATTGTTTACGGATTGAAAAATAATTTTGACTTCAGCTTTAATGTCTTGCGGATGTAACAGTTCCGCTATTTTGTTCGAAATTTCGGTATCGGAAAAAGGTGCGTAAATTTCGGTTACAAAATTCACCACCTCGGCATCTTTTAATTTTTCTTGGGCTTTACATTTTTTGTAAACCTCTTCCACGATCTGATATTGATTGTTTTCTTTTAATAATTCGATGGCGGCTTGGAATGCGATTAAACCTTCTAGTTTGGCCATGTCAATACCATAACAATCGGGATAGCGAATTTGCGGGGCAGATGAAACCACTACTATGCGTTTTGGATTCAATCGGTCCATCATTTTGAGGATACTTTTTTTCAAAGTGGTACCGCGAACAATACTGTCGTCAATAATGACCAAATTGTCTGTTGGTTTGATTACGCCATAAGTTACATCGTAAACGTGCGCTACCAAATCGTCCCGACTGCTGTCTTCGGTGATGAAGGTTCGGAGTTTGGCATCTTTAATGGCAATTTTTTCGGTCCTGATTTTTACCGACAGTATCTCCTCCAATTTTTCTTTGGTCAGCGTTTTGCGGTTGTCTAATATGAATTGGTTTTTTCTTTGGTTTAAAAAATCATTGGCCGCTTCTACCATTCCATAGAAAGAAGTTTCGGCGGTATTCGGAATAAAGGAGAAAACCGTATTGTCAGTATCGTTGTCAATGGCTTCTAAAACAGCCGGTAAAATTAATTTCCCCAATTCTTTTCGCTCTTGATAAATTTCGGCATCGCTACCTCTGGAAAAATAGATTCGTTCAAATGAACAAGCCTTTTTAACGCTTGGAGCGATAATTTCCTGTTGCGAAACGCTTCCGTTTTTTTTGATGATTAAAGCATGTCCGGGTTGTAATTCTTGTACTTTTTCAAAAGGTACGTTGAAAGACGTTTGAATTACCGGTCTTTCGGAAGCAACCACCACAATTTCGTCATCTTCATAAAAATATGCCGGTCGAATTCCCGCCGGATCACGGAATACAAAACTGTCGCCGTGACCTAACAATCCGGCCATGGCATAACCGCCGTCCCAACCTTTAGAAGCGCGTTTGAGTATTTTGGCGATGTCTAATTTTTCGGCTATAACCGGAGATGCTTCTCTTTTAGACAAGCCGTTGTTTTTACATTCTTGGTACAAATCGGTTACTTCATCATCCAAGAAATGACCAATTTTTTCCATAACGGTCACGGTATCTGCCAGTTCTTTCGGATGCTGTCCCAATTCGACCAAACTATTGAACAATTCGGTCACATTGGTCATGTTGAAGTTTCCGGCTACAATCAAATTTCGATGCATCCAATTGTTTTGTCTCAAGAACGGATGTACGCTTTCTATGCTGTTTTTTCCGAATGTTCCGTAGCGAACGTGTCCTAAAAACAATTCTCCAATGTAAGGAAGGTTTTCTTTTTGCAAAGCAACATTGTCTTGGTATTCCGGATGTTGCTCCAATTCTTCGTTAATACGATCATTAATTTGGGCAAAAATATCTTGTATGGGTTGGCCTTTATTTGATCGAACCCTGCTAATGTAACGTTCGCCCGGTTCTACATCAAACTTGATAGAAGCAAAACCGGCACCGTCTTGACCGCGGTTGTGTTGCTTTTCCATCAGCAAATACATTTTTTGTATGCCGTAAAAGGCCGAACCATATTTTTCTTTGTAAAAAGCTAATGGTTTTTTTAATCGTAAAAGGGCAATTCCACATTCGTGTTTAATGGCGTCGCTCATAGTGTGTTGTGTTGTTGTAAGTTGTGTGTTATTGGGTGTTTAAAACAAAAATGCCCCGAAATTTCGAGGCATAAAGTTATTGTAAATCTATTTCAAATTGTGTTAAAGCTTTGAATTGTTTCAAGCGCTCGTTCACTTCTTCCTTGGTTAGTTCGAGCATTCTTTCGGTTCCGAATTTCTCCACACAGAAAGACGCTAAGTTGGAACCTTGAATGATAGCGGTTTTCATGGTTTCGAAAGAGACATCGCCCTGTTGGGTGATAAAGCCTGCAAAGCCACCGGCAAATGTATCACCGGCACCGGTTGGATCAAATACATCCGCCAAAGGTAAAGCCGGAGCAAAGAAAATGTGTTCGTTGTGGAAAATCAAAGCGCCATGTTCTCCTTTTTTAATCACTACATATTTAGGTCCCATGGTATGGATTTTCGCGGCTGCTTTTACTAAAGAATATTCACCCGACAACTGACGCGCTTCTTCATCGTTAATAGTAATAACATCCACGCGTTTGATAACGTCCAGTAATTCGGGCAAGGCACAATCCATCCAAAAATTCATAGTATCTAAAACCACTAATTTTGGTTTTTGGGTCATTTGGTTTAAAACACCGGTTTGTACAATTGGGTGTAAGTTCCCCAGCATCACCACGTCGGCATCTTTAAAATGATTCGGTACAATCGGATTGAAATCGGCCAATACATTTAACTCAGTAGCTAAAGTATCTCTCGAATTCATGTCGTTGTGGTATTTACCGCTCCAGAAAAACGTTTTGCCTTCTTTTACGATTTCCAAACCTGAAATATCAATATTTCTGGCGGTTAATAAATCTAAATATTCTTGAGGAAAATCGCCGCCAACTACGGACACTATAGCCGATTGTAAGTTGAAGTGTGAAGCAGATAAACCAATAAAAGTACCGGCGCCGCCTAAAATTTTATCTGTTTTTCCGAAAGGTGTTTCAATAGCGTCGAAAGCTACCGTTCCTACTATAAGTAATTTGTTCATTCTTAGGGTTTCAAATTAAAGGCGCAAAGATACAGTTTTAGTTTAAAAGTTTAAAATGGTTTGAGGGTTAAAAAAGTTTCCCTTCTTCTCTTTCATAAAAAGCATCTACAGAAAGTGTTGGCAAGCCCGAAGCATAAACCGCCAATTCATCGCAACGTTCGTTTTGCGTATGGTTGTTGTGGCCTTTAATCCATTTGAAATCTACTTGGTGTTGGCGGTATATTTTTAAAAAACGCCTCCATAAATCCGGATTTTTTTTTCCTTTAAATTCGATTTTTTCCCAACTGAAAACCCATTTCTTTTCCACGGCATCCACTACATATTTGGAATCAGAAACCACCAGGACTTTCATGTTGGGTTGTTTGAGTTTTTCCAAACCTACAATCACAGCCAATAATTCCATGCGGTTATTGGTTGTGTGGCGAAAGCCCTCATAAAATTCTTTGCGATACGGTGTGCCAACCATTTCCATCACTACGCCGTAACCGCCGTTTCCGGGATTTCCTTTGGCAGCGCCGTCGGTGTAAATGTGAACTTGGTGTGACATTTTGGAATGTACGAAGTTAAAAGTACGAAGTTAAAAGTTTTTCGATAACCTCAGGAAAATGTTCGTGTTCCAGTTGGTGAACTTTGGCTGCTATGGCTTCCGGTGTTTTGCAATTTTCGATATTGACGGAAGTTTGGAAAATAAATTCGCCTTCATCATATTGTTCATTAACGTAATGAATGGTGATGCCGGTTTCTTTTTCTTGATTCTCCAAAATTGCTTTGTGCACGTGCATGCCATACATGCCTTTGCCGCCATATTTTGGCAACAGTGCCGGATGTATATTGATAATTTTATGAGGAAAAGCTGCAATGAGGTGTTCAGGAAACTTTAATAAAAATCCGGCCAAAACAATCAAATCGGGTTGTAATGGCTTAAGTTTTTCCAAAACCAATCCATTTTCTAAGTCGTTTTTATCAAAAACAAAAGTGGTAACCTTGTGATTTTTCGCTTTTTCCAAAACTTTGGCCTGAGGATTGTTAGCAAACACACCAACTATCGAAAGCAGAGGGTTATCTTTGAAATATCGAATAATATTCTCAGCATTGGAACCATTTCCTGAAGCGAACAGCACAATTTTTTTCATTTGTTTCGCAAAAATTTAGAGTACAAAAAAAAGAATATTTATGCTATTTAGAGGTATAAGAATGTAAGATTTTGAAATTATTTTTTTACTTTCGTAGTTATATTTAGTAACAAAAAGGTTGTTATAAAATAAAGTTTTTTATTTTTGCCAACAATTTAAATTAAAAATCTAGAAATTATGTCAGACATTGCATCAAGAGTTAAAGCGATTATTGTAGACAAATTAGGCGTTGACGAAAACGAAGTTGTAACTGAAGCTAGCTTCACCAATGATTTAGGCGCTGATTCATTAGACACTGTTGAGTTGATCATGGAGTTCGAAAAAGAATTTGATATTCAAATTCCGGACGATCAAGCAGAAAACATTGCTACTGTAGGTCAAGCTATTTCTTACATCGAAGAAGCTAAAAAATAATAAATAAATCACCCGTGAAGAATCTTTATTTTTCACGGGTTTTTATTATTTTTACTGAAAAGAATAAACTTGATTGATATTCAATCTTAAAATATTGAAATACCCTTGTCTCTTTAATGATTAAATTTGAAGAAAACATGGGTATTATTTGTTTAAATACAATTGTAAATAACACATTATGGCATTAAAGCGAGTTGTAGTAACAGGTTTGGGTGCATTAACTCCAATCGGTAATTCCATTGAAGAATATTGGAATGCACTGGTAAACGGTAAAAGCGGTGCTGCTCCAATTACCTATTATGATACTGAAAAACACAAAACTAAATTTGCCTGCGAAGTCAAAAACTTCAACATCGAGGATTTTATGGACCGCAAGGAAGCTCGCAGAATGGACAAATTTGCTCAATATGCCATTGCTGCCAGCGAAGAAGCTATCAAAGATGCCGGAATTACTAATGACAATGTAAACAAACACAGAGTCGGTGTAATTTGGGGTGCCGGAATTGGCGGATTGGAAACTTTTCAAGAAGAAGTAATGAATTATGCGGCCGGAGACGGAACACCGAGATTTAATCCTTTCTTTATTCCTAAAATGATAGCCGACATAGCACCAGCTCATATTTCGATGAGAAATGGGTTTATGGGGCCAAACTATACTACCGTTTCTGCTTGTGCGTCTTCAGCCAATGCTTTGATTGATGCTTTCAATTACATTCGATTAGGGATGTGTGATGTGATCATCTCCGGAGGTTCTGAAGCAGCAGTTACGATAGCCGGTATGGGTGGATTTAATTCTATGCAAGCTTTATCTACCAGAAACGAAAGCCCGGAAACGGCTTCAAGGCCGTTTGATGCTACTCGTGACGGATTTGTTTTAGGAGAAGGCGCCGGTGCCTTGGTTTTGGAAGAATATGAACACGCTAAAGCTCGTGGGGCTAAAATTTATTGTGAAATCGGTGGTGGCGGAATGTCATCAGATGCCTATCACTTAACCGCTCCGCATCCGGAAGGAATTGGCGTAATTGCAGTGATGGAAAACACTTTGCGCGATGCCGGGATGAAGCCTGAACAAGTTGATCACATCAACACACACGGAACTTCTACACCGCTAGGTGATGTGGCTGAATTAAAAGCCATCAGTGCTGTTTTTGGAGGTCATGCTAAAAATATCAATATCAATTCGACCAAGTCAATGACCGGACATTTGTTAGGAGCTGCCGGAGCTATTGAAGCGATTGCTTCTATCTTAGCCATGAAACACGGTATAGTGCCACCAACCATTAACCATACGGTGGTGGACGAAAATATTGATCCTTCATTAAACTTGACGCTCAACAAAGCCCAAAAAAGAGAAGTTAATGTAGCCATGAGCAATACTTTCGGTTTCGGAGGTCACAATGCTTGCGTATTGTTCAAAAAAATACAAGATTAGTCTTAGGATGAAAATTCTAAAAAATATATTTAAAAATTCCCGTTCATCATCTGAGGACGGGATTTTTTTTACTGAAATTGAAAAAGTCATAGGTTTCAAACCTCAATCCATAGTTTATTACCAAAAAGCTTTCACGCATCGCTCTACCAATAGAACCGATTTAAAAGGGAATCCGATGAATTACGAGCGATTAGAATTCTTGGGCGATGCTATGTTGAGCGCTGTAATTGCAGCTTATTTATACAATGAAGCACCGGCAGGAGACGAAGGTTATTTGACTAAAATGCGCTCTAAAATTGTGAGTCGGGAACACTTGAACGAGTTGGGAAGAGACTTGAATTTGATCCGTTTTGTAGAAAGTAAAGTACCAACCCAACATTTTGGTGAAAACATACACGGTAATATTTTTGAAGCTTTAGTAGGGGCCATTTTTCTTGACAAAGGCTATGATTTTTGCCAAAAATTTATTCAAAAATGCGTTATTGTTCCTTATGTTGACATTGCCAAATTAGAAGGAAAAGTAATTAGCTATAAAAGTCTCCTGATTGAATGGTGTCAAAAGGAAAAGAAATCTTTTCATTATGATGTTTTTGATGACAATGGCAACGATGGTCAAAAATACTTTGGTGTTAAACTAAGTATCGATAATAAAATAGTGGCCAGAGCCAGAGCAACTTCCAAAAAGAAAGCTGAAGAAAAAGCTTCCCAAAGAGCTTATTTTGCATTTCAGGAAAAAATTAACAAAAAATAATGCAGATTCTTAAAAAACTATAACGTTTTCGTTCATAAAATATCGTTAACACTATTCTTACTTGCTGAAAATCTGTCTCAGATACACTATATTTACAACTTAAATTGCAATTTTCATGTATGTTCACAAATTACATATTGCAGAGTTTGACAAGATAGATTATCAGTTGATTGCTATACATTCGCCACTAGAGGATTATCGATTGGCTTACTTTATCAACAAGCATCTGCCTATCAACCTCAAAAAATGTCAGAACAACATTCAGATTAGCAGTAAGGAAGGCGAAACTCAGTTCACCAGATTTATTTTTGAAGACCATCAGGGTATTGCTTGGAGTTTGGTTCAAAACCAAAACAATGCGATTGTTGCCACAGAGCAAAATAATCCCGGATTATTTGCTAACAGTAACAATGATTTTTCAGCCAAAATTTATTTGATACCAGAGTTTAAAAAAGTCGATTATTTTTTAAAAATAGAAAACGATGAAGCGCCTTTAGATATGCCAAAAATTGTCAACAGTCTCAAAAAAATAGATAAAGTAAGTACGGTTTATACTGTTGATGTAGAAAAGATAAAGTCAAAAAACAATTTAATTTTTTAAATATAATGCCAACAAGGAAAAAAACTAAAATTGTAGCCACATTAGGACCTGCATGTAGTTCGAAAGAAGTAATCAAAAAAATGATTGATGCCGGAGTAAACGTATTTCGTATCAATTTCTCCCATGCTGATTATGTTGATGTAAAAGAAAGGATAGATATTATCCGTGAATTGAACGATGAGTTTGGATACACCACCGCCATTTTAGCCGATTTGCAAGGACCCAAACTTCGTGTTGGAGTTATGAAGGAAGATGTAGTAGTAAATCCTGGCGATATCATTACTTTTCAAACCGCAGAAGATGTTCCCGGCACTAAAGAACGGGTGTACATGAACTATTTGTCTTTTCCGCAAGATGTTAATCCGGGAGAGCGCATTTTATTGGATGATGGAAAGTTAATCTTCGAAGCCTTAGAAACCAATGGAACTACAGAAGTAGTTTGTAAAGTTATCCAAGGCGGACCACTAAAATCTAAAAAAGGAGTAAACTTGCCACAAACCAAAGTCTCTTTACCGGCATTGACCAAAAAAGACATTAAAGATGCCATTTTTGCCATTGAAGAGAAAGTAGATTGGATAGCACTTTCGTTTGTGAGAACGCCAAAAGATTTAGAAGAATTGCAAGACTTAATTGCGAAGCATTCTAGCCATAAAATTCCTATTGTAGCCAAAATTGAAAAACCGGAAGCCGTAGAAAACATTGATAAAATTGTCGCTTTTTGTGACGGTTTAATGGTAGCCCGAGGCGACCTTGGGGTTGAAATTCCGGCACATGAAGTGCCTTTGATTCAGAAAAAATTAATTCACAGAGCTAAAACCGCTCGTATACCGGTAATTGTGGCCACACAAATGATGGAAACCATGATTACCAGTTTAACACCAACGCGTGCCGAAGTAAATGACGTAGCCAATTCGGTGATGGATGGTGCTGATGCCGTGATGTTGTCGGGCGAAACCTCGGTAGGAAACTATCCGGTAGAGGTAATTGAAAAAATGACACAAATCATTGAAGCGGTTGAAGATTCACCTTTGATTGCAGTGCCGCAAAATCCGCCTCACGTAAGAACTAAACGTTTTATCACCAAGTCTATTTGCTACCATGCGGCTACTATGGCCAATGATATCAAAGCCAAAGCCATTTCCACGCTAACCAATAGCGGTTATACAGCTTTTCAAATTTCGGCTTGGCGACCCTCAGCGCATATTTTAGTGTACACTTCTAACAAAAGAATTTTAACGCAGTTGAATTTGCTTTGGGGAGTTAATGCTTTTTACTACGATAAATTTGTCAGTACTGATGATACGGTAGGCGATGTCAATGATATTGCCAAACAAAAAGGGTTTGTAAAAAAAGGCGATATGTTAATCAACTTAGCCGCTATGCCTGTAGCTGATAAAGGAATGGTAAATACCTTGAGGGTTTCTGAAATTGAATAAATTTAGTATTTTAGCCCTAAATACTCTTTTAAAACGAACATTATGAATTCAAACAACCCGTTTTTCAAAAACAAAACTTTTTCAAATACTTCTCGTGCTAATGATGTAGTACACGAAGCCACTGTTATTGATTACAATCAAACCATGACAGTTTCGGGAACGATTAACAAAAGTTTCCTGATGTTGGTACTTTTAATTGCCAGTGCTGCGATTACTTGGATCATGACTTTCAACGGTCAAAATCCAATGGTATTAACCATCGGTGGTGCTATTGTTGGATTTGTTTTAGTTTTGATAGCTACATTTAAACCACAATATTCTGCTTTTTTAGCACCGGGTTATGCTATTTTTGAAGGACTTTTTATTGGCGGTTTATCGGCTATTTTTGAAGTAATGTATCCCGGAATTGTGATACAAGCTGTGAGTTGTACGTTTGTTACTTTCATGGTGTGTTTCGGTTTATACAAATACGGAGTGGTAAAAGTAAATGACAAATTCAGATCTGTGGTTTTGGCCGCTACTTTGGCCATCGCTACTTATTATTTGATTTCTTGGTTGTTATCGATGTTTACCAGTTTTACACCGGTTCACCACGGAAATTCAATGATTAGCATTGGAATTAGTGTATTTGTGATTGTGATAGCCGCTTTGAACTTATTCTTAGATTTTGATCAAATCGAAAAAGGAGTTCAAGAAAAGATGCCGAAATACATGGAATGGTATGGCGCTATGGGCTTAATGATTACCTTGGTTTGGTTATATGTTGAGTTTTTAAGATTGTTATCCAAATTGTCGAGCAGAGATTAAGCTCAACGATATCAAAATACAAACCAGCCTTGTTCTTTAGAATGAAGCTGGTTTTTTTATACCTAAAACTCAAACTTTAACTGCACTACAACCGTCTTTTTAATCTCTGTATTTAAGTTATTCAACGAAATCCCAAGCAATCGCACCGATTCCTTCATCCGTTCTTGAAATAAAAGCTCTTTGGCGGTCTCGAGAAGCAATCCTTTATCGGCAATAAAGTAAGGCAAGGTCTTACTTCGGGTTTGGGTCGTAAAATCGCTGTATTTGATTTTGAGGGTTACGGTTTTCCCCGAGATGTTGTATTTTTTGAGTCGGTTTTCCAATTCACCGGCGATGCGTTCCAACTTTTCCACCATAAAGATTTCCGAAGTCAGGTTTTCGTTAAAAGTATGTTCGGCGGCGACCGATTTGGCAATGCGATTGGGTTTTACCGCGCTGTTGTGAATGCCTCGAACAATATGGTAAAAATGCAAGCCGCTTTTGCTGAAATGTTCTTCTAAAAATTCCTTCGACTTTGATTTTAAATCTTTCCCGGTAAAAATGCCCAAATGGTACATTCTCTCGGTGGTAACTTTGCCAATGCCGTAGAATTTTTTGATGTCTAAATTCTCTAAAAAAGATTCCACTTCTTCCGGATTGACGGTTTTCTGACCGTTGGGTTTGTGGTAATCGCTGGCTATTTTGGCCACAAATTTATTGACTGATATTCCGGCAGAAGCTGTTAAGCCAACTTCCTCAAAAATGCGTTGTCTGATTTCCTGAGCAATTAAAGTCGCACTCGGATTACCTTTTTTGTTTTGAGTAACATCCAAATAAGCTTCGTCTAACGATAGTGGTTCAACCAAATCAGTATACTCATGAAATATCTTGCGAATCTTTTTGGAGATTTCTTTGTAGCGGTCAAATCTTGGTCGGACAAAAATCAAATCGGGACAATTTCGTTTGGCTTGAATACCGCTCATGGCACTTCTTACACCAAACTTTCGAGCTTCATAACTAGCCGCCGAAACGACGCCACGAATTTCGCTTCCGCCAACAGCCAATGGTTTTCCTTTGAGCTCGGGATTATCCATTTGTTCTACCGAAGCATAGAAGGCATCCATATCGATGTGTATGATTTTTCGATAAGTCACTTCAACTTCCATTTTATTTGTCTTTTACAGGAAAGAAAAAGGCTGTTGGGCGACTTTTGAAATACGCCCAAGTCGAACTAAATAATAATCTCAATTCAGAAAGTGGGATGTTGCGAGAACGGAAAGCCAATCCGAGCGACAAGGAAAAACTGACTATAAAATTCACAAAGCCAATCAGTCCAATTCCGATAATACCCCAAATAATTGTAGGCATGTCTACAAAAAAATCGGCTCCGAACAAACCCAAAGCCAAATTTCCGGCAGCAAAAGTAATGTGACGAATGTCGATATTCAATCCGAGAAAAATACCCAAAGAGGCGGTACTGCCCAAAAACACGCCAAACCAACCGTTAGAAACTACGCCCGGCCAATGATTTTCAAACCATTTGGCGATAGCGTTGGTTTTTACAATGCCCAAATTTTGCTTTAAAACCGGATGTTCTTTGATGCGGTAATACACCTGATTGTGTTTGTTTTTGTTAGAAACATTCCCTGATATTATGCCGGAGAGAAATAAAAACACACCTGCAATGGCGGCATGAAACAAAGCGGCTGAATGCACCGGAGATAAATCGTATAAGAGTTTAGACGACTTATCGAAAGCAATGTTATAGTTGAAAAAATAGTCAATTAACCAAATACCCAATAGCGAAACCGGAAAAGCCATAAAAACATTACCTACAAAGGCGATAAACTGGGAACGGAACAATCGTGCGAAAAGTTGGGCGAACGAACCGTGTTTGTTTTCGGAATTGGTTTGCTTTTTCATACCGCTTTCCAATGCTTTGATTAAAGTTGCTGCAGTCATGGCGGGTTGTTTGGTAGCCAAGGTGTAGCCCATCAAATAAATGGTGATAAAACCCAGAGAATAATTCAAACTGTAATAAAAAGCATGACCGAAAGCGCTGGTTTCAATCTTTGAAAACAATAATTTAATGATACACAAAATCCCTACGATAAATCCGCCACCAATGGCTGCTTTGAGCATGGCAAAATATTCGGAGCGACTTTCGGTAATGTAATGTTCTCCCGTTTTGCCTGTGTGTTGTGTGATTTCATAGGAAATCAATTGGGTACTTTCGTTAATTAATTGTCGGACATTGTTTTTTTGACAGTTGTATTTAATCAATCGAAGCAACAGTAAGATGGAATTGTTTTTTTTATCGGAAGGTTTGTTAACGACCAAAGTAGAAATCAGTACTTTCATTCGGTGTAACTGCTGACGAATGCGAAGTAAACTCTGATTCACTTTTAATGAAATTCCGAATTTCGAGCTGTTACCGAAAGCTTTATCGACGTATTCTTCGCATTGTTTGTGCAGGATAATCAGCTGTTTATAGTTTAAATCTTCGGAAACGATATAATGATTTTCTCCACTTCGGATTTTTGCTAAAATGTTGTTCAATTCGTTTTCAAAGGCTACGAACGGACTTTCCAAATCGTCGTATTCGGGAACCATTTTAATCACATCAGTTTCCATGGCTCTGCCGCTCATGCGTTGGGAAATTAAACCCATCGCATTCATTACTTCAGACAATACCGATTGTTCGGCAACCGATTCGTAGATGGTTTCTTCAGCAATAATATCAAAGAGTTGCTGTAACTCTTCAAACGGTATTCGGGCTATCCAAATAGGATCGGAACTTTTAAAAAACACTTGGTTCAAAACGAATTCCAAAGTGTCTTTCTCCGGTTGGAAAGGCAAAATTTTGGCAAACAGTCGTTTTTTGACTTCGTACTTAAAATCGGAATCTCTCAAAATTCCGGTGTCCGAAAGCATTCTGCCGAATTTTCTTTGCGAAAGTGTTTCGGCTAAATACAATTTGAACTGCGC
Organism: Flavobacterium sp.; assembly: GCF_044373165.1. GTDB lineage: Bacteria > Bacteroidota > Bacteroidia > Flavobacteriales > Flavobacteriaceae > Flavobacterium. Next base: position 19,116 of record NZ_JBILQL010000023.1, read on the forward strand.
CGTCATATCCTTATTCGCCTCTAAATAATCCAAGAGTAACTTTATCGAAACAACACTTTCTTTTTTGGGATTATCAGGACGAAAAAACTGCGCCAAATCCACCAAAAAAAGCAAACGATCATTCGAATGATAACCGTTTTGGTCAAAGTACAAGCGAAATAAATCGTCTAAATTATGAATTGGGGTTTTATGGCGGTAAAATTTCATTCCCACGAAGTTTTGGCAATTAAGATAATGGTAAAAATACAATTTTAAAGGGATAAATTTCTTAACTTGCTCCTAAATATGAGCCTGATATGATTGAAATAGAGCGTAAATTTTTAGTGCTATCCAACGATTTTATCAACGAATCTTTCTCACAAAAGCGAATAGTACAAGGCTATTTGAGTTCTAATCCTGAAAGAACCGTTCGCGTAAGGATAAAAGGGGATAAAGGTTATTTAACCATTAAGGGAAAAAGCAGTGATAACGGTACTACGCGTTTAGAATGGGAAAGAGAAATTAGTTTAACGGATGCAGAAACCTTACTGACCATTTGCGAAAACGGGATAATTGATAAAATTCGTTACGAAGTTAAAGTTGGACGTCATGTGTATGAAGTCGATATTTTTTCGGGTGAAAATGATGGTTTGGTGATGGCCGAAATCGAATTGGAAACCGAGTCGGAATCGTTTGAAAAACCGAATTGGTTAGGAGCAGAAGTGACTAATGATGAACGCTATTACAATGCTTATTTGAGTAAAAATCCGTTCAAGCTTTGGTAATTATTTGATTGGCTCAATCACTTCAATTTTTACAAACACAACTCCCGAATTTTTATTGGAAGTAATATCCATAAAAGCCCTGCGGCTTAAGTCGATTTCTCGCACTTTAGAAAACGGACCGCGGTCAGTAATTTCTACAATCACAAATTTTCCATTGGCTTCGTTAGTTACCTTTACCAAAGTCCCAAACGGTAATTTTTTATGCGCTGCGGTGTATTTATTGTTGTCAAATCGCTTTCCGCTTGCGGTTCGTCGGCCGTTGAATTTATTGTGATAATAAGAAGCATGAGCGTTCTTTTTGTAGACTTTCAGTTTTGAGTTCGGGTCAATTTGAAGCGTATCGGTTTCTTTAATTACCGGAATTTCTTTCGCTACTATAGTATCAGTTTTAGCTGTTACAACTGTTTTCGTTTTGTCTTTATTGTCTTTACTTTCCTTGGTGTCTTTAAGGTCTTTTGCTGGAGCATTTTTTTCCTTGTTTTTGTCTTGTGGTTTTTCTTTTTGTTGTGGATTTCCCCACGAAAAAGCCAGCAAGAAAAACGCGGTTACCAAGAGGAATAGATAGGATTTTATTTTAGTATTCATAAAGAATAGTTTAATTGATAAATGGGTTTTTGCAAAAACCATACCTTGATAAAAAAAGCCCCTTGCAGGACTTTAGTTATTTTCTAGAACCACAATTTCCATGGGATTCGGCTTAATATCAGCAATAATCCTAAGCCGAAAAATACGGCAATCGATTTGAATTTTGCTGTTCCGGTTTCGGCTTTTTTGTGTTTTGACCAACCTATGGTAATTAAAACGATGGCAATAATATTAATCAACGGATGTTCTAAAGAAGTTAATCGGGCGGCTGAATCTTTCATTTCTCCCAGCAAAGCGTGTCCGAGAGGGGAAATAAAATAAAGAATCAAACCAACCAACAACTGTATGTGGGCTCCGATTAATCCAAACAAAGCAATTTTTCGGTCTTTAGCAGTAAACTCTTTTTTAGAAGACATTCCCATAAAAGAATTAACAACAGCAAAAACCAATAATAATAAAGCTAAATAAGCCCAGCCTGAGTGAAATTTTTGAATGAAGTCGTACATAGTTTTTTGTTTTAGAAAAACAAATATAGAGAAAAGGCATAAAAAAACCTCACGAATTAGCGAGGTTTTAGGTTCTGTTTAAACTATTTGTTGTTCAGAAAGTATTTCAGTAAGAACTCCGTCGAGCTGTCGTGTGGTTTTACAGTCTCGGAATGAATTTCGTCTAAAATAGAGTTAGCCAACTGTTTCCCCAATTCAACACCCCATTGGTCATAACTGAAGATATTCCAAATAACACCTTGAACAAATATTTTATGTTCATAAAGTGCAATCAATGAACCCAATGATTTTGGGGTTAGTTTGTCGATTAAAAGGGTATTGGTCGGTTTGTTACCGGTAAATACTTTAAACGGTAAAAGATAATTTGCCTTGGCTCCGGTGATGTTTTGTTTTTCAAATTCGGCTTTCACCTGAGCTTCGGTTTTACCGTTGAGCAAGGCTTCGGTTTGAGCGAAGAAGTTCGACATTAATTTATTGTGATGGTCATGATTACCGTGTAAAGGTTTTATGAAGCCAATGAAATCTGTCGGAATCATTTTGGTTCCTTGGTGAATCAATTGGAAAAAAGCATGTTGAGAATTGGTTCCCGGTTCGCCCCAAATAATGGTTCCGGTTTGATAATTCACCGGTTTTCCGTCTCGACCAACACTTTTTCCGTTGCTTTCCATAATGCCTTGTTGCAAGTAGGAAGCTAACTTTTGAAGGTATTGCGTGTAAGGGATTAAAGCTTCACTTTCTGCACCAAAAAAGTTATTGTACCAAATGCTCAATAAAGCGAGAATTACGGGTATGTTTTTGTCGAAAGTTTCGTTTTTAAAATGATTATCCATGTCATGAGCACCGGATAATAATTCGTCAAAGTGATCAAATCCAACCGCTAAACTGATAGACAAACCAACGGCACTCCAAAGTGAAAATCGACCGCCTACCCAATCCCACATTGGGAAAATATTGTCAGGATCAATACCGAATTCGGTTACTTTTTGGATGTTGGTAGAAACCGCTACGAAATGATTGGCTACGTCTTCTTGCGTTGCCGATTGTAAAAACCAAGCACGAATGGTTTCCGCATTTGACAGTGTTTCTTGTGTGGTGAAAGTTTTAGAGGCGATGACAAAAAGAGTCGTCTCCGGATTGAGTTTTTTAATGATTTCGTTTACGTGATCCCCATCTACGTTGGAAACAAAGTGAACGTTGAGTTGGTTTTTGTAGAATTGTAAAGCTTCAACCACCATAGCCGGACCAAGGTCTGAACCTCCAATTCCGATGTTTACGACATCAGTAAAAGCTTTTCCGGTGAATCCTTTTCTATGTCCCGAAATTACTTCGGAAGAGAAAGCTTTGATTTTATTTTTAACCGCAAATACTTCGGGCATTACATTTTCTCCCTCTACCAAAACAGTACTGTTTTCGGTGGAACGCAAGGCAGTATGTAAAACAGCTCTGTTCTCGGTTTGGTTGATAGCTTCTCCATTGAAATACTGACTTATAGCTTCTTTTAATTGGGCTTCTTTAGCTAATTCGAGTAGTAAATTGAGCGTATCTTGGTTAAAGATGTTTTTGGAATAATCGACTAAAAAGGTATTCCATCGTATATGAAACTTCTCAGCTCTTTGACTATCGTTGGCAAACATTTCCTTCATGGAAACATTTTTGATTTGCGCATAATGTTGGGTTAGTTTTTCCCAAGCTTTGGTTGTTGTCGGATTGATTTGAGCTAATGCCATTTTTTTACATTTGATAGGCAAATTTACAAATATAGATTGGTAAAAAAAGAGGCTTTACTTTACGCTAACGTTGTAGTAAGTAAAAAAAGTAAAATTATTTTTTGAATTTGGCTTCTGCGGTGCTGTCCAATACTTTTTTAAGTGGTGTAATGACCTCTAAGAATTTTTGTTTGTATTTAGCCTCCATTGGTGTTGAGGTTGGCAATTTTAAGCGCAAAGCATCTACTTGAACGCCATTTTTCCAGAAGCGATAGCATACGTGTGGTCCGGTGGCTAAACCGGTGCTGCCTACTTTTCCGATGACTTGACCTTGGGTAACCCTTTGACCGCGACGAACCAGTATTTTGGACATGTGTAAGTATTGGGTGGAGTAAGTTCTGTCGTGTTTTACTTTAACAAAATTACCATTTCCAGTTGTATAACCGGCTTGTTCAACCACACCGGCTGCCGTAGACATGATTGGGGTTCCGGTTGGCGCTGCATAATCGGTTCCGTTGTGGGCTTTCCATCTTTTTTGCACCGGATGGAAACGACTTCGGGAATACCTGGAGGTAATATTGACGAATTTTAGAGGCGCTTTCAAGAAAAAGTTTTTCAATGTTTTTCCTTCTTCGTCATAGTACTCTTGTTTTTTTGAATTTTCATTAGGAGAAAAAGGAAAAGCATAGATTTTTTTGCCTTTGTATTCAAAGAATGAAGCTTTCAAACTGTCAACACCGTCATAAACGGTATCATTGATATAGCGTTCGGTAAAGGTTAAGCCGAATTTATCGCCTTTTTGAAGTTTAAAGAAGTCGATGGACCAAGCGTAAATTTTGGCAATTTTGGCGGCTAAAGCAGGATCCACTTTTTCGTTGGCTAAGGTTTCGGACAATGAACCGTTGAGTGCACCGGCTATAGTTCTGGTTTTAAAGGTAAGCGGTCTGGTTTTTTTAAGTGCCATAACCGAATCTCTCAAGTCAACCACATAGTAGTTCATTCTGTCGGGTTGGTAGATGAAATACTGAATTTTGTGGGTTTTATTCTTGCTTCTCAGTATGGTGTAAGGTTTCCCGATTCGAATGGTTCTGACATCAAAAGTGTCTTTTACTTGGGCAACAATATCGTAAACTTGTTTGCCGTTTAGGTTTTGTTTTTGAATTAGGCTTCCGAAAGTATCACCTGATTTTACCGTGTCGTTGACCACGTTAAAGTCGTGCAGATTAAAGCCAAAATCGATTAATTTCGGTTTTGGTTTTTCCACAACAAGGGCTTCTTCTTTTGATTGATTACAAGAAATCACCAAAGATGTGAGCACAAGAGCTGCAAAGACAATTCGAAAGATTTTTAACTTCATATTACAATCCTTCTCCCCAATTTTTTAATTCCTCATCGCTCCACAATTCAGGGAAAAAGATACGGCGTTGGTATTTAGGATGCATGTATTTTTTCCAGTCGCTTCCGCCGGTAGCTTCGCCTGAACCTTGTCCGCTTTCGATGTATTTTTTGGCAGCGTTTAAATGTCCCATAACCCATGTGATGTTGACAGTATAATCATAATGACGCATGGCTTTGACCAATTCGGGATTTTGCTGATCTTCTATCGGAAGTTGTTTGAATTTTTGCCAGATATTGATGGTGTTGTATTCTTCCATGTATCGAAGAAATTCTTCGCGGTATTTTTTTTCGAATTCTAAAATCAGATACGATTTTTCTCCGGTGTGGTAATCTTTTCCTGCAGCTTGCCAATAAAGATGTTCAAAAGCATGAGAGTAAGGTGTATTTCGGTCTATGGTAGCTCTGAATCGATAGTCAATCAGGTTGATTAAATCGGTTGATGAAAATTCAATTAATCGGTATTGAGCACTTTGAAAACCGCTAGCCGGAGTTAATGTGTTTCTGAATTTCATGTATTGTTCCACTTCCATTCCGTCACCCATGATGTCGAAAGAAGTCGTCAACATGTCGAAATAGCGGCTGATTCTTCTGAGCTTTTCAGTAAAAAAATCTGTCTTTGGGTTTTCGTTATGACAAAGTTGATTGATTTCCCATAAGATCATTTTAAATAACAATTCGTTGACTTGATGGTACATAACAAACACCATTTCATCCGGTAAAACCGTTCTCTGCGTTTGAAGATTCAGTAAGGCATCGGTTTGTATATAATCCCAATAGGTTATGGGTTTGGCCCAAAGTAATCCTTCGAGATGTGTTTCGGTTTTTTGATTTATGGCATCAAATTTTTTTTCTAAATCAGTGAGGACTTGGTTGTAGTTTGTTGTTTTGTTGTTCATTATTTTTTCAATTTCACCATAAACGGATGTTTGAGTCCTTTAAAACCATCTAAATCGGCTTTAAGAGAACCAACTGCCAAACTGGCTTTAATGCGCAATGGTATTTTATTTTCATCGTCAGAGATCCAAACCGTTAGACTTTCTTCTTCTTTAAAAACTCTTCCCGATTGTACCAAAGGTCTAAAAATCATAGTTGATGCGGTTCCAAATTTAGTTTTTAATTCTTCTCTGCCCAAGAATTTTAATTTGAATTTATAAACTTCATCATCAAAAAACATGTCTACCACAATTGACTCACCCGGTTTTAGTTTGTCAATGTTTGGGTGATTCCTCAAAAAGTAAAAGGTAGAAACTATATCTTGTACGTTTTCGGTAACAGAAAATGTTTTTTCGGTGTTGTTTTTATAATTCTTGATTAAGACTTTGTTAGAGGCTTGATTAAAAAAACCTTCTTGATTTTTGGTATAACCGCCTTCGTCAATTTTTCGCACGAATTGATATGGTTTATTGGTAACTTTATCGAAGTAGCTTTCATAATTGTCGTCCACTTTAAAGAAAAAGCGTGACATACCTACAGTGTAACCTTTACCAATAGCATGGTACACTTTTTTGTTCTCTCGAGTTGCTTCTTTTAATTCAAGAGTTGCATAACCGGCATTGATAAAACCATAGTGAATTCGAAACTTAAACCATTCACCGGTGTCATAAGCTTCGGGTTTTTGAGTATTGAAACTTACAGTGATAAAAAGCAGTAATAAGAATAAGTATTTTTTCATTTCGAATAGTTTTTATACTGCGATTACAATATTCGTTCCAAAAGTATTAAAACAAAAAAACCCAATCAAATTAATGACTGAGTTTTTATGCTATTAACCAACCAAAAAACTATAAATTATGAAAATTTATCCAAAACTTGAGGGAACCACCCCTCTGTTTTGAGCTGCAAAGATAATTCAACCTGTTGCGTTATTACAAGTAAAAAACTAACTTTAACAATAATTTAATAGAATACAGTCTTTTTTAAGGCCTTTTTTTAAATTATTTTTAACAAAACTGAAATTTTACAGTGTTCCCCGCAACATTTGTTCTCTTTCGATGGATTCAAATAATGCTTTAAAATTTCCGGCTCCAAAACCTCTGGCGCCCATTCTTTGGATGATTTCGAAGAATAAAGTTGGTCGGTCTTCTACCGGTCTGGTAAAGATTTGCAACAAGTAACCTTCCTCATCAGCATCTATCATGATACCTAATTTTTGAAGCTCGTTGATGTCTTCTTTAAACTTGTTCATATGGTCTTTTAATCTTTCGGGTATGGCATCATAGTATGCTTGCGGCGGTGTCGTTAGGAATTCAATTCCACGAGCACGCATTTCAGCCACAGTTTTAATGATGTCATCAGTGGCTACTGCAATGTGTTGCACACCTGAGCCTTCATAAAAATCTAAATATTCTTCAATCTGAGATTTTTTCTTGCCTTCTGCCGGTTCGTTGATTGGGAATTTGATTCTGCCGTTACCATTGCTCATTACTTTCGACATTAAAGCGGAATATTCCGTAGTAATTTGTTTGTCGTCGAAAGACAGGAAGTTTACAAATCCCATCACATCTTCATACCATTTTACCCAAGTATTCATTTCGTTCCAGCCTACATTGCCCACCATGTGATCTACATATTTCAAGCCCACCGGAGTAGGATTGTAATCGGATTTCCATTCTTGATATCCAGGCATAAAAATACCGTTGTAATTTTTACGTTCAACAAACATGTGAACAGTTTCGCCGTAAGTGTAAATTCCGGCACGAACTACTTCTCCATGTTCATCTTTTTCCACCGTTGGTTCCATGTAGACTTTTGCGCCACGTTTGGTAGTTTCTTCAAATGCTGCACGGGCATCTTCCACCCAGAGGGCAATAACTTTTACTCCGTCGCCGTGTTTTTTTACATGCTCCCCAATCGGAGAATCACTGTTTAGGGCAGTTGTTAATACCAAACGAATTTTATCTTGTTTCAACACATATGAGGCTCTGTCTCTCATACCGGTTTCTAATCCGGCATAAGCCAAGGATTGAAATCCGAATGCAGTTTTGTAAAAATGGGCTGCTTGTTTGGCATTCCCAACATAAAATTCGACATAATCTGTTCCTAATAACGGAAGGAAATCTTGCGCTCCTTCAAATATTTTTTCTAAGCCGTACTCGACTGATTTTATTTCTTGTGACATAATTTTATATTTTAAAAAGGCAACCAGGTTACCAAAAGTTGTGTTTGATTTATTCTAACCAAGATTGGAAGTATTTGTCATCAGCAATTTTCATAGCTTCTTCGGTGACCATTAAAGGTTTGAAGGTATCTACCATAACTGCTAACTCTTGAGTGTCTTTTTTACCAATACTTCTCTCAACAGCTCCGGGATGCGGACCGTGTGGAATTCCGGCCGGATGAAGTGAAATGTGTCCGGCTTCGATGTCATTTCGACTCATAAAATCGCCATCAACATAATACAATACTTCATCAGAATCGATGTTGCTGTGGTTATAGGGCGCCGGAATAGCATCCGGATGATAATCGTACAAGCGCGGGACGAAAGAACAAACCACAAACGCATCAGTTTCAAATGTTTGGTGTACCGGTGGCGGTTGGTGTATTCTTCCGGTTAAAGGTTCGAAGTCGTGTATAGAAAAAGCATACGGATAATTGTAACCGTCGTAGCCAATTACATCAAACGGGTGTGTGGCATAAACCATATCGAATATTTCGTCTTTCTTTTTTACTTTGATGACAAACTCTCCTTTTTCATCGTAGGTTTCTAGTTCGTATGGGCGACGGATATCGCGCTCACAAAAAGGCGAATGTTCTAATAATTGTCCGAACCAGTTTCTGTAACGTTTCGGAGTATAAATTGGGCGGTGAGATTCTACTATGAACAAGCGATTGTCTTCGGTATCGAAATCTATTTTATAAATAATTCCTCTGGGAATAATTAAATAATCTCCATATTTAAAATCGATGTTTCCTAACATGGTTCTCAACTTTCCGGAACCTTTATGGATGAAAATCATTTCATCGGAATCAGTATTTTTATAGAAATACTCCGTAGTTGATTTTTTTGGTGCGGACAAAACAATGTGGCAATCTGAGTTGGTTAAGACAATTTTTCGACTTTCCAAAAAGTCGTTTTCCGGATTGACCTGAAAACCGCGAAGGCGATATGATTGTATATTATTGGCTTTAGAAATCTTTGGCGCCACACTGTATTGTTTTCTGATTTCTTTGACCTGAGTTGGTCGGTGTTCGTGATAGGAATTGGTCGACATTCCGTCGAAACCTACAGTGCCAAACAGCTGTTCGTAATACAAATCACCATTAGGTTTGCGAAAAATGATGTGTCTTTTATGAGGGATGTTTCCCAGTTTATGATATAATGGCATAGTTTCAATGGATTAAATTAACAATGTTAAAATGTAACAAATGGTATATTGTTACATTGTATAATTGATACATTGCTTCCCATCACTCAGGATTTCTCTTGATGAGGAATTTTAAATGCGCTAGTAAGCCTTTCCAATCCGATGTCATGTTCTTGAGATTATTTGTCTTTAAGATTTTTACCCACAACAATTCCCATTCCGAATGCGGCGATAATGGCCAATAATATTATCATATTATGATTTTTTGCTATACAAATATCTGAAAAAAAAATCCAAATTCTTTTTTTGAATTTGGATTTCTTTTTTTAAGACTCGTTAAGATTAGATTTTTTTCTACTGTAAAGGAAGTAAACACTTATTCCGATTATTCCCCAAACGATAAAGGCAATCCAAGTTTCTTTTCTCACAAAATACATTAGAAATAAATTAAAGGCAACACCTAAGGTTCCAACTAAATAGACAGCTGGTGTTTTGTATGGTCTTTCTAACTCCGGTTTCTTAACTCTCAATATCATTACAGCAACACAAACCATAGCAAAAGCCAATAGCGTTCCCATTGAACACATTTCACTCACTTTATTAATTGGGGTTAATGCGGCTACAATTGAGATTATTCCACCCACTAAAAAGGTACTTTTGTGAGGTGTTTTGAAGGTTGGGTGCAAGGTTTTGAAGAAGTTTGGCAATAAACCATCTTTAGCCATTCCCAAGAAAATTCTGGTTTGGCCTAACATCATAACCAACATTACACTGGTTAATCCGGCAGTAGCTGCAAGGGTAATAATGAATACAGCCCATGTGATTCCGTTTTCACTGAAAGCCGAGGCTACCGGTGCTGACTTGTCTAATTGGTCAAAAGGAACCATACCGGTTAACACCAAGGAAACTAATATGTAGAGTATAGTACAGATTACCAATGATGCTACAATGGCAAATGGCACATCTTTCTTAGGATTAATTGCTTCACCCGCTTGGGTAGAAACCGCATCAAAACCAATATAAGCAAAGAAAACAATAGTTGCCGCTGTCAGAACCCCGCCAAAACCAAAGCTTACTTTTTCAACACCATCGATTAAAATGGTTTTTTCAGCCGGGATAAACGGTTGCCAGTTGGCCGTATCTATGTAAAAAGCTCCGGCAATGATAACAAACAAAACTACAGCCACTTTAATGACTACAATGATATTGTTGGTTTTTGCTGCTTCTTTAATTCCTTTGACTAAGATATAGGTAACAACCCAAGTGATTAAGAAAGCCGGTAAATTGAAGGCAAAACCAGGAGCGGCTTGTCCTAATTCAGCATATTTTTCGGTGGCTGTTGTTAAATCGTTGCACAACCAAATCGGGAAATCAATCCCAAAAAGATGGAGTAATTTGACAAAATAACCACTCCAAGCTACAGCTACGGTAGTCGCACCCATCATGTATTCTAAGATCAAGTTCCAACCGATAAACCAAGCAAATAGTTCTCCCACAGTTCCGTAGGCATAAGCATAAGCAGAACCTTCAACAGGAAGGACTGAGGCAAATTCAGCATAACAAAGAGAAGCAAATAAACAGCCAATGCCCGCAATTACAAAAGACAAAGCTAAAGCAGGACCGGCATAGTCGTGAGCGGCAATTCCGGTTAAGGTAAAAATTCCACCGCCAATAATGGCTCCGATACCCAATGAGGTTAATCCCCATTTTGTCAATACTCTTTTTAAATCATTTTTTTTCATGTCTGCTTCAAAAGCAGCCACAGGTTTTACTCTCCAAATTGACATAAATAGTTTGGTTTAGTTAATAGATTCCAAATATAGTTTTTTCTGTTTCAAAAATCACAA
>NZ_JBILQL010000100.1:0-7388 GCF_044373165.1 Flavobacterium sp.
GCTAAACAATCGTCCATGGGTAACAAAAACCCATAACGATTGATACCTTTTTTGGAACCTAAAGCTTGTGCAAAAACGTCACCCAAAGCAATCCCGACATCTTCAATCGTGTGGTGTTCGTCGACATACAAATCGCCTTTTACAGTAATGTTCAAATCGATATTGCCATGTTTGGCAATTTGGTCAAGCATATGGTCAAAGAAGCCTAAACCGGTGTTGATGTTGCTTTTCCCGTTGCCATCCAAATTGATTTCAACAGCAATTTCAGTTTCTTTTGTGGTTCGAATGAGTTGTGCTGTTCGAGGTTGCGCTTTCAAAAATTGGTAAATCGTTTCCCAAGAAGCAGTAGACAAAATCGCTTGTTCATTCGCTTCAGCCGAAATAAAAATCGCCTGACTTCCTAAGTTTTTTGCCAATTGGATATCGGTAACTCTATCGCCTATGACAAATGAGTTTTTCAAGTCGTAATTGCCTTTGACATATTGTTGTAACAAAGCCGTTCCGGGTTTTCGCGTGGGTAAATTTTGCTCCGGAAACGAAACATCAATAATCACATCGGCAAATCGGATACCTTCATTTTCAAACGCTTTCAGCATTTTATTTTGGGCAGGCCAAAAGTTGTTTTCGGGAAAAGAATCTGTTCCCATGCCATCTTGGTTGGTGACCATAACCAACTCATAATCGAGTTCTTGTGCGATGCGCGATAAGTATTGAAAAACTTGAGGATAAAATTCCAATTTTTCCAAAGAATCGACTTGAAAATCAATCGGAGGTTCAACGATTAACGTGCCGTCGCGGTCTATAAATAATACTTTTTTCATGTGGTAACTAATTGCAGTGCGTACACTAATTGTTGGTTTTCTCTTGGTGTTCCAATGGTAATTCGAATTGTGTTTTGAACTACTGAACTTCTATTGCGCGTGATGATTTGTTGCTCGATTAAACTATTGTAAACCGCAGTGGCATTTTCCATTTCGACTAATAAAAAATTAGCTTCCGATGGATAAATTTTGGTTACAAAATCTAAGGCTAAAAGTGATTTTTTAAGCAATTCACGTTCGGCTTTTATCAAGTCAACATTCGCTTTAAAATTAGCTTCGTCAGCGAGCGATTTTACAGCCGCTTCTTGGTTTAGCTGACTCACATTGTAAGGCGGTTTTACTTTATTCAGTACCGAAATGATAGTTTCATTGGCATAGGCAACTCCGATACGAACGGCCGCTAAACCACGAGCTTTGCTAAACGTTTGTGAAACTATCAAATTAGGAAATTGCTTGATTTTAGAAACCAATGACGGTTGGTCGCTAAAGTCGATGTAAGCTTCGTCTAGAAAGACAATTCCGTTAAAGTTTTCAATAATGTATTCGAGATTTTCCAAGGCATTTCCGGTCGGATTGTTGGGTGAACACAAATACAAAATTTTGGCTTTTTCGGCTAAAATCGCTTCGGTATCCAACTGGAAATTTTCGTTTAAAGGAATCGAAACGATTTCCAGATTATTGATGTTAGCATACACTTCATACATCCCATAAGTTGGCGGACAAATGATGATTTTATCTGCTGCGGGTTCGCAAAAAATGCGCTGTACCAAATCGATGATTTCGTCGCTTCCGTTGCCGATTAGTATGTTTTCAAGGCATACTTTCTTCTGACTGCTCAAGATTTGTTTCAACCGCCATTGGTACGGATCGGGATAGCGGTTTAAGTTGCCGAACGGATTTTCATTGGCATCTAAAAAAATTCCTTGATTGCTTTTGTATTCATCTCTCGCACTTGAATAGGGTGTGAGCGAAAGAATGTTTTTCCGAATGAGATTATTGATATTATCCATTTTGTAATTTTTTTAATCGGATGGAAACGGCGTTTTTGTGTGCGGCTAATTGTTCTGCAGCAGCCATGAGTTCAATCGTTGGACCAAGGTTTTGTATTCCATTTGCAGTCAATTTTTGAAACGTGATTTTTTTGACAAAACTGTCTAATGAAACACCGCTGTAACTCTTGGCATAACCGTTGGTTGGTAAGGTGTGATTGGTGCCGCTGGCATAATCTCCGGCGCTTTCGCAACTGTAATTTCCAATAAAAACCGAACCCGCATTTTCGATGAAACTGATTTTGTTTTCGGCGTCTTCGATGGCTAAAATCAAATGTTCCGGCGCGTAAAAATTACTGAATTGGATTCCGGTTTGAATGCTATCAAAAACCAAGGCCCGACTATTTTCCAGTGCTTTTTCTACAACCGATTGTCGTGGTAAGAGTGCTTTTTGAGTTTCAATTGCTGCAGCAACGTTAGCCACAATTTTTGCTGAATTGGTAACCAAAATCACCTGACTGTCACCACCATGTTCGGCTTGGGAAAGCAAATCGGAAGCCACAAAATCGGGATCAGAATTCTCATCCGCCAACACCAAAAGTTCACTCGGACCGGCCGGCAAATCGATGGCCAAACCTAGTTGTTGCGCGTATTGTTTGGCCGCAGTTACGTATTGATTTCCGGGGCCAAAGAGCTTGTCAACTTTTGGAATTTCAGCAGTGCCTAAGGTCATCGCAGCGATGGCTTGGATACCGCCGACTTTAAAAATTTGCGTCACACCTGTTAACTGTGCAGCATATAGAATGGCCGGATTTAGATAGCCGTTTTTATCGGGTGGTGAACATAAAATGATGTTTTGACAACCTGCAATTTGAGCCGGAATGGCCAGCATCAAAACGGTAGAAAAAAGAGGTGCTGTTCCGCCGGGGATGTATATCCCGATGGTGTTAATCGCACGACTTTCCCGCCAGCAAAACACACCCGAAGTGGTTTCGATTTTGATTGGCATTTCTTTTTGCGATTGGTGAAAACGTTTGATGTTTTCGGCGGCGGTTTGTATGGCTTTTTTTAGATCGGATGGTGTATCCGCCAAAGCTGTTTCTATTTCGACTTTAGTAACTTTTATGTTGTCCAATGTAACGCCGTCGAAATATTGGGTGTACTTTTTAACGGCTTTGTCGCCGTTTTTTTGAACGTCATTGAAAATCGATTTTACGGTTTCGTTTAAGTCAGCTGTAGCAAATGTTTTGCGTTTGGCTAAATCTTCCCATTGTTCGGGAGTTGGGTTTATGTATGTTTTCATATTTTTTGAATTTGTTATCGAATCATTTTTTCAATCGGAATAATTAGAATGCCTTCAGCACCTAGGTTTTTGAGTTGTTCTATAATTTCCCAATAATCGTCTTCTTGGATGACCGAATGCAAGCTGCTCCAATCTTTGTTGACCAAGGGTAAAATGGTCGGTGATTTCATGCCCGGAAGCAAAGAACAGATACTTTCGATGGCCGAATTGGGCGCATTTAGCAAGATGTATTTGTTTTGTTTGCCTTCGCGAACCGATTGGATTCGGAATAACAATTTGTTTAGGATGGCTTGGGTTTCCGGAGTCAGATTCGGGTTGGCAATGAGCACAGCTTCGCTTTTCACGACGGTTTCCACTTCTTTTAAACCATTCATCAATAGCGTACTTCCGGTGCTGACAATGTCGAATACGGCATCGGCTAGACCAATACTGGTAGCGATTTCAACGCTGCCGCTGATTTCTTCGATGAAGACATTGATGTTCTTCTGGGCGAAAAAATCGATTAAGATTTTAGGATAACTGGTGGCGATTCGTTTGCCTTCAAAATAACTTAAGTCGGTGTAAATTTCGTCTTTTGGTATAGCTAAGGACATGCGGCAACCGGCAAAACCCAGTTGCTGAATCATGTTTACTTCTTTGCCTTTTTCCCAGACTTCATTTTCGCCTAAAATACCGATGTCGGCGACGCCTTGTTCCACGTATTGGGGAATATCGTCGTCTCGCAGGAATAGAATTTCAATGGGAAAATTTTGGGCAACGGCTTTGAGTTTTCGTTCGCCATTGGAGATTTTGATGCCGCATGCTTCCAGCAATTGGAGTGACTTTTCACTCAGTCGGCCGCTTTTTTGAATCGCAATTTTTAAAGTACTCATTTTTAATTGGGAATAAAAGCTGAGTATATCGCGAAGTGTATAAATACAAAAAACCCGTCTTGATATACTCAGACGGGTTTTTAATTATGTTTTTGATTGGCTACAATACATCATTAACTCGCCTGGTTGCAAGAATGATGATGATGTAATTGAGCAATAATCGTTTTCATTTTTTTATTTTGATGAGGCAAAACTAGCCATAACTTTCTATACAAACATAACTTTTTACAAAGTTTAACATTTGTTCAGAATAGTTAGTAGCGGAAGATTCTACTAACAAGTGCTTTGATAAAAAGTATTTTAGGGCAACGCCAAATGACTTGCAAATCTTCAGTAAAAGAAGTTTCTTCATCCAGAAATTTAAAGATAACGGCTGGATTTCCCTTTTGAAACATAGCCGAAAAAATAGTCGAACCCAACTGGTTTTTGTGGTCTAAAATATCTAAAAGTAATAAATCATAAAACCAGAATTTATCGGTTTTATGGAATTTTGTTAAGTCGTTTTCTTTGGATAAAAATTGAACTAACGCTTTTGATTTTTTGACTGTGTTTTTAAAAGTATAACCGGTACTAGCTTTCGTCCAACCGCCGGCAGAACCAATGTTTAAGATGTTTTTCGAATTGTGTTGCCAAAACGGATAACACGTCATAGGGATATTGCCTTGTTCTTTTTCCAGTAATTCGTAATTCGTAATTCCTAATTTTTTGATGTAGTTTTTGATTTCTGATTCGTATTCTTCCTTTGGTAATAAGTCTTTAGAGAATAAAGTGTATTCCAATAAGGCTTCGGTTTTGGAAGTCGGCAAAACGTACATGAATCGGGTATTGCCTCGCTGTTCCACCGAAAAATCCATGAAAGTCGCACAATCGGGATTAAAAACCGGTTCTTTGCTTTTGATAAACCAACCGATAAAATGCTGGTGCAGAAACGGGTATTTCGTTTGGCGTTTAACCAATTCAGGATTGAAAATCGAGTTAAAAATTTGGTTACAAGTGAAACTTTCAAAGTCAGTTTTAACGACACAATGTTGTCCTAATTCTTGAAAATCGAGCACTTTTTGGTTGAGGAAAGTGATGTTTTCTTCTTTAGAAATTAATTTGAAAACGCTATTGTAAAAATCCAAGCCGTTGACCATTTTGTATTGGTACGGATGAAGATTTAGTTGTCTTTCAAAATGTTCATTTTTGAACCATGCTGCGTTCCATTTGGCGGAAGCCAGGTCGCTACATAAATCTTTATCGTCCCAAAAACACCAAGTTCGATCATTGGTTTTTTTGGAATTTTCGTCGATTAGTAAAATGGATTTGCTTTTAAATTTTCCCGACAATACCATTTCATAAACCGTCATCAAAGCGGATAAACCGGAGCCGGTAAAAATGTAATGGTAGTGTTTCATGCCTCAAAAATAGTCAATCTCTAATAATAATGAGTCAAACAAATGTTAATCCAAATGATAGCGTAATCCCAGAAAAAAGCGTGCGCCCTGATTGGGACCATAAGCATAAGTTGGATCAAAAGTTAGCCCGTAAGGATTTGTTGCGGTTGGAACAGCATTTCCATTGCCATCAAATTGCACATTTTGATCAAACGGGTCATTGGCTCGTGCAATCAAAAAAGGATTGCCGCGGTTGGGGGTCCAATTAAAAATGTTTTTTATTCCTGTGTAGATTTCGAGTTGGTGGAATTTTTTAAAAGTTAGTTGAATGTTTTGGATAGAAAACGGTAGCGAATATTCCCTTCTGGGATCGAGTTCACCCAACAAAGGCAAACGCATAGGACCTGTTACATTCCCGGTATAATCTAATGATAAAAACCAACGGGGAATTTCGTAATTGATGGCCCAATTCAAGGAGTACTTTTCAGTAAAAAGCGGAACCAATTTTTCGCCGTCTTGTTTGGTAATCGGATTATAGTAACTCGCACCAACCGTAGCTTTTAACCCAAAAGGGGTAATCCAATCAGCATTGGCACTAACTCCGAAAATAGTAGCATAACCATTCAGATTGTCATATACAATTTGGTTAGGGTTGAGGTCGTAATTGGCAAAAATTCGGTTGGTAAAATAGGTGTACCACGATGATAATTCAATATTCATCACCCCTAAATTTTCCAACTTGTATTTTTTCAAATAATTCAAGTTTAAGTTATAGGAGGTTTCGGGTTTCAAATCTTCCGTCAAAATAACATCTCTTGCGCCTGATAGTGCTTGATGGTCTTCTGTAAAAAGATTGACTACTCTGAAACCGGTTCCGAAATTGAAACGTAAAATATCATCAGGAGACGGTTTCCATTTTAGCGCTATTCTTGGGGTAAATATGGAGCCATGAGCTGAATTATAATCGTATCGAGCGCCTAATAAAACTCCGGTTTCTGAAGTCAGTTTGATGTCATCTTGAACAAAAGCGCTGTAGATTTTCGAATGGTCTGAAGTGGCTGTTGCCGGAGTGTTATCGTTATAAAATTGATAGCGAAAAGCACTGCCGAATAGGAGTGAATGATTTTGGATATTTTTATCCCAAAGGAATTGCCCGAACCCTATTTTTTGATTGGCAAAATAAAATGA
Organism: Flavobacterium sp.; assembly: GCF_044373165.1. Lineage (GTDB taxonomy): Bacteria > Bacteroidota > Bacteroidia > Flavobacteriales > Flavobacteriaceae > Flavobacterium. The sequence continues at coordinate 6,550 of NZ_JBILQL010000100.1, forward strand.
ATTGCCATAAACCGAATTTTGGTCATGACCTATAAACGAAAATTGCAGATACATTTTTTCTTTAACAGGTAACTCATATTTTCCTAACAGCTCAAATCGCGAGGTATAAATGCTTTCGCCATATACTTCATCACCTCCACGAAAACCTTTGTTCCATTGCATTTCGCCACCCCAACGATCTTCATATAAGTAACGTCCAACAATACTAAACTCTTTTTTTGATTTTCGGTTAATATTCCATTTGCTGAAAAAAGAGACACGATTTTGCAATGCGATATCCGTAAAGTTATCCTTATTGTTGTCTATAGGATTGTTGTAATAAAAGTAATTCACGCCAAAAAGGGCATCCGCTTTTTTACCCATAGCGGCTTTATATCCCAAATCGATATTGTTTTCCAACCATGAAGTAGAAAACATGTCGGCAGAAAATAAGGAACTATTTTTAGCTTTTTTGGTGATGATGTTGATCAATCCGCCAACTGCTTCACTGCCATACAAACTTGAAGCTGCGCCTTTAACAACCTCTATTTTTTCAATCATTGAATTGGGTATGCCCGATAAACCATAAACCGTTCCGAGCGCACTCACTATAGGCATTCCGTCAATAGTAACCATGGTATACGGACCATCAAGACCGTTTATTCTAATGTCGCCAGTTCCACACACATTGCAATTGTTTTGCGGGCGCAAACCGTTTACATTTTGCAAAGCATCAAAAACATTACTGGTTGGATTTTGTTTTAAGAAAGTAGTGGTAATCACTTCAACAGGAACAGGGTTTTCCAGTCGTTTGACGGCTTTTAGGGTGCCGGAGATGACTACTTCATCCAATTGTAATT
>NZ_JBILQL010000101.1:0-7371 GCF_044373165.1 Flavobacterium sp.
AGCACTTTAATTTATTTGGCAGAAATCCGAAATTCATGCTATATAAGTACTGAGAATTGTTATATTTGCACGCTATTTTCAATTGAATGAAAAAGATTTTAGTATTATTTTTCGGCTTAGTTTTCCAAAATGTTTTGAATGCACAAATCAATGAGATTGGTGTATTTCTGGGAGGAAGTAATTTTGTGGGCGATGTAGGTAAAACCAACTATATAGCGCCAAATGAACCTGCCTTCGGTATACTATACAAATGGAATAAAAGTCCCAGACATTCATATAGGTTTTCCTATACACAGTCTACGATAAGCGCCAACGATTTAGATTCGGAAGTACCGGGCAGGAATTTGAGAGGCTATCGTTTTGAAAACAATATTAAAGAGTTTTCGGCAGGAATGGAATTCAATTTTTTTGACTTTAATCTGCACGAAATTTTAAAAAGAAAGATATCACCCTATGTCTTTACAGGGATTTCGTATTTTGCTTACGACGAGTTGTTTGTAGTAAATGGAAATACCCGGAAAGACTACACAGAAATCACATTTGCTATCCCAATGATTGTGGGTATTAAAACCAATATTTTGGATCATTTTGTGTTAGGTTTGGAAGTTGGAGCAAGGTATACTTTCACCGATAATTTGGATGGAAGTTTGCCCAAAAATGAAAATTTAGCGCCGTTACAATTCGGCAATATAAACAGCAAAGATTGGTATGTTTTCACCGGTATAACGCTAACTTATACCTTTACTGAAAAACCATGTTATTGCGCAGAATAAAGAATGAATTTAACCGATAAAATAAACAAAGACAATTTACCCAAGCATTTGGCCATTATCATGGACGGAAACGGTCGTTGGGCAAAACAAAAAGGTTTGTTGAGAGCGTTTGGTCATGAAAGTGGCACAAAATCGGTCAGAATTACTGTGGAAACCTGCGCCAAACTAGGTGTAGAAAACCTAACGCTTTATGCTTTTTCAACCGAAAATTGGAATCGTCCTAAGCTAGAAGTAGATACTTTGATGCGGCTACTGATTTCATCTTTGAAAAAAGAATTGGAAACACTCCAAAAAAACAACATTCGATTAAATTGCATCGGCAACATTGATATGTTGCCTAACTCCGCAAAAAAAGAACTGTTGGCCGTTATCGAAAAAACAAAAACCAACACCCGAATGACTTTAACATTAGCCTTGAGCTATGGTTCTCGCGAGGAATTGTTAAATGCTGTTAAAGCCATCTGTGATAAAGTTAAAAATAATATAATTTCAATTGATACGCTTGATGAATCAATTATTAATCAGCATCTTTACACGCACAATCTGCCCGATGTAGATTTGGTAATCAGAACCAGCGGCGAACACAGAATCAGTAATTTTCTGCTATGGCAGATTGCTTATGCTGAATTTTATTTTACCGATGTGTTATGGCCCGATTTTAAAGAAGATGATTTATATGAAGCCATCATTAGCTATCAAAAAAGAGAACGAAGATTTGGAAAAACAAGTGAACAAATTAAATAATATTTCAGTGCATATTAATCCCTTAAAAACAGTTCTATTCTTTTTACTTTTAGGAACTGTTTTTCAACTACACGCCCAAAACAGAATCCCATTTGATCAAGGAAAAAAATACATCTTAGCCGATGTAACCGTAAATGGCAAAATCAGCTATAACCAACAAACAGTGGTAACTTTCTCCGGATTGGAAAAAGGCCAACAAATCACTATTCCCGGAGAACAAATTAGTAATGCTATTAAAAAATTAGGAAAACTGGGATTGTTCAGTGAAATTGACTTTTATGTCAATAAAACTGAAGGAGATAGTATTTGGCTCGACCTGGATATTGCAGAACTTCCTAAATTGAGTGATGTAAAAATCCAAGGCGTAAAAAAAGCCAAGGTTGAAGACATCATTAAAGAGAACAGTTTAACCAAAGGAAAAATCGTGAATGAAAACCTCATTACCACGACCAAAAATTACTTGGAAAACAAATACAAAAAAGACGGTTATTTCAAAACAAAAGTATTTATTACTACCACGCCTGACACTACAGAAGGAAATCAGGTGAAAATGTTAGTCAATATAGACAAAGGGGACAAACTTAAAATTGCAAAAATAAAATTTGACGGTAATGAAAAATTCTCTGATAAAAAACTGAGAAGCGCCATGAAAAACACCAAACAAATTAACCCTGTTCGTGTTTTTAAAGCCTCAAAATTTATTAAAGACAAATACCAAGAAGACCTGGTTTCTATAGTAGATAAATACAAAGAAAAAGGGTATCGAGACGCTCGAGTAGTTTCTGATTCGGTATTTTTAAATGCTAAAAAGACAAAACTAGCCATCAACGTTAAAGTAGAAGAAGGCAGGAAATACTATTTCGGAAACATTAAGTTCTTAGGCAATTCAGTGTATTCAGACCAATTATTAGGTCGTGCTTTAGGGATTAAAAAAGGAGATACCTACAACGGTGTTTTATTAGAGAAAAGAATTGCCGATAAAACCAAACCTGATGGTGATGATATTACCAATTTATACCAAAACAACGGCTATTTGTTCTCCAATATTAATGCAGTAGAGGTAAAAACAGCAAATGATACCATCGACTTTGAAATTAGAGTTACCGAAGGACCTATAGCTTACTTCAACAACATTACAGTAGTTGGAAATGACAAAACCAATGACCATGTAATTTACCGTGAGCTAAGAACCAAACCCGGGCAAAAATACAGCAAGGAAGACTTAGTAAGAACCATACGTGAAATTGGTCAATTAGGATTTTTTGATCCGGAAGCCATTGATCCTAAATTTAAAAATGTAGACCCGGCGTCAGGTACTGTTGATATTGAATACAATGTGGTGGAAAAAGGATCAAGCCAAATTGAACTTCAAGGCGGTTACGGAGGTGGCGGATTCATCGGTACTTTAGGTCTTTCTTTCAACAACTTCGCAGCCCGAAACTTATTTAAAAAAGAAGCTTATAAACCACTCCCAATGGGTGACGGACAAAAAGTTTCTTTGCGTTTGCAAGCGAGTTCGTTTTTTCAAACCTACAGCTTATCCTTTTCAGAACCTTGGTTAGGCGGTAAAAAACCTATTCAATTCTCAACTTCCTTATCACACAGTAAACAATTTTTATTTAATGGTCGTTCAGCCAACGTAGACCGAAGCAAAAGCTTTGACATTACTTCACTTTCCGTGGGTTATGCTAAAAGATTAACTGTTCCGGATGACTTTTTTGTATTCTCTAATTCGGTGAGTTTCCAATATTACGCTTTGAACAATTACAATACCGGTTTATTTACTTTTGGAAACGGTTCATCCCGAAACTTAGCTTTTAATTTAGGCTTGAGTAGAAACAATAAAGGGGTAAATCCGATTTATCCAACTTACGGTTCTGAATTCAGTTTTTCGGCCAAATTTACTTTGCCTTATTCTGCCTTTAACGGAGTGAATTATGGCGATTTACAAAATCAAGAAGCTTACAAATTAAGATACAGAGAAAACGGCGGATTAAACATTGCACCTAATGCTAACGGCGAATTGCCCGCTGTGGGTGATTTCTTGAAAGAAACTACTGAAAACTCAGGTATCTACGAAAAAGCAAATACTTTTCAAGAAGCCACTGCTGATCAAGGTAAAGTAGACCAGGAAAAATTCAAATGGTTAGAATATTACAAATTAAAATTCAAAGCCGATTGGTATACCCGATTGGCCGGCTCACCATCTAAAGCATTAGTGCTAAGAGCGCTTGGAGAGTTTGGTTATTTAGGAGCATACAATAATGGTCGTGGCTTGGTCCCGTTTGAACGTTTCTTCTTAGGAGGTGATGGTTTGGCCAACTTCGCATTAGATGGAAGAGAAGTAATCCAATTAAGAGGTTATCCTAACCAATCGTTGTCTAGTCCCGACGGTGGAACAGTTTACAACAAATTTACTTTGGAATTGCGTTATCCTTTAACTTTAAAAGCGGCAGCCTCTATTTATGCCCTAACTTTTGCTGAAGCCGGTTCTTCCTTTGATACTTTCAAAGAATACAATCCATTTGTTTTACAACGTTCAGCCGGATTTGGTGTCAGAATCTTTATGCCTGCATTTGGTTTATTGGGAATTGATTTCGCTCATGGATTTGATGCCGTGCCAGGATTTACGCAAAAGAATGGTTGGGAAACACATTTTATCATTGGTCAACAATTTTAATTATATTTGGTACATATTTCTAAATCATAATGGCATGAAAAAATATTTTGCAATATCAATATTACTGTTATTCTTTGGTTTCAATGCCAATGCACAAGGTCGTGGTGTAAAAATTGGTTACATTGACATGGAATATATACTGGAAAATGTACCCGATTACACTGAAGCTAAAAACCAACTGGAACAAAAAGCTGAAAAGTGGAAGCAAGATATAGAAGCTAAAAAAGTGGAAATAGCAAAATTAAAAGATGCCCTTAAAACCGAAAGAGCTTTACTTACCAAAGAACTCATAGAAGAGCGTGAAGAGGAAATCAAATTTCAAGAAAACGAACTCATTGAATTCCAACAAAAAAAATTCGGCCCTAACGGCGACTTAATCACCCAAAAAGCTGTTTTGGTTAAACCTATACAGGACCAAGTATTCACAGCAGTTCAAGATATTGCCGAACTTAAAAAATACGATTTTATATTTGACAAATCATCCGATTTAACCATGCTTTTTTCAGCCAAAAGACACGATATAAGCGATCAGGTTATCCGAAGTATCACCCGAGCAGAAAGAAGAGAACAACTCTCTAAAAAAGAACTCAAAGAACAAGAAAAAAAGGAATACCAAGAAGATGTTGAAGATGAAAATCCGGCCCTGGCAGCCAGAAAAAAGGCCTTAGAGGATAAAAAAGCCGCCAGAGATAAAATGTTGGAAGATAGAAAATTAGCCTTCGAAGCAAAGAAAAAAGAACAAGACGATAAAAGAAAAGCAGCGGCTGAAGCTCGTGAAGCAAAAAAAAGTGGCACGGTTACTGATAATGACAAATCAACAGACAAACCGGCTGATGAAAGTGCCAAAACAAGTACTGACAGCACTGCGGTCAATCCAAATTCAAAAGAAGCTAAAGCGGCAGCAAGAGCAAAATTGATTGAAGACCGTAAAAAAGCTTTAGAAGACAAGAAAAGAAAAATTCTAGAAGACAGAGAAGCAGCAAAAAAAGCCAAAGAGGATAAAAAAACAGAAACAAAAACAGAATAAATAATTAATTAATACTTTTTTAAAAATGAAACGATTGAAATCATTACTAATAGCTACTGTATTGTTTTTAGGAACAAGCCAAACCATCAATGCGCAAGCTAAAACGGCACACGTAGATGTAAATGAAATTATTTCTAAAATGCCGGCGATGTTGGACGCTCAAAAACAATTAGAAAAATTGAGTGCTACTTATGATGCAGAATACAAAACCATGGCGGAAGAATACCAAAATAAAATTAAAAAATATGACCAAGAAGCAGGCACCGTTGGTGATGCTGTAAACCAAACCCGTCAAACTGAAGTTCAAGATTTGGTAAAAAGAATCACAGACTACAGAGATAATGCTCAAAAAGAATTACAAAAGAAAGAAACCGACTTAGTAAAGCCTTTGATGGAAAAAATTAAAGCTTCTATTGCTAAAGTAGGTAAAGCTAAAGGTTTTCAATACGTTTTAAACGTAGCTGACTTACTATTAGCTGATGGTCCGGACTTAACGCCAGACGTTAAAAAAGATTTAGGCTTCTAAAATTTAGAAAATACATTTTAAAAACTGCTCTTCCCAATCGGGTTTGAGCAGTTTTTTTTTACTTTTGTTTTATGACCAATAATAATCCTATAGGCCTTTTTGACTCCGGTATTGGCGGTACTTCTATTTGGACAGCTATCCACGAACTGCTACCCAACGAAGACACCATTTATTTAGCCGACAGCAAAAACGCGCCTTACGGGCAAAAATCCAAAGACGAAATCATCCACCTAAGTTGCAAAAACACCGAGTTTTTATTAGATCAGAACAGCAAAATAATCGTAGTCGCCTGCAATACAGCAACCACAAACGCCATCACAGAATTACGAAACAAATACAAAGTTCCTTTTATCGGCATTGAACCGGCTATCAAACCGGCAGCTATCAATTCAAAACAACACGTTATCGGTATATTAGCCACGCAAGGCACTCTCAATAGCGAACTGTTCCACCAAACCGTCCAAAAGTTTAAAGACACTAAAATTATAGAGCAAATCGGTCACGGCTTAGTTCCGTTAATAGAAAACGGAGACATCAACTCTCCCGAAATGAATAAATTATTACACGACTATCTGGAACCTATGATACAAGCCAATATCGACTATCTCGTGCTGGGTTGCAGTCATTACCCATACTTGATTCCACAAATCAAAAAAATCCTCCCCAATCACATTAAAATCATCGATTCAGGGGAAGCTGTAGCAAGACAAACTAAAAAAGTATTAATGGAAAATGTTGGCCTAAGCAACCAGGATAAAGAAGGAAAAGCCATTTTCTATACCAATGCCAATCCAAAAGTATTGACTGATATCCTCAAATCGCAATATGAAGTAAAAAGTAAAGACTTTTAGAAGCTAATCGCTCGGGAATTGTTTAAACCATTTTCCCGCTTTCTGTCTCGTCCAAAAACGAGACGCCAATCGGGGCTATACTCAAACCAAAGGCTTCTTTTATTCGGCGTCTTTAAACCAACTCGAATACATCACATAATTGTTAGAAATACGCTCAATCTCACCCGCAAAATCCGATTGATCAATGTCTTTCACTTTCTTAGCCGGTACTCCGGCATAAATAGTCCCGGATTCAACTATGGTGTTTTGAGTAACAACAGCTCCGGCAGCAACAATAGCATTGCTTTCTACCACACAATTGTCCATCACTATGGCACCCATTCCAATTAAAACATTATCATGAATCGTACAACCATGCACTATAGCATTATGCCCTACAGAAACATTATTTCCAATAACAGTCGGATGCTTTTGGTAAGTGCAATGAATTACAGCTCCATCTTGAATATTAACCTTGTTCCCTATCTTGATGTAATGAACATCTCCACGCACTACGGCATTAAACCATACACTGCATGAGCTTCCAAAAGTTACATCCCCTAAAATTGTGGCATTATCCGCCACGTAACAATCCTCAGGAATTTGAGGATGCTTTCCGTTTACCGATTTGATTACCATAAAAAAATAGTCCCGAATAATCGGGACTTGTATTTGAATTAATTAATAGCCGGACAATTACAGTGGTATTTATCAGGAGCACAGAATAAGTTAATCCCTAAAGTCAATTGATGAAATCCACCAGCATCAAATTTAACGTTTCCTAACAAATG
>NZ_JBILQL010000001.1:0-86615 GCF_044373165.1 Flavobacterium sp.
ATGCAATGGTTCGCGTGAGGGATGGGAGAGGTTACCGTGTAACCCGGACAGCCCGGTCTCGTTTTTTGGAACGAGACACGCCCAAATAAAAAACCCACTCATTGGAGCGGGTTTTCAATTTATTTATCTTGATTTTCAATCCATTCTCTGGCATTGACAAAGGCTTCAATCCAAGGAGAAACTTCGTCTTTTTTGTCATTCGGATAATGCGCCCAATTCCATGGGAAAGTTGAACGTTCAATGTGTGGCATCATTACTAAATGTCTACCGGTTTTATCACACAGCATAGCAGTATTGTAATCGGAACCGTTTGGATTGGCCGGGTAACCTTCGTAAGCGTATTTGGCTACAATGTTATACTGACTTTCTTCATATGGTAAATTGAATTTTCCTTCGCCATGCGAAACCCAAACCCCTAAGGTAGTTCCGGCAAGTGTTTTTAGCATTACCGAATGGTTTTCCTGTACTTTTACCGAAGTGAATATGCTTTCGTGTTTGTGCGAATCATTGTGTTTCATCTTACCGTGAATCTCGTGTTCAGGGTTGATGACTTCTAGTTCCATGAACAATTGGCAACCATTGCAAATTCCGACTGAAAGCGTATCTTCTCTTTTAAAGAAGTTCTTCAATGCAATATTTGCTTTTTCATTGTATTTAAACGCTCCGGCCCAACCTTTAGCGGAACCTAATACGTCCGAATTAGAGAAACCACCCACAGCGCCAATGAATTGAATGTCTTCTAAAGTTTCGCGTCCCGAGATTAAATCGGTCATGTGAACATCCTTTACGTCAAATCCCGCTAAGTACATCGCATTGGCCATTTCACGTTCGGAATTGCTTCCTTTTTCACGGATTATAGCTGCTTTCGGACGTGGTTTAGTGTTGTCAATTATCGGCTTTATACCTGTAAAATGACTTGGAAATTGATATTGTAAAGGTTGGTGACTGTAGTTGTTAAAACGTTCTCTAGCGGTATTGTTTTTGGATTGTTTTTGGTCCAATAAATAAGAAGTTTCAAACCATACATCTCTTAAAGAACGAATATCAAGTACTAAATCTTCTATAGTTAAAGATTCTGAATCCAATACTTCTCCAATTTTGAAGAACTCTATTCCTTCTAAAGCTTTTTCAAATGTAGTATCGTTTTTCGCTTGAAGCACTAAGCCAATGTTTTCGGCGAATAAAATCTTCACTAAATCATTTTCTTCGAATGAACTGAAATTGATTTTAGCCCCTAAATTAGTATCGGCAAAACACATTTCCAATAGAGTCGTAATCAATCCCCCGCTTCCAATGTCGTGTCCGGCCAAAATTTGTCGGTCTTTAATTAAATCTTGAACGGTATTGAACGCTTTTTTGAAGAAAGCAGCATCTTTAATAGTTGGGGTTTCGTTTCCGATTTTATTCAACACCTGAGCAAATGAGCTTCCCCCTAATTTAAACTCGTCTTGTGACAAATTGATATAATAAATCGAACCACCGTTTCTTTGCAAAACCGGTTCAACGACTTTAGTAATATTGGAACAATTTCCTGCTGCTGAAATAATTACCGTTCCCGGTGCAATCACTTCATCGTTAGGGTATTTTTGTTTCATGGAAAGCGAATCTTTTCCGGTGGGAATGTTGATGCCTAATTCGATGGCAAAATCAGAACAAGCCAGAACGGCTTCGTATAAACGAGCATCTTCACCTTCGTTTTTACAAGCCCACATCCAGTTGGCTGAAAGTGAAACGCTTTTTAAATTTTCTTTTAACGGCGCAAAAACAATATTCGATAATGCTTCGGCAATCGCATTTCGTGTCCCGGCAGTTGGATTAATTAAAGCCGAAATAGGAGCATGGCCAATGGAAGTGGCAATCCCTTCTTTTCCGTTAAAGTCTAAAGCCATTACGCCCACATTATTCAATGGCAATTGCAATGGTCCGGCACATTGTTGTTTGGCGACTCTTCCGCCAACACAACGGTCGACTTTATTGGTCAACCAATCTTTACAAGCTACGGCTTCGAGTTTTAATACATCTCTTAAATAGTCTTGGATATAATCGTTGCTGTATTCTAAATCAGCGTAATTTCTATCAATGGTTTTATCCGTCATAATCGTTTTTGGCGAACTTCCAAAGAAATCTTCCAAAGCATAATCCATTGGTTTGACTCCGGATGTTTTGCTTTCAAAGGTAAAACGATGGTCGTTGGTTACATCACCAACTTGATACATAGGCGAACGTTCTCTGTCTGCTATGCGTTGTAAAATATTGATGTCTTTTTGGCCAATCACTAATCCCATTCTTTCTTGAGACTCATTACCAATGATTTCCTTGGCAGATAAAGTTGGGTCGCCTACAGGTAATTTATCCAAATCAATCAAGCCGCCGGTTTCTTCAACTAATTCGGAAAGACAATTCAAATGTCCACCGGCACCGTGATCGTGTATCGAAACAATCGGATTGTTATCACTTTCTACCAAACCACGAATGGCATTGGCTGCACGTTTTTGCATTTCAGGATTAGAACGTTGGATGGCATTTAATTCAATTCCGGAACCAAAAGCACCGGTATCTGCTGAAGAAACGGCTGCGCCACCCATACCAATTCTGTAATTTTCACCGCCAAGGATGACGATTTTGTCTCCGGCTGTTGGTTTCTTTTTGATGGATTGGTCTAATTTTCCGTAGCCAATGCCGCCTGCTTGCATGATGACTTTGTCGTAGCCTAACTTTCTATTTGTATTAGGTTCATCCTCAAATTCAGATGCTTCTTGGTGTTCGAAAGTTAAGATTGAACCCGTGATTAACGGTTGCCCGAATTTGTTACCAAAATCAGAAGCACCGTTAGAGGCTTTGATTAAGATGTCCATAGGCGTTTGGTACAGCCATTTTCTTTCGGTCATGCCATTTTCCCAAGTTCTATTGTCTTTCAAACGAGAATAAGCGGTCATATAAACGGCAGTCCCGGCTAATGGTAATGAACCTTGTCCGCCGGCAAGTCTGTCTCTGATTTCTCCACCCGAACCGGTTGCGGCACCGTTGAAAGGTTCAACTGTAGTTGGGAAATTATGGGTTTCGGCTTTTAAGGAAATTACGGAATCAAATTCTTTAGTCTCGTAAAAATCAGGTTTGTCAGCACTTTTAGGAGCGAATTGTGTAACTCTAGGTCCTTTGATAAAAGCGACATTGTCTTTATAAGCCGAAACAATATCATTTGGATTTTCAGCGGATGTTTTTTTGATGAGTTTGAATAGGGAAGTCTCTTTTTCTTGACCGTCAATCACAAAAGTGCCGTTGAATATTTTGTGTCTGCAGTGCTCCGAATTGGCTTGCGAAAAGGCAAAAACTTCTGAATCTGTTAGTTTTCTGCCAATTTTCATCGCTACGCCATTCAAATAATCTATTTCTTCATCACTTAGAGCAAGACCTTCTTGTTGGTTATAGGCTGCAATATCATCAATTTCCAAAATCGGTTCCGGCTGGATGTTGATAGTGAAAATTTCTTGGGTTAACTCGCTGTATTTTTGAGAAAGCATTGGGTCGAAATTGGTAAAATCAGTTGAAACCTTTTCGAATTCCTCAATTCTGATGATGCCTTCAATACCCATATTTTGGGTTATTTCAACAGCGTTTGTACTCCAAGGCGTTACCATAGCCGCACGTGGTCCAACAAAAAAATCCGTCAGGACGGATTTTTCTATTTTATTTGCTTTGCCAAAAAGCCAATTTAGTTTTGAGATGGTTTCTGCCGAAAGTTCGTTTTGCGTTTGTACGGCAAAAACGGTGGCACTTTCGTTTCCGAAGAAATGAATCATTGTGTTGTATTTAGTAGTTGTTGTTGGTGCAAATTTAGGGTAAAAAATGCGAATATGGAAAAAGGTTTTTCAACAAATTAATCCTCAAAAGTAGTCCAATTATAAGCACCTGCATCAAATGGTGAAACTCTCGGATTTCCTAAAATATCATTCGGAACGCCTACAGCATCGCCAAAACCTCTGGCGGCAGAATCATCTCCAATGTTGAGTTGGTTGTTTTGTACTCTCAAAAATTTAGGGTTTTCATTGCGCTTAATTTCCGGATTATCAAAAAGGAAGTTGTATAGCGGATTGGTGCTGCTGCCAAATTTTAATAAACATTTGGTGAATGAATGATTGAAAATACCTGTACTAGCAGGATCAAGAGATAGCTCGTATGTGTTACTACCGTAAATGATACAATTTTTAAAATCAGCCTGCGCCAAATCGAAGGGTACTTGAGCACCATTTTCATCTTCAAAATAATTGTTTAGTAAAACCGCTACTTGTCGGGAACTCGACCAATTGTTGTTAAACGTACAATGTTTGAATTCGTAACTTCCGCCTAATGTACAGGCTAACGAAGCAATACCGGCTGTATTGATTACTATATTTTCTCCTCTGATTTTAGCTGTTTTAGCATACAAACCAATCAAGGAAGAGTCGTATATCTGGGTGTTCTTAATGGGCATAAAATTACCATCATTGCTGTCGATGTTCAAACCTACCACCGCATTTTTGATAATAACATGATTGATTTCATTCCCTGTGCTTCCGGCGGTAAGCCAAATGGTTTGCCATTGACCTGCAACGTCTGAAAATCCGGGCTCTAATCGGTCGCCTTCAAAAATGATATTATTTTCCAAAGTACCATTAGCTTTAAATGAAGCGCCATTGCCCACAATTAATCCGGAATCGGCATGAAAATGCACTCGAGCACCGGGTTGTACATTTAAGGTTTTACCACCGGGAACGGCGGCATATCCATAAACAACATATGGCTTATTGTTACCCCAAATGTATTCGTTACCATTTACAGGATCATTTTCGTCGAGGAAAAATCCATAAACCGGTTCCTCAATACCTTCAATAGTTAAAGTTTCGGTTGTGCCATCGGCAAATCGTTTCGGATATAAAAAATAAGCATCTTGGATTAAGGTTACCAAGTCTACATCTTGAATTTCACCATTGGCGTGGCGGAATTCAATAATATCGGTATATAAAAAATCTGTCGGATTGGCTTCAGCTACATCAGAAGTAACTTCAACAAAAATGTACATACTGTCTTTGGCCAACAATTCTACATTATTGAACACTCGATTGTTATTGCCTACCATACCGTCAACTGTAATTCGGTATTTGGAAGCTTGTCCTTTTCCTAATTGAATCGTTGGGATTTCGATGTCTTTGTCGCTTCTGTTATACACTTTAAGGGTGTATGTACTGGAACCGATATTGGTGAAAACGGTATCTAAGTATACGGTGTCTTTAGAAAAAAACAAACCGCCGGTGCTGGGTTCAAATTCAAAATCTTGTCGACAAGAACTGTTGAGTAATGTTAAACCCACTATAAAAAGAAAAATAAGATAGCGCATTGGTGTTACGAATTTTTACGTTGTACAATTCGGCCTAAAGGCCTCGGGTGGTAAATGTAGGTATTAAAGTTTAATTTGAAAATAAGTCAATTTGAAAATTTGAAGATTGTCTCCCTAGATAACGATAAAAAGACAATTTTAGTATTTTGATTTTGCCTGCTTTTTTCCTTGTGCCAAATAAGTAGTATTTTTACAAAAAAAAGCTATGTCATTGGATAGAGAGAAAGTGTTGCAACTCTGCAACGAATGGAGTAAAAGCACTTTGATGGAAACCTTAGAAATTGAATATATCGACGCAGGAGAAGGATTCTTAACCGCTAAAATGCCGGTGAATTCCCGAGTGCACCAGCCAATGGGATTATTGCACGGCGGTGCTACAGTGGCTTTAGCCGAAAGCGTTGGCAGTGCCGCATCTTTGATGTTTATCAATACTGAAAAGCAAGAAGTAAGAGGCATAGAGATTTCAGCCAACCATTTAAAAAGCAAGCGAGACGGGACTGTATTTTGTACGGCGAAAATAATTCACCAAGGGAGAAGTATTCATTTGTGGGAAATTAAAATCACCGATGAAAACGGCAAACTCATTTCGCTTTGTAAGCTGACCAATATGATTTTACCCCGAAGAGCATGACCGATTTGTTTGTAAAAGTCAAAGTTCACCAAGAGCAACAATTACCGTTTGTATTGTATGTTAAGCCCAATGCTGATCGGGTTATTGGCGTATTTCAGGAGAACGATTATTTGTATTTTTTAGAGGATTTTAGTGAAAAAGGATTTGTTTTTGCCCCTTTTGATGGCGAGTCGATTCCTTTTATTCCACAAACGAAATCGGAGGTTTATGTTGAAAAGATTAGCGAGACGGACTTTATAATGTCTCCTAATCCAACATTCAGTATTGATGAAGAGGCTAAAATGTATTTTAAAGCATTAGTTGCAAAAGGCGTTGGTGCTATTATTAAAGACGAGTTCAAAAAAGTTGTTTTGTCACGTAAAGAAGTTGTTGAAGTCAACTCTTTTGAGATGGAAACCGTTTTTAAAAAGTTGGTTGCCTTTTACCCTACTGCTTTTAGATATTGTTTTTTTCATCCTAAAATCGGCATGTGGTTAGGAGCCACACCGGAGCAGTTTTTAAAAGTGAACCAACAAACCTTGCATACGGTAGCTTTGGCCGGCACTCAAGCCTCAACAGCATCAAACAATGTTGTTTGGCAAGATAAAGAAATTGAGGAGCAGCGATTGGTAACCGACTATATTACCCAAATTTTGGAAGACAAAGTTTCGGAGCTTACAGTATCGAGTCCGTATTCGGTAAAAGCCGGCAATTTATGGCACATAAAAACCGATATTTCGGCAACAATTGATAATGAAAGTAACTTAAAGGAAATTATTAAAACCTTGCATCCAACCTCGGCAGTTTGCGGTTTGCCCAAAGTTGCGGCTAAAGATTTTATTCTGCAAAATGAATATTATAATAGAGAGTATTACTCAGGATTTTTGGGAGAGTTGAATATCGATTTGGCGACTTTTAGAACCGATCAATCCGATTTATTTGTTAATTTGCGGTGTATGAAACGCAACGGTAAACAAGCGGAATTGTTTGTTGGTTGCGGGATTACCAAAGACAGTATACCGGAGGCGGAATTTATGGAAACGGTCAACAAATCAATGACCATGCGCAAGGTTTTGCATTAAGAGTTGTTAGTTGAACAACTTATAACCTATAACAAAATAAAAAATATGAAATTAGACATATTGGCTTTCGGAGCTCATCCTGATGATGTTGAATTGGGTTGTAGTGGCACAATCGCTAAAGAAGTTTCGTTGGGAAAAAAAGTTGGGATAATTGATTTGACGCGCGGTGAACTCGGTACGCGTGGTTCTGTGGAAATCAGAGACCAAGAGTCGAGTTTGGCGGCTGAGATTTTGGGAATTTCCGTTAGAGAAAATTTAAACATGCGCGATGGTTTTTTTGTCAATGATGAAACACATCAGATGGAAATCATCAAACGAATTCGCAAATACCAACCCGAGATTGTAATTTGTAATGCTATTGATGACCGTCATATCGATCACGGAAAAGGCAGCAAATTGGTTTCGGATGCTTGTTTTTTATCGGGTTTGAGAAAAATTGAAACCACTCATGAAGGTGTTGTTCAGGAAGCTTGGCGGCCTAAAGTGGTATATCATTACATGCAGTGGAAAAACATTACACCTGATTTTGTGGTGGACATCTCCGATTTTATTGATAAAAAAACAGCCTCTATATTGGCTTATGCCTCCCAATTCTACTCTGAAAATTCCAATGAACCGGTAACACCGATTGCCACTAAGAATTTTTTAGAAAGCATTCATTACCGTTCGCAAGACTTTGGTAGATTGATTGGCGTTGATTATGCAGAAGGTTTTACAGCCGAGAGATATGTGGCTGTCAAGAGCTTAGGAGATTTGATTTAAAAAATATAAAAAACCTTTGCAAAAGTTAAGTTTTGCACTATATTTGCACTCGCAAAAGCAACCTAGGTTGTGAATGCCCACAAATGGTGATTGTAGCTCAGTTGGTTAGAGCGTCGGATTGTGGTTCCGAAGGTCGGGGGTTCGAGACCCCTCATTCACCCAAAATTCAAAAGCCCCGTAATTCGGGGCTTTTTTTGTACCTGTAATTGGGTTTTTATTTATCGCTTTTGTCTACCACCAAACGTTTGTCTCTATTGGCAATTTCCCAAGCAATGGCAAAGGCATATTGGGTTCTTTTGGTTAAAGCATCAAATTCAATTTTGCTTACATCATCACCGGGTTTGTGGTAATCAGCGTGCGTTCCGTTAAAGAGGAAAACCGACGGGATATTGTGTTTGGCAAAGTTGTAATGGTCGGAGCGATAGTAAAATCGGTTCGGATCATTTTTATCGTTGTACTTGTAATCGATAGTTAAGTTTATGTATGCTTTGTTGACACTTTCACAAATGTTGTATAAATCCGTCGATAAATAATCGGAACCAATTACATAGACATAGTTGTTGCTTTCTTTGTGGAAGTCATCGCGTCTGCCAATCATGTCAATATTCACATCGGCTACCGTATTTTTAAGCGGAAACAATCGGTTTTCGGAATAATAACGAGAACCATGCAAACCGTGTTCTTCGCCGGTTACGTGTAAAATTAAGACAGAACGTTTAGGTCCGTTGCCTTCGTTTTTCGCTTTTTGAAAAGCGGCAGCCATTTCCATCAAGGCTACTGTTCCCGAGCCGTCATCATCGGCACCATTGTATACTTCTCCGTTTTTTACCCCAACGTGGTCGTAATGGGCCGAAAGCACTACAATTTCTTCCGGCTTTTCAGAACCTTCGATGAATGCCCAAATGTTCTCTGAATCGGGTAAGTTTTCGTTTCTTTTGGCATTTAAAAAAGCCGCCGGAACTTTTTGATAATAACTGTCGGCACCTTTTGGAAAAGGGATTCCGTTTTTTTTATAGAAATCGATGATGTATTGACCGGCTTTCTTTTGGCCTTCGCTACCGGTTTCTCTGCCTTCCATTTCATCGGAAGCGATATAAGTTAAGTTGGAGCGCAAACGTTCAATAGAGATTGTATTAAGATAAGCGTTCAAATCGACCGTCATCTTATTGCTTGATTTTGAAAGGCTACAGCTTGTTAAAAGAGCAATAAGCGCCAGTGAGAACAGTGTTTTTTTTAGCATGATTAATGAATATTAATGAATGAAAAGAAGAATAGACCAATCAAAATAATACTTAAGATGATCATATTGATGAAGAATATCAAAATTCCTTTGAGGATAGTTTTGAATCGGCTTTGCTCGTAAAAGCGATGGTGAGCCGGGAAAAAGTAATACAGCATGTACACAATAATGATCGTATCTACTACAGAAATGACTATGTCCAACACCCAATGATTGCCTAACAAACCAATGAAAGAATTAAACAATTCCAAGAGTAATGAGGCGAGCAACAAAAAAGAAAAGTAATGCAAAGTAAAAATACCATGGTCAAAATAGTACCAACGCTTTTTATTTTGAAACACCCAAAGTACGAAGGCAAATAAAGGCATATAGATAAATAAAGCTTTGGGTATATTACGGATAAAAACTTCTGACATTTTATCCATAACTTCATCTTTTGTTTTACCTTGTTTGGCCAGAAGTATTTTTTTGTGAAACCAATATCCTACATCACCAATTTTTTCCTCAGCTTTGCCATATTTTTGAATAGAATCTAATTGTGCTACCGAATGGTATCCGAAATTCATATAGGTACTGCTCTCATCAGTCAGATTTCTCTGTTTATAAGCATTTTGCAGAGAATCGGCCATTTTTTTATCGATATACCCCTTTTGTTCCAAATTGGCTATCCATTGCTGTCTTTGAATGCTGTCCTGAGCATTATCTATGGAATCAGTTTTGGAGTTTTCAACATGCTCCGTCTGCTTGTGACGATTGTTTTTTTGGGCTTCAGTTACTTCTTCATCTGAGCCGTCGGGAATGACAGAAAAAAGAAAGAAAGTCACAAAACTGATAAAAATATACAGTCGGATAGGAGCCAAGTAGGACATTCGTTTGCCGGAAAGGTATTCTTTAGTTAAGGCAGAAGGCTTAAAAATTAAGTTCCTGATAGTTTTCCAAAAAGAATTTTCGTAATGCGTCAAATCTTCAAAGAAATGAACAAATAACTGTACAAAGGTTTTTCGAGTATCGGTGTTTTCTTGCCCGCAATTGGGACAAAATCGTTCTGCTACCACATGACGACAATTCAAACACGTTTTATCTTTCCTTAATTCGTTTTTCGACATAAATTTGTAATAAAAATCAGTACGTAAATCTATAAAAATATTTCTATTTTTGAGAAACAAAATCTATTGTCATGCAATCCAAAGCTCAAACAACACAAGACTATATTAACGAACTTCCTGCCGATCGTAAAGAAGTCATTCAAAAACTCCAACAAGTCATTACTAAAAATCTCCCAATAGGTTTTCAGGAATCCATGGGCTATGGTATGATGGGTTATTGTGTACCACACGATATTTATCCGAGCGGTTATCATTGTAATCCCAAAGATCCGCTGCCGTTTATGGGCTTGGCCTCTCAAAAAAACTTTGTGGCTTTTTACCATATGGGCATTTATGCCGATCAAAAGTTGCACGATTGGTTTGTGGAAGAATACGGCAAACGATGTAAATACAAGCTCGATATGGGGAAAAGTTGTGTGCGTTTTAAAAAGATGGATGACATTCCGTATGATTTGATAGGTGAATTGGTGCAGAAAATTTCTGTTGAAGATTGGATTAAAACCTACGAATCAGCTTTTAAAAAGTAGTTATGTTTGAAATTATTCCCAATTTGGATGACCAATTCACTGAAGTAAGAAATATTGCTTTTGAAATTTGGCCTAAAACTTACGGCAATATTCTAACCGAAGCCCAAATTGAATATATGCTCGAAAGAATGTACAGTATACCGTCGTTACAAGAGCAAGCCAATACAAAAAACCATCATTTTATTTTGATTCGAGATCAAAACGAAACAGTTGGATTTGCTTCTTATGAGCACAATGCCGATTCTTTAAAAAAAACAAAAATTCACAAGATTTACATTTTGTCTTCCCAACAAGGGAAAGGAACCGGAAAAGCTTTGATTGATTCTATCGAAAATCAAGCTAAAGTCAATAATGATATTGCTTTGTTTTTAAATGTTAATAAAAACAATTCGGCCATTCAATTTTATGAAAAAGTTGGCTTTAAAATTATAAAAGAGGAGATAATTGATATAGGCAACAGCTATGTTATGGATGATTATGTAATGGAAAAAGCAATTTGATTACTATGGAGTTTTTAAAAAAAATTAATACCAAAGCCAAATCAGATAACAATACCGGTTTTGGAACTAATCCCGGGAGTTATGGTGGTAGGTTTTTAACTAAAACAGGAAATGCTAATATTAAAAGAACCGGTATAGGTTTTTTTGAAGGGATTAGTTGGTTTCATACCATGGTTAACATATCAAGATGGAAGTTTTTGTTGATAATACTCTTGTTTTATTTTATGGTAAACTTGTGTTTTGCCAGTATTTATTATTTAATTGGAGTTGAGCATCTTAAAGGGATTAATGCAGATACTCCGTTGGATAAATTCGGTCAAACTTTTTTCTTTAGCATACAAACTTATACAACGGTTGGTTACGGTCATATTAGTCCGAGTGGATTTTTGACCAGTTTTGTAGCTGCAGTTGAAGCTTTATTTGGTTTGTTGAGTTTTGCTATTGCGACCGGATTATTTTATGGGAGATTTAGTATGCCGAAAGCTTTTTTGCTTTTTTCTGAAAATGCTTTGATAACACCATATGCCTCAGGAACAGCTTTGATGATTAGAATGACACCATACAAAAATACTCATCTCACCGAAGCAGAAGTAAAAATGACCGTTGGCTTGAGGCTTGATGAGAATGGCCAATTGATCAATAAGTTTTATAATCTTGATTTGGAGTTGTCAAGAATTAATGCTTTAACGTTGAGTTGGACCTTGGTACATCCGATTACTGAAAACAGTCCTTTTTATAATTTATCGGCTAATGATTATCAAAAATTAAGTGGCGAAATTATGGTTTATGTAAAGGTTTTTGATGACCGTTTTAGTACTACAGTGGTAAAACGAACTTCGTATACTTTTGATGAGATAGTTTATGGTGCTAAATTCAACCCAATGTTTTCTAAAAGCCATGATGATAATCGAACTTTATTGCATATTGATAAACTAAATTCTTTTGAAAAGATTTCAATTTAAGGAAAAGCCCAATGGTTTTGCTTTTTTATCGGAGTGTAGCTTCGAGTGATACGGCAACCTTTTTAGTAAGTTTCTTGCTCACCACGGCCGGAATATCAATATCGAAATCATCGGTATTGACTGTGAAATCTGCTTCTATTTTAACACCGCCGTCTACTTTTTTTATTTTGGCAATAATTACTATGTCCTTCGATAACCGATTAATTTATGTTACCCAGCTTTTAATTTCTCGTAAAGTGAATACTAATTTGTCACTTGAATTAGCGCCGACCTATTTTCATGAGAATTTTGTACTTGATGATAATCAAGACAATGGTCAATATGCTATTGGGATGGGAGGAAGATACAAATTAGGCAAACGTTGGTCATTGAATATTGATTATGCCGCTCATTTAAATCGTTCGGATTCATCACCTTTTCGTGATCCGTTATCCATTGGGATAGATTTAGAAACCGGTGGCCATGTTTTTCAAATGCACTTCAGTAATTCACAAGGCATACACGAAGCCGGATTTTTAGGGAATACTACCGGTGATTGGGGTAAAGGAGATGTCTTTTTCGGATTTAATTTGTTGAGAGTTTTCTAATCCAATAAGTTCTTTAAATAAAAAAGTCCCGAATTAGATTCGGGACTTTTTTATTTAAATATAAGCTAACGTTATTCTTTGATGAATTTTTGACTGTAGTCTTTACCGTTATTGTCTCTCAGCATTAAAATGTAAGTTCCTGTTGAAAGATTGTCAACAGTAACTGTTCGATTTAATACTTTAGTTTGTTGTACCATTCTTCCGCTTAAATCATAAATTTGAGCCGCTACAAATTCAACCGGATTGGCTGTATTGATGGCAATATTGATAGTGCTTTTTACAGGATTTGGATAAACAGTAAATACGGTGCTTTCAAATGCCTCTAAACCTAAAGTAGCACCTTCAACCACATGCAAAGGTTGATTAGGAGTTACATTATTGTAAGTGTCAACTAATCCAGAAGGCCATCTAATAATTACTTGGTTGATTACACTGTGTGTTCCAATTCCGAAATGCGCATTTAAGGAGCTCATATAACGGAAACCTTCACCACTGCGGATGTCTCTGATTTGTTTTCCCCATGGGCCATAAATTTCAACACGAGCACCAATTCCGTTTCTGTTACTTTGAATCCCTTGTAATGTTACTTTTACCCAATTATTTCCATTAGGAATACCGTAGCGAACGGTAGTGCCGTTTTGGATGTCTAGGAATCCATCGTTATTTAAATCCCCAACAGCTCCTACGCTGATGGCATTGTAGTTTACCGGTGCGAAGACATTATTACCTTGGTTGAACATAATTTTGTTACCACCACCAAGAACATCCACTTTGCCATCATTATCAAAATCGTAGGCAATATTGTCGATGTTAGTAGAAGTATTTGTATCCCAACCAGAACCTGCTGTGATGTTGGTAAAAGCCACTGTTGAAGTTTCTAAGTTATTTCTAAAGAATCTGTGTGTTCCGGCACTGGCTGTGATAATAACATCCATATCGTCGTCATTATCAAAATCTGCAATAGCAGAAGACCAAGTTTGGATAGGCGTAACGTTGATTCCCGCTTGAGCAGAAATATCAGTAAATACGCCATTACCATCGTTTCTGTGTAATTCACATGGAGGACCGGAACATTTAGAAATAAACATATCTAAATCTCCGTCATTATCCATATCAGACCATAAAGAAGCGTAGTTTCCGCCACTAGGCGTAATACCTAGCATATAAGCGCCAGGTGTTCCTGATTGGTAATAAGTCATGTTGGCATTTCCATCGTTCAAATAATATACATTCGGATCAATATCATGACAAGAGAAAGCATCTAGATGTCCATCGTCGTTAATGTCAACAAAGTTGGTTCTTTGACAGAAGATATAATCTGAAGGATTAATGTTCGTATACTCCGTCCCATTGTTTGCTGATCTCCAAAAAGTTAATCCAGTTCCGCTACCCAAAAGAATATCATTAAATCCGTCTTTGTTGTAATCACCGGCAGCCAAACTCCAAGAAGGCATGTCACTTGTTCCTGTTATAGGGAAATCGGTTACTGTGAAAGTCCCCGGAGTATTGCCTTGGAAGTGTACTCTTAAGTTGTTGGTACTCACCCCAACAATATCATCTTTGTAATCTCCATTCATATCGACAATGGCAATGTTATAAATGTTATTACCGGTAGTGATAGTAGAAATTGTTTGATTGTTATAACTAATTGGAACTACAATTGGAGTTTCTGTAATGATAAAGTTGAAACCATCGGCACTCCATTTATTATCCCAAACAATGTAATAAGTGGTACCCGCTGAGGCTATGAAAGAGTAAGTTGAAAGGTTTGAGTTGCTGTTGCCTGTAGTACAAGCAATAACTCCGGAATTATCATCACTACCCACACAACTTAAGCCTGAAGTACAATTTCCGGTATATATACTAACATTAGTATCTTTACAGGTATTGATTACCAAGTCAGATGAGATGGTAACATTAGCGTTTACTGTTGGTGTGTAAGAATACCATTTTGACAATGAAGCCGTAGAACAACTGGTATTGATGTTGGTTTGGTCAATACTGGCTACATTTGTTGTTCCGGCGGAAATTGCGATTGCAGCATTACACGGGTTATAACCCGCTGGTATTTCCGTCACTTGAAAGTTAAAGCCCGTAGATTGGTATCGGTTATCCCATACAATATAATAAGTTTGTCCGGCAACCGCATTAAAGGTTGCTTTGGATAAAAAGGAGTTGGTGTTACCAGAATTACAAGCTAAAATACCGGAGTCATCATCGGCGGTAACACAAGTCATAGTTGTACAATTACCGGTGTAAATTCTTAGTCTAGTATCCCTACAAATATTTTCAGGCAAATCAGAAGATACAGTAACTGTATAATTTTGAGATGGTGTATAGGCATACCATTCTACTGCGGTTATGTTATTATTGCTGTAATTACAAGTAATAGTAGGAAGTTGTAACCCGTTTATTGCACTTATTGTATAAGTTCCTGCTGATGTTATAGGTGATGCCGTTGCACAAGTATCTTGGGCGAATGACAAAGCACTTCCTAAGAGCAAAGTAATTAAAAGTGTAATTTTTTTCATTTTTTATTTTTGGTTTTTTAATTGATTTAGTGTTTTATGGACAATTTTGTAAGGCATTAATCCATTCTTCTATCAAGGCAACACCTTCGTCATGAATCAATGATCTTCCGTGTAATGGCATCATATAGCTTTCATTGGTAGTGTTCATTCTGAAAAATAACATAGATTGTGATGGTTTGCTTGGTGTAATCAAATTATTCAATTCAGGATCAAAATCCTGCATGTCAACAGTAGAAACACAAACCCCCATATTAGTGTGACCGTTTATTCCACCGGTTTCAGTAAAACTCAAGCGTAACGGTCTGTAATCACAATGCCCTGATTCTCTGTGACAATGTGCACAGTTAATATCAAAATAGGAACGGGCTCTTTTTTCCAAAGGTTGGGTTGCGTCGGTGTAATTTATTGTGGTGTGATCAGCAGTCGGGAAAGTAAAACTGTTTTCCAAGTAACCTTGTTCTATCCACTTAGTTAATTGGTTTTTGGTTTCATTTCCGTAATTGTAATTAAAGTTAAGGTTTTGCGGTTTAATTCCAATTGGAATAAAAGTGGTTACTTCTTCTCCGTTAATTGTTTCTTTGTATTTGTGGCAAACAATACATTGCGCTTCAGAAGGTATTCTGTAATTTACATTGCGAAGAACGTTGTTGTCATCTTTAAAAGAAATTTGTTTGTAACTTCCGTTTAAATCCAAAAAAGCTTCTGTTTGCTCGTCATTCCATACATAATCAACAAACATCCAGCCATCAGCTTTTCGAATCATCAAACGTGTTTCAATTATGAAAGCTGTGTTTGAAGGTTGTATTTTGTCGTAGAAGAAATTCTTGATTAATACAGCTCCAACGGGTAAATTCAATACTTCATCGTCACCGTTAAAAGTGGCCTTTGTTCCATCAGGCATCCAAACAAATCTTTTTTTGTGAGCGTAATCGCTGAACAAAACGCTGGCAGGTTCATAAGGAATCACATTTAATGAAGGAGATAAATTTTTCATGGCACCTTCAAAAAATTTATAATCTGATAATTTAGGATAAGGTACTTGAGTTAAATCAACCACCACAGGTGATACCGGTGTGTATTCCTCATCATCATTATTAGAACATGATGAGAAAAAGGTTAACGTAAAAACTAAAAGGAGTGCTTGTAAGTAATTCTTTTTCATAGGATTTTTAAAATGCAGTCCAAATATAACAATATTTTGGTAACAATCTAAAAATTAACAATTTTCCTCAGAATACTTTTGGGTTTTTTAAGAAAAGATTTTATTTTGTGTATTTTTACTGAGGTTAATATCGATTATTCCAAATTTTTATCAGCGCGTTGCAAGATGTTTTCCGGTAATGATTTTTTAGCTTTGGCTCCCATTTTTTTCAATTTTTCCACACTGTTGATAAGATTTCCCTTGCCATCAAAAAGTTTGTTCATGGCATTGCCATATTCTACTTTAGCTTCGTCCATTTTTTTGCCGATTTTAACCAAATCCGACACGAAACCTTCAAATTTATCATACAAAGCTCCGGCTTGACGAGCAATTTCAAGCGCATTTTCTTGTTGTTTTTGATTCGTCCACATGCTGTCAATTGTTCGTAAAGTAGCCAGTAATGTGGAAGGCGTTACTATAACTATATTTTTCTCAAATGCTTTGTTGTACAGACTCGTATCTTCATTCAATGCCAAGGCAAAAGCTGATTCAATAGGAATGAAAAGCAATACAAAGTCAGGGCTTTCCATCTGATACAAATCGTGGTAGTTTTTTTCACTCAATTGGTCAATATGACGTTTGATAGCCAAGAGATGCTCCTTCATAAATTGTGACTTCTCGGTATCGTCTTCGCTATTTATGTATCGTTCATAGGCGGTTAAAGTTACTTTAGAATCAACTACCATTTTCTTACCATCCGGCAAATTAATCACTACATCGGGAAATACTCTATTGCCCTCTTCGGTTACAAAACTTTGCTGCACTTCGTATTCGCGGCCTTTTTCTAAACCCGATTTTTCCAAAACTCGTTCTAAAACCAACTCGCCCCAATTCCCTTGCATTTTACTGTCGCCTTTGAGCGCTTTGGTTAAGTTTAAAGTTTCCTTGCTCATTTGCTCATTCATTTCGCGCAAACCTAAAATTTGCTGACGCAAAGCCGCATGATAATCGATGCTTTCTTTGTGCGTGTCTTCGACTTTCTTTTCAAACAACTGTATTTTGTCTTGTAAAGGCGAAAGTATGTTTTTGAGATTTTCTTTGTTTTGTTCGGTAAACTTGACTGTTTTTTCTTCCAAGATCTTGTTGGCTAAATTTTCAAACTCTTTAGTGAACTTTTCCTGAAGTTTTTCTACTTCTTCTTTTTGTTCTTTGTGCCGTTCCCATAGATTTTCAAAATCAGTTTCTTTTTTGGATAACTGAATGGCCAACGCTTCTTTCTCAGTACGAATGTTTTCGCGCTCCAAAATGGTTTGACTGACTTGGTTTTTGAATTGCTCAATTTGTAGTAGCAAGCCGTTTACTTTTTCTTCCAATGAGGCTTTATCCGATTGCGATTTTGCGGCTAAAAGTGTTTTGCCCAAGAAAATTCCAATGGCTAAGGCAATAATAAAAGCGATGATTATCATTAGATTATCGTTCATGTGGTTTTAGAAAATAAAAGTCTAAATATACAGAGTTTTGAAATCTTTATGCAGTAATTTGAAAATTGTTTTTTAAATTGGCATCGTTTTTGAAAACTGCAAATTCAGAAGACAATAATTATTTAAACCTATTTTAAACCTTTAAGCTATGATTAAAAGAATTACCTTTTCAGCTCTTTTACTTTTCACTTCGCTTTCTTTTGCCCAATTGGGACCGGTTGGTCATTTGACAATTTTTTCGGAAGACGGTGATAAGTTTACCCTAATTCTTAATGGTGAAGTCATTAATGATGTTCCGCAAACCAACTTAAGAGTGGAAGATTTGAATCAACCTTACTACAATGCCAAAATCAGATTTGAAGATAAGAGTTTGATGGATATTACCAAAAACAATCTCATGTTAACCGATGTTGATGGTATTTTTGCGGATGTAACCTACAAAATTAGGAGAGACAAAAACAACAAGACCAAAATGAAGATGAACTATTTTTCATCTATTCCGGTACAACCTGATTTTATTCCGCCTTCCAATGTACATGTTATCCACTACGGACAACCTCGTCCGGTTCCTGTAGCTGTTCCGGTACAACAACCGGTTAGAGGTGTTACACAAACTACTACTACAACCACTACTCAAACAGGCGGTGCTTCCGTTGGCGTTGGGGTTAATGTTGGCGGTGTGAATATGGGAGTAACCATTAACGATACTATGGGCGGCGGAGCTGTAACACAAACTACCACTACCACTACAACAGTTGGAGGCAGTCATGCTATAGATTATGATGCTCCTGCACCGGTTAGAGGATGTAATGGAAGAAGTTGTATGACTCCTGGTAACTTTAATGCTGCTTTGGCCACTATCAAAAGTCAAAACTTTGAAGATACTCAACTGAAAACAGCCAAGCAGGTAATCACGGCAAATTGTTTGAATGTGGATCAAATTATCCAAATTGCAAATACCTTCAATTTTGAAGATAATAAATTGGAATTTGCTAAATATGCATACGATTTCTGTATAGAACCAAGAAATTATTTCAAGTTGAATGGTATTTTTTCTTTCAGCAGTAATGTAGATGCCTTGTCAGATTATGTTCAAAGCCGACAATAATTTTCTAAAATAATAGTTACTAAAGACCATCCGTTGCGATGGTCTTTCTATTTTTGTTCCAATTAAGTCATGAAACACCATCATTTTTTATTGCACAAACCACACGGCTATCTGAGTCAGTTTGTTTATGAAAAAAAACGGCACAAAAAGCTATTGGGAGCAATTTATGATTTTCCTGAAGGAACCATGGCCATAGGAAGGCTCGATGAAGATTCGGAAGGCTTACTTTTGTTGACCACAGATGGTATGATGAGCGAATTAGTGCGAAGTAAAACAATTGAAAAAGAATATTACGCACAAGTCGATGGTATCATAACTCCCGAAGCGATAGCACAATTAAAAAAGGGTGTCGAAATCGGATTCAAAGGGGTTCGTTATGTCACCAAGAACTGTGAAGCTCAAATCCTCTCTCAATTACCCGAATTCATAGGCGAAGGAAGAAAAATTCGAGACGAACGCCACGGACCAACGAGTTGGGTGTCTATAACACTTACCGAAGGTAAATTCCGCCAAGTTAGAAAAATGACTGCTGCCGTAGGATTTCCTACCTTGCGATTAGTCAGAATTCGGGTAGGAAACCTAACTTTGCAAAACCTAAAAGCAGGTGAAGTACTTAAACTAGATCAATTCGAACTCTAAAAATACAAATTCTCCAACATGTTAAATATCGTTCTTGTCGAACCCGAAATCCCTAACAATACCGGTAATATCGGTCGTCTTTGCGTTGGTACCGAAAACCGATTGCACTTGGTTAAGCCTTATGGTTTTGAAATTACCGATAAAAATTTAAAGCGTTCAGGCTTGGATTATTGGGTGCATTTGGATTGGAAAGAATACGATACCGTAGCCGATTGGATAGCACAAATACCTAACAAATCAAGAGTTTTTCTAATGAGTTCTCATGCTTCAAAATCGATTTATGAAACCGAATTTCAAGACGAAGATTGGTTGGTTTTCGGGAAAGAAAGCGTTGGATTAAGTCAGGAAGTTTTAGCCCAATTTGAAAATCATTTAACCATACCCATGTCGAAACTGATTCGTAGTTACAACATTGCCAATTCAGTAGCTTTTGTAGTTGGTGAAGCCAAACGCCAGCTTAGTTTGAAGTAGATTAAGTCTCAGGAAATGATAAACTTTCCTTTTTCGCCATCAAAAGTGATGGAGTCATCTTTAAAAAGGGTATTGAAAACGCCTTGTGAAATCAGGTTGCAAGGTTGGTCATAGTAGACTTTGCTATCGGTCATGACAATCATTTGATTACTGAGTTGTATGGCCAAGTCGACATCATGCGTAGAAAACAGTATGCATTTGTCGGTTTCCAAAGACAGCTTCTTCAACAGTTTAAAGACAGAAACTTTGTGCAACAAATCCAAATGCGTAGTCGGTTCATCTAAAATAATCAGCGGTGTATCCTGTGCCAAAGCTCTGGCTATAAGTACAATTTGCAATTGCCCATCACTGATTTCATAATGCTTTTTGGAAACCAAATGCTCAATATTTGTCAAGGCAATCGCTTGTTTTATTTTTTGATGGTCGTCTTCGGATAGTTGGCCGAGCCAATTGGTGTAAGGTTGTCTTCCCAAGGCTATCAACTCGTAAACCGTTAAGTTATTCGGCGGTAAATTTTCGGTTAACACCAAACTCAGTTTTTGTGCCAATTCAATTGTAGGGATTTGATGGATGTTTTTATCATTCAAATAAACCGATCCTTGCAAGGGTTTCTGAATCCCGGTTAAAGTCCGCAACAAAGTAGATTTTCCAATCCCATTTGCTCCAACCAACGAAATCAGTTGTCCTGAAGCCAAACCAAAATTCATTTGGTCTGCTATGGTATTGGTTTTGCCTTTGGCATGGTAACCAATGCTCAAATCTTTTGTTGTGATTATGTATTTATCGGAACCCATCTATGACAAACTTTTTTTTCTGACAATCAACCAAACTACTACCGGCGCACCAACAATAGAAGTGATGGCATTGATAGGCAATGTAAAATCAAAACCGGGCATTTGCGAAATTGTATCACAAAAAAGCATGATGATAGCGCCAATAAGCAAAGTACTGACAAATAAAATGCGATGGTTGCTGGTTTGGAATAATAATTTAGACAAATGCGGTACCGCTAAACCGACAAAAGCAATCGGACCGGCAAAAGCGGTAATACTTCCCGCCAAAATACTGGTGGCCAGTATGATTGCGTAACGGGCTTTTTTGAGGTCCAATCCCATACTTTTTGCATAGTTTTCGCCCAACAATAAAGCGTCTAACGGTTTTAAAGTTAGCAAACTCAGCAACAAGCCAACCGCAACCGAAATAGAGAGCAACAAGATACTTTCCCAAGACAAATTGCCGATGCTTCCCATAGACCAAAAGGTGTATTTTTGGAGTTGTTCAGCGGTACTGAAATAGCTTAATACACTTACAATAGCTCCGGTAAAACTGCTGAACATTAATCCGATAATGAGTATCGACATGGTATCACGCAGTCGTTGCGAAACTACCAAAATCATCAATAAAACAAACAAACTTCCCAAACAAGACGCTAATATGATACCGTAAGATGACAACAAAAATTGCGAGAAGAGTTTGGGTAAAAATCCGGCACCTAACAATACAAAAGCCACGCCTAAACTCGAACCCGAACTCAACCCTAACACATAAGGTCCGGCCATAGGATTTCGAAAAAAGGTTTGCATTAATAAACCGCTGACCGACAATCCCATACCAACCAATATCGCAGTAATGGCTTTAGGCAATCTGAAATTGACAATGATGTATTCCCAAGTTTCTTTTTCGGCTTGACCGCCAAACAAACTTTTAAATGTTTCTTTTATAGGAATGGCTACTTGACCAAAGGAAATATTCAAGAGCAATGCCAATAACAATAGCAATGACAAAGAGGTGAAGAGTAAAGTATTTCGACTTTGATTTTTCAAATTATTGTAATTTCTCGAAAAAGAATGGTTTGTAACTCGTCAGCAGTTCGGGATGTAAAATCTTGACAATGTCTTTCAAAACAATATCCGGACGATTCGGTGCCAATTCATAGTACAAGATACCGCCGGTTTTTCCTTTTCTGCCACTGAACGAATATACATTTTTATTTTGGAATGCTTTAAATTGAGCATAATGCGGGTTGGTCATTGTCATCTCATGCAATGAATCAAACTGTCCGGAAGTAATCCAAATATCGGCGTTTTGCGCTTTTTCCAGCACTGCTTCAAAGGAAAGTGATAAACTTCCGGTTCCTTTGGTAGCAGCCCACAAATATTGCCCTTTGGCTTCTTTTAAAAGTAAGCTTCCCCAACTGTTACCTTTGGGCAAATACCAACGGTCTTCAAACATGTCTCCGGCCAAAATGGTAGGTGTTGCCACAGCACTTTGGGCAATTTTAATGGTTTTCAAATACTCCTTTTCAATCTTAGCAAAGATTTCATTGGCTTTTTTTTGCTGACCGTACAAAGCCCCGAAAAACTTAATCCATTCGGCTTTACCTAAAGGAGTTTCTTCATTCCAGTCGCCGTTCAGCATGACTTTTAGACCGCTTTTTTGCAGATTTTCTAATGTTGGATTGTTATTGTCGATACCGTAACCGATAATCACATCGGGTTGCAAATTGAGCAGTACTTCGGTGTTTAAACTTTGGTTCATACCCAATTCTTTCACCTTTCCGGCTTCAATTTGGGCTCTGACTTTTTCAGAAGAAATGTAATTCAAGTGTGGAAAACCCACCAAAGTTTTCTCTTTTTTGAGTATTTCCAACGAGGGAATATGAGTTGTTGAGGTAACCACTATACTTTTAATCGGTACCGGAATAATAGTGTTTTGTTGTAAACTATCGGGTATTGTACCGTTTTTTTCTTTTAAAATATAAGTATAAGTTTTAGTGGCTTTAGGCCACGGATTTTGTACAGTTACTATGGTATAGCCTTCGTAGTTTTGAATGGAAAAACCTTTGGCATACCGTATAGTGTTTTCGGGAGTTATTACGTTTGAAGCGATGGTTTCTTTTTTGCATTGTACTGATGACAATCCAAGGACAACTAACAACAGGAAACGAATAAAGCTTTTCATCAAATGAATTTTTGCAAAAGTATAAGATTGTTGCTTAATATTTAGACTTTGGTAACATTTGCTGCCAAACCAAAACATTTCACGTTGTAAATTTACTGAAAATTAAACCCATGAGAGACAGTTCCAATACTTTCATCTATATCGTAGGCGCGATTATTCTATTGCATTTTTTGGTTGGATTTATTTGGTTGATTGTCAGGTTTTCCAAGAAAAAGGAAGAATAAATTCAGTCTTCAACTTTGAAGTTGCATTATTTCTTTTACATTTGCAATCGAATTAAGGTTGCGATTTCTGTTTTTCAAAATCGCATTAAAAGGGAATTTGGTGGAATACCAAAGCTGTTCCCGCAACTGTAAGCTATCAAGCTTGTTGTTATCTGCAACACCATTGTTCCGTTTAGGAATGAGAAGGTCAACAACAAGACGCGAGCCAGGAGACCTGCCTAATTCATTGAGTAACAAACTTTCGGGACAAAAGGTTTGGGTGTGGGTAAATTCTATGCTTTTCTCCCAACATTAGTAATTCAGTAAAATTGAAAATTATTTCTTTGTTTTACGCTGCTTTAATCAGTGTTACTGTTGAAATAGTCGTTTAGTTTTATTGACAGTGTTTAATTTAAAATGAAAAAAAACAGTACAATCAGTGCACTCTTCGCATTGATGGCAACTTGTGCTTGGACGCAAGAACAGGATTCCGTAAAAGTGAATCCTTTGCAGGAAGTAGTAATCTCGGATACCAAATTTGCACAAAGCAAAGAAAAATCGGGAAAAATCATCGAAGTCATTTCTGCCAAAGATTTGGAAAAGAAAACCGGTCAAAGTTTGGCCACGGTCTTGTCTCAAGTCACCGGAGTCGAAATCAACGGCAACCAATCGGCCAACGGTAAAAACTTAGGCTACTACATTCGCGGCGGTAAAAACCGACAAGTATTAATCTTAATTGACGGTATTCCGGTAACTGATGCTTCAGGAATCAGTTTGGAGTACGATTTGCGTTTACTTCCGGTAGAGCAGGTGGAAAGCATCGAAGTGATGAAAGGCGCTGCCAGTACTTTATACGGAACCGGTGCAGCCACCGGTGTAATCAATATCACATTGAAGAAAGGAACCAAGAAAACTATCGAAGGCAATGCTTATTTCAACATAGGTTCTAACAACACTGCTGACAATAAAAAATACAATGGGCAGGATTTTAACCAAGGAATTTCGGTAAACGGTAACTTCAAAAAAGTCAATTACTTTGCCGGTTTTAATAGTACCGAAACCGGAAATATGTCACAAATTGCAGCACCGAATACTTTAGTTTCATACGAAGAAGATCGTTTTTCACGTCAAAATGCTATCGCTAAATTCGGATTTAAAGCGACAGAAAAACTTACTTTAAATTTTTTCGGGAATTACGACCGATTGAAAAACGGCTACGACTTGACTTTCGACAATACCGGTTTTAATGACACCAACATCAACACGACCACTTCTGAACAGTTTCGCTTTGGGTTTTCGCCAAAATTTCAATACAACAAAGGCGAGTTTGTGTTGCATTCGGGTTTCAACAAAATCGTTCGCGATTATCAAGAGTTCAACAGTTTTTCAGCTACCACGGATTATTCCGTTTACGAGTCAAGAAATGTAGTGGTTGACGGAGTAAACAAATACAATATCAACAAAAGTTTTGCGGTGATTTTGGGTGTGAATTATCAGTTCAACGATATGTTGAGCGAAACGCCTTTCGGCAATATTGAAAACCAATCCACTAAGTTTAACATCCTCGACGGGTATTCGACTTTGGTCTATAATTTCGATTTCGGTTTGAATATTAATACCGGAGCTCGATTGAATAACCATAGTGCTTATGGCAATAATTTCGTTTACAATTTTAATCCGTCCTATAGTTTTAAAACGAGTTTTCCACTAAAGTTAGTTGCTTCCTACAGCACGGCATATATTACACCGAGTTTGTACCAACTCTATTCTGAATTTGGCAACGCTAATTTAACGCCTGAAAAAAATGCCACTGCAGAAGCAGGATTCGAAACCCAGTGGTTGTCGAAAAAACTGAGATTGGAAGCTGTTGCATTTTATCGTGACCAAACCAATTCTATCGATTTCTTTTACGATGCCAACACGTTTGAAGCTTATTATATTAACATCAACGGAACCAATAAAGCCAAAGGAGTTGAGACAGAAGTTGCCTATGAAGTCACTTCACAATTAAAGTTAAACGCCAACTATACTTTTACCCAAGTGGATAAAGCTTTAGACCGATTGATTCCAAAACACAAAGCCAATGCAAGTTTGGATTTTCAACCCAATAACAGAACACTGTTCAATATCAATTATCAATACTTTGATGCCAGAAACGATGTGTTTTTTGATGGCAATACTTTTGGTGTTACCGGCGTAAAATTGGATGCTTACCAATTGGTAAACTTTTTGGCCCAATACGAATTGGTTAAAGGAAGAACGACAGTTTTTGCCACAGCTACTAACTTATTTAATGAGGCGTTTACTGAAAATATCGGTTACTCCACCCGAGGAAGAAATTTCAAGTTGGGGATAAACATTGTTTTATAACATTGAAACAGGTTTAAATTTTTTGTGTTAAAAAAGGCTAACTTTTAGGGTTAGCCTTTTTTTTTTGCTTTCTATCTTCGATCAATGTACATCTCGCTTTTCAACGGAGACATCGCTTTGGCATCGGTAAAGTCGGGCTGAATATTGCTTGGTATCGGCTGAGTCATTCTGCCGCTGCCTATAATTTGATTGATAGCTTGGTTCAGTAAAGGCTCCTCAGGATTTCCTAAAACGCCTAAGTTTTCTAAATTTTCCGGCAAAACAGTTCCGGGTACTATACCCGAAGTATAATCTCCTGAACCATTTTTATTTACAATTTTTAAAACAATCGGTTGCATGGCATATTTATGGCGAGTATTGACATTTTGTTTGGCAAAAGTTGGGGAATCATATAAGGTAATAGAACCTACATTTTTTCCGGTTGTGGTAGTTCCGATTTGCACAACGGTAATATAAGGTTTTAAACAATTAATCACCAATTCGCTGGCAGAAGCAGTTGCGCTAGTAGTTAAAATGTAAACTTTATTTAAGTTTAAACTATTGAGGTTGCCCACAAATCTATTTTCTAAACTTCCCGGATTGTTGGTTTCAAAGTAGCTTTGCGCTTTGGCATTCCATTGCTGTTTGGCAAAAAGTTGTCCGGTAAATTGTCCGGTAATCATGCTGGCCAATTTGGTGGCGGTGCTAACAGAACCACCTGAATTATATCGTAAATCTATTACTAAATCGGTTACGTTTTGGGCTTGAAAAGTACCGAAAACCGCATTCAACTGGTTGTCAAAATTGGAATAAAAAGCATTGTACATTAAATAACCAATATTGTGTGTGCCTTCGTTGATAACACTGCTCAACAGTATCGGGTTTTCTGACAATGCTGTTTTGGTAAGTGATACCGATTGTCCGTTGGGTGTAATATTGCCACCATCGTAATCAGCTAAATTAATGGTATAAGTTTCATTGGCCAGCAAGCTTCTATAATTATTAACCGTTAGCGGAGTACCATTGATGGCGTAAAAAATATTGCCGCGTTGGATAGGTTTGGTCGAAGCGTCTGAGTTAGGAATGATGTAACGAACCCAACCATAAATATCAGTTGTACTGCCGGTTTTGTATCGCAATGCGAAATCCATTCCATTGTTGAGTGTATTGCCTGAAAGCGCTCCTTCTAATACTGAATAATCGCTGTAGATGACACTAAAACGGTCGATGGAGTTATCAACTCTTAAGGCATTGAATAAGGTTGTCGGATCCTCAAAACCATCC
This sequence comes from Flavobacterium sp., assembly GCF_044373165.1. Lineage (GTDB taxonomy): Bacteria > Bacteroidota > Bacteroidia > Flavobacteriales > Flavobacteriaceae > Flavobacterium. The sequence continues at coordinate 26,919 of NZ_JBILQL010000001.1, forward strand.
AAGAAAGTATTGAGTTCGTTTTGAGTTGCAAAACGGTCGTCTGCTAATTCAGGAACATCAGCTTGCCATAAATAGTACAAATTCATGCCTTTCCATACAAAATCATTAATCTCCAAGCCTGTTGGCACCGGATTGTCGTCATTATCGGTACAGCTGAAAGAGCAAACTAATAAGCATAACCATAGTGCAGATTTAAGTAAGTTTTTCATAGCAGTTTTTAATTAATAAACGTAAATTTAATCAGTTTAGATTAATTATTTGTAATTTGTTTGTAACAAAAAAAATAATGACTCGTCTTGCTTTTATAACCGTTAACCAAATGTCGTTTTAATGAACCAAAAAGAGTTTATGCAATTGGTCAATCCTTTCAAGGATAAAGTTTTCCGAATGGCTAAACGTTTGTTGGTCAGTACGGAAGAAGCCGAAGATGCTACTCAAGAAGTTTTGGTGAAATTGTGGAATAAAAGCGAAAATTTAGACGATTATAAAAGTGTTGAAGCTGTAGCGATGACTATGACGAAGAACTATTGTTTGGACCAACTGAAATCGAAACGCGCCGGAAATATGCGAATTGTGCATAACAATTTTACCGACAAAGAAGCAGGTTTGCAAAAGCAAGTAGAAGACAAAGATACTTGGCAATGGGTTGAGAAAATAATGAATGATCTACCGGAGCAGCAAAAGTTGATAGTGCAAATGCGCGACATTGAAGAAATGGAATTTGAAGAGATTAGTGATATTTTGGGCATGAATGAGTCGGCTATCAGAACCGCCTTGTCCAGAGCCAGAAAGTTGATAAGAGAAACCATGATAAAAACCCATCATTATGGCATTGGATAGAATTGAAAAATTAATAGAGAAATACTTCGAAGCAGAAACCACCTTAGCAGAAGAAAAAGAGTTAAAGGCCTATTTTTCTTCCGAAAATGTTGCTCCGCCTTTAGAGCAATACAAGGCTATATTTGGTTACACTGCTCAAGCAAAGCAAGAAGAGTTTACCGCTGCAGTTTCTTTAAACAGTAAAAAGAGTAATCTTGTTGTTTGGATATCTGTTGCTGCCTCTGTAGTAGTTTTGTTAAGTGTAGGTTTGTTTACTTTTAATCATTATAATCAGCCCGTAAACGAAAATTACGGTACTTATGATGATCCTGAGGTGGCTTTCAGAGAAACGCAAAAAGCGCTGGAGATGATCTCACAAAGTGTAAACGAAGGTATAGGAAGTATGAACTATTTAAGTGAATATGAACAGTCAAAAAACATCATTTTTAAATAAAAAAATCAAGAAATTATGAAATCAACAATCAACAAATACCCTAACAACAATTTTTTAACCATGAGTAAAAAAATGCTTTTAAGTCTGTTATTTTTAGTAATAACCAATACTGTATTCGGTCAAAGTGTCTTTGATAAATTTGAAGACCAAGAAAAAATCAGAACCGTAATAGTAAACAAAAAGATGTTTGCCCTTTTGAGCAAAATGAAAGTGGAAGACAAAGAAACACAGCAATACGTTAATTTGATCAAAAAATTAGAGAACCTTAAAGTTTTTGCTACTCAAAGTGATGTGAAAGCTGCCGAAATGAAAGCGACTGCTGATAAGTATTTGAAATCTGCCGCGATGGAAGAATTGATGCGCATTACCGACAAAGGGAAAAGTGTGAAGATTTACGTAAAATCGGGTGCCACTGATTCTCAAATCAAAGAATTGCTGATGTTTGTTGACGGCACGGGTAACGAAGAAACCGTATTAATGTCATTAACCGGGAATTTTGATTTAGACGAACTTTCTGTTTTAACCGAAAAAATGAAATTACCCGGCGGCGATGATTTAAAAAAAGCATCAAAAGGAAACAAAGGTCCGAAAGGCAGTAAATAATCAATTATGAGATTCGCTTTTTTCACCGCTGTTTTAGTTTCTTTATTTTTAATGAGTTGTAGTAACGAGCCTAGTCTGCAAAAGTACTTTGTAGAAAACTCTGAAAAGAAAGATTTTGTGATGTTGGATGTTTCTCCAAGCATCATTAATGTAGATGAGGTTAAGTTGACACCCGAGCAAAAAACGGCCTTGCAATCATTCGACAAAATGAACATCCTAGTTTTTAAATCGAATGATAAGAATAAGTCACTTTATCAATCTGAAACTAAAAAGCTAGGGACTATTTTAAAAGGTCAGGATTACCAAGAATTGATGTGGGTTGGTTCCGGAAAAGATGGCGCTTCTGTCAGTTTTGTCGGCGAAGATGACGACATCGATGAGTTTATCTTTTATGCCAAAAATCAGGACAACGGTTTTGCTGTAGTCCGAATTTTAGGCAACGATATGAATCCAAACAACATTATGAACATGATTAGTGTTTTGCAAAGTGCAAAAGTTGATATGGAGCAGTTAAAACCACTGCAAGGTTTGTTAAAATAAGAAGATAAAAAAGTCCCGAATTCTCGGGACTTTTTTAGTTTTTAAAATATTTTAGCGGAACGATTAACATTCCAAAACATTCCCCTTTTTCTTTGCCAATGTGTTTGTGGTGCATTTTGTGTGCTCTTCTAACGGCTTTGGCATAGCGGTTATTTGCATTTCTAAACAACTTAAAGCGTTGATGAATAAAAATGTCGTGAACCGTAAAGTAAGCTAATCCATAAGCGAAAATTCCCAAACCTATGGCTAAACCGACCTCTAAAATGTCATATTGCCAAAGTAAAAAGAATCCAACACTTACTACGGCATAAAAAATAAAAAAAGCATCATTGCGTTCGAACCAAGAATCGTGGTCTTTTTTGTGATGATCGGCATGCAAACTCCACAAAAATCCATGCATGATATACTTGTGACTAAACCAAGCCATAAATTCCATGACGCAAAAAGTAACTAAGAAAACAATAATATGTAGTAACATAAACTTACAATAAATTTAAACGATAATTTACATAGCATTTTGCCAATAGGCCTATTTTTTCATAATCAGGCACTCTGATACGGGTATTTTTAATTTCCATCGAAGGCGTCTTCTTTAATTTAGACAAGAGCTTTTTATAATAAATAAAAGCGGTGTAAACCCCAAATTTGGCTTCTAACGGCAATTTTAAAATGCCTTCAAAACCCATTTGGAAATCGGCTTCAATTTCTTTGATGATTTCATTTTTCGATTGTTCGTCTAATCTGGACAAATCAGTGTTAGGGAAATACGTTCTGTTTAAATCTTCAAAATCAGCTTTCAAATCCCTAAGGAAATTTACTTTTTGAAAAGCAGAACCCAATCGCATAGCCGAATGCTGTAACTCATCATATTTTTTATCATCGCCGTTTACAAAAACTTTTAAACACATTAAACCAACCACATCGGCCGAGCCATAAATGTATTCGTTGTATTCGTCAAAAGTTTGGTATTCTTTTTTGTGTAAATCCAATTTCATGCTTTTCATAAAAGCGGCAATCAAACTATTCGGAATTTGGTATTTGTTTACAGTATGTTGAAATGAATTTAAAATCGGATTCAAACTGATTTTATTTTCCAAAGCATCTGCTAAATCTTTTTCAAATCTTTCAAAAAGAAGTTCTTTATTGTAATCGTGAAAAGTATCCACAATTTCATCGGCAAATCGCACAAAACCGTAAATGTTATAAATGTCTTGGCGTATGCTTGGTGCCAACATTTTTACTGCAGCAGAGAAAGAAGTGCTGTAAGACTTGGTTACGTTTTTGCTGCAATCGAAAGATACAGTGTCAAAAATTGATTTCATAGAATCTTGTGTTTTAATTTTTTTCAATAAGTTCAGCAACCAATTTACCCGAAATTAATGAAGGTGGAACTCCGGGTCCTGGAACAGTCAATTGACCGGTGAAAAATAGATTTTTAACTTTTTTACTTTTCAATTTAGGTCTTAAAAAAGCAGTTTGCAGTAAGGTATTGGCTAACCCGTATGCATTCCCTTTGTACGAATTGTAATCTTTAATAAAGTCATTTACACAAAAAGATTCTCTAAAGATAACGTTTTCTTTTACAGTTTGTTGTGTTAGTTTTTCAAAACGATTGATTATTTTTTCAAAATATCGGTTTCTCAATTCAGCAGTGTCTTTTAATCCGGGTGCCAAAGGAATTAAAAAAATTCCGGCTTCTTTTCCTTTGGGCGCCGCATTGTCATCTGTTTTTGATGGAAAACTGGCATAAAACAAAGGTTCTTTAGGCCACTCCGGAGTGTCATAAATTGCTGCAGCATGGGCATCAAAATCAACATCAAAAAACAATGAGTGGTGTTCTACATTGTCAATTTTTTTGTCAAAACCAACATAAAACAAGAGGGAAGAAGGGGCAAATGTTTTTCTTTCCCAATACTTTTCTGAGTAAGCTCTGTATTTAGGTTCTAGCAAGGTTTCACTATGATGGTAATCTGCTCCACTCAAAATAATATCACCTTTCACAATTTCTCCATTAACAATTATTGCCTTGGCTTGACCGTTTTCAACAACGATCTTTTCAACATTGGCGTTCAGTTGAAAGGTTACGCCCAACTCTTTAGCCAAACTTTCCATACCTAAAATCACGCTATACATACCGTTTTTAGGATGCCAAGTACCTAAACCAAAATCAGCAAAGTTCATAAAACTATAAAAAGATGGCGTGTCTGATGGTTTTGCTCCTAAGAAAAGCACCGGAAATTCGAGTATTTGAATCAATTTGGTACTTTTAAATCTACGTCTGATATCTTTGGAAATGTTCCCAAAAAATTGATTGACTTTTTTGGCCGTTTCTAAGGTTACCAATTCTATTGGAGAAACGCCTGGACGATACACTAAATCTTTTATAGCGATATCATAATTGCTTTGGGCTTCTTTCATGAATTCGGCTAGTTTTTTACCACTTCCTTTTTCAATGGATTCAAAAAGCGCTATGATTTCCGGAAGATTATCGGCTATAGTAACAAATTCTTTTTCGCCGAAATAAACTTGATAAGCCGGATTGAGTTTGATAAGATGGTAATAATCAGAAGGTTTTTTGCCAAAGTCTGCAAAGAAACGTTCAAAAACATCGGGCATCCAATACCAAGTTGGACCAATGTCAAATGTAAAACCATCTTTCTTAAGTTGGCGTGCTCTTCCGCCTATAGTACTGTTTTTTTCGTATACAGTAACTTCGTTCCCCTGTTGAGCAAGATAACACGCCGCCGCCAGCGATGAGAATCCGGAACCTATTATTTTGATTTGCTTCTTCATATTGTTTAACAAAGATAGAAAAAAGTTAAACAATAAAAAAATATTTGTCTATATAAATTCTACTAATTCTTTGATGCTGCTAAAGGTAAGCGTTTTTTCTGTTACTAATTTGGGTTCTACAAATTCAATCATTCTACCAATTAGCCATAATTGTGACGAATCATCCATAATTTCTGTTTGTAATTCTTTTACATACGGATTTATTTCAGATTTGGTTGGTTCAACCGTTGAATAACACAAATAGACAATATTGTCAAAATGCTTTTTTAAATCTTTCAAACTTTCTGTTGGAACACTTTCACCCAAATATATAGTTTTATAACCGTGATTTAAAATTTCGTAATTCAAATACATCAATCCTAATTCATGGATTTCATTCATAGGAAGGTACAATACAAAAACCTTGTCGGATTTGGTTGGTTCTTTAGACTGAACTACTTCGGTGTTGGTTAAAATCTTCTGTTTGATGAGATAAGTAATAAAGTGCTCGTGAGACGGACTAATGGTATTGGTTTGCCACAATAATCCTATTTCTTGTATTAAGGGTATAAAAACTTCATAAAACACATCTCTAAATGATTTTTCAGAAAGTAATTTATTGTAAGTATTGAAAAATAATGCTTGATCAAAATTCATCATAGCCACTTTAAAAGAACTTATTGCATGATGTTTTGCACTTTTTTCAGAAATAATTTCATTCACCAACTGCGGAATCCTTTCTTCTGAGAGTTTTGAAATCTTAGATATTTTATAACCGTGATTGTGCAGTAAGGTTATGTTTAAAAGCTTTTGAAGATTTTGAAGATCATACATTCGGATATTGGTTTCCGTTCTCATGGGTTCGAGTGCATTGTATCTTTTCTCCCAAATTCTGATAGTGTGTGCTTTTATTCCGGATAGGTTTTCCAAGTCTTTGATACTAAACACACTTTTGATATTGTTCATCTTTTTATTAAATTTATTAAACAAAATTAGTAAAATAAATTTACCAAGTGTCTTTTTACACCAAAACTTTCCAAAAAAAACAGTAATTGTATGAGTGAATTACTTATCGGACAGAGTAATAGGGTAGGAAACGCAAGGTTTTAGTAGCTTTTCAAAAAAAAAGCACTCAATAAGAGTGCTTTAATAAATTGATTTGTGACCACGATCAGATTCGAACTGACACGTCTTGCGACACCACCCCCTCAAGATGGCGAGTCTACCAATTTCTCCACGTGGCCCGAAAACAAAAAAAGTCATCCGCTTGGCGAACAACTTTTTGTGACCCGACTGGGGCTCGAACCCAGGACCCCAACATTAAAAGTGTTGTGCTCTACCAACTGAGCTATCGAGTCAATGGTGCAAAATGAAATAAAAAAAGTGACCCGACTGGGGCTCGAACCCAGGACCCCAACATTAAAAGTGTTGTGCTCTACCAACTGAGCTATCGAGTCAATTTCATTTCTTGAATGCGGGTGCAAATATAAGACCTTATTATTTATATTTCAAAGCAATTTTACTATAAATTTGCCTTTTTTCAAGGATGGTCTGTAAGGGCTTAATTTATAAGGTTTTATTGAAATGGTAAAAATAGTTTTGGTTGGATATATGGCTGTAGGGAAGTCGACTATTGGTAAATTATTGGCCGAAATAATGCAAATTCCTTTCTTAGATTTAGATGAAATGATTGAAAAAAATGAAAACTTAACGATTAGTGAGATTTTTTCAAAACACGGTGAAATTTATTTTAGGAAGAAAGAACACCAAGAATTTAAAAAGTGGATGGAGAGTCAGGATTCTTTAGTTATAGCTACAGGTGGTGGCACACCTTGTTACAGTAACAATCATTTGTTGTTAAACGGTCCTAATGTAATTTCAATTTATTTGAAAGCTTCCATTGAAGTTTTAGGAGAGCGACTGTTTTTAAATGCTCAAAGCAGACCCTTGGTTTCTGAAAAAAGCAAAGAAGAACTACAAGAGTTTATTGCAAAAAACCTTTTTGATCGCAGTTATTTTTACCACCAAGCCACTTATACTGTAAGCGTAGATAAAAAAACTCCGGAAGCTGTAGCCGATGAAATCTTGCAAAAATTAAACTAAATAGGCATGGTCATTGTTGTCTTCAAAAACCACTTGCACATGTTCTTTCAAAGAGGTAGAAAGTGAAAGTCCTTTGAAATCCGCTTTTACCGGATATTTCTTGTGATTGCGATCAATTAAAACTACTGTTTTGAATTTTTTTACCGGAACATTTAAAAAATGCTTGACACCATAAATTAAAGTTGTTCCCGAGTTTAGTACATCGTCTACCAGTACAATACATTTATTTTCGTATTCTTCTTTTTTAATGGAAGTTGTGATGGCGCTAAAAGGATTGGTTTTATCAATCTTTACTTCGCACAAAATAATTTTACAGTCAGTTATTTCATTGAGAATCTGTCCTATTTTCTGAGCAAATAAAAAACCGTTTGAAGCAATTCCGGCCAATACAACTTCATTTTCATCAACAAAGGTTTCATAAATCTGATAGGCAATTCGTCTGGTTTTATGTTCTATCTCCTGATGGTTAAGAATAATATTTTTTATCATTTTGTTAAGTTTTATTTTTTAAAATCAAATTATTCTTCCAAATCAAAGTCAAATTCAAAATCTTCCAAATCTCTTCTGTCTTTTTTGGTAGGCCTACCCACACCGGTTTTTCGGTAATGCTCTTTTGATAGTTTCAGCATTTCCAAATGGGCAAAGGCTTCAGCAGGCGTTTCATCTTTTCTGTAAATGTCAACTAATTTAGCACCCACTCGATTTAACGGAATATCTAAAACAGAGATTGAATAAATGATTTGATCTTTTCGGAAAGTAATTTTATCCATAGGAAAAACTTCTCGAGAGGGCTTGGCAACCTGACCGTTCACGGTTATTTGATTCTTTCTGCAGGCTTCTGTTACCATGTTTCGGGTTTTGTAATAGCGCACACACCAAAGATATTTATCTACTCTCATTTTTTTTCCAAAATCAACGTTAAATACTTCACAAAAATAAATCAATATTGTATCTTGCGACCTCAAAAATAGAATAAAAATGAATAATTTTTTTAGAGTAGCTTTCTTTACTGTTGTGGCTTCTTTTGTTGTTTCCTGTTCTAAAGGAGACGGTAATTCCGTAGTTCCAAAGCGCGATTATGCTGAACAATATGCTACTGATTTAGCCAATATCGAAGAGTTTTTGCAAACGCATTATATGGAAGTAACCAATAATGCAGGGAATACAGAAGATCAAGACGTATCATTTTATGAAATTCCTGAAGGTGGTACCCAGACCTCTGTATGGAACCAAACAATTTATCCCTTACAAGCCCATTATGTGGCCCAAGATGATATTACCTATAAAATTTATTACCTGCAATTGCGACAAGGTTCTGGAGCAAACACTAACTCACCATGTAATTTAGATCGAGTGTTAACCTCATATAGAGGAAGTTACATTTACACTAAAAAAGAAACTGTTAATGAGGTTGAAGTGGAAACATTAACCCTTAAACAATTTGAAGAATCTATTACGCCTGAAAGTTATTTAACATTATCAACATTAATCAAAGGTTGGTCTGAAATCCTTCCGAAGTTTAAAACCGGAAGTTATAGTGCTAACCCCGATGGAACTTTATCCTATTCTAATTTTGGAGCCGGTGTTATGTTTATTCCTTCAGGATTGGGATACTTCAATAATTCTACAGGATCAATTCCCGGATATTCTCCACTAATTTTTAGTTTTAAATTATATGAGATTCAAAGAGTTGATAATGATAATGATGGTATTCTTTCTTATTTGGAAGACCACAATTCTGCTATTGTAAATGCGGATGGTTCTGTAACAACGATTAATGGTGTACCAGACGGATACTTAAGAATTTTAGAAGAAGATGTTGATAATCCTGACGATACTGATGGCGATGGTACACCTGATTTCTTAGATATAGATGATGATGGTGATTTCTTCACCACAGCTAGTGAAATCAAGAATCCTTTAACAAATGATCCTTTTCCATTCGCAGACATTCCGCTTTGTAGTGATGGTAAGAAAAGGCATCTGTCAAATCTTTGTCATCATTAATAATAAAAAAAGCCGCTAATTTTAGCGGCTTTTTTTATGGATTGTTTTTATTTTCTTTGCAGGACTCTTTCAACAGCAACAACTATGGCTTGGTGATTTAACTTGTACTTTTCCATTAGTTGTTCAGGAGTACCACTTTCTCCAAAACTATCATTGACGGCAACAAATTCCTGAGGAGCAGGAGTATTCAAAGCCAATACTCTGGCAACACTTTCGCCTAAACCTCCTAAAATATTATGCTCTTCAGCCGTAACGACACATCCGGTTTTGGCAACCGATTTCAAAATCGCTTCGTCATCTAAAGGTTTAATGGTGTGAATATTAATGACTTCAGCAGAAATTCCTTTGGCTTCTAAAGCCTCGGCTGCGATTAAAGCTTCCCAAACCAAATGACCGGTAGCTATAATGGTAACATCGGTTCCCTCATTGAGCATAATAGCTTTTCCAATAACGAAGGGTTCGTCTGCCGGCATAAAATTAGGCACAACCGGACGGCCAAAACGCAAATAAGCAGGACCGTGATGGTCAGCTAAAGCAATAGTAGCAGCTTTGGTTTGATTGTAATCACAAGTGTTAATTACAGTCATGCCGGGTAGCATTTTCATCAATCCGATATCTTCCAAAATTTGATGCGTAGCGCCATCTTCTCCTAAAGTTAAACCAGCGTGTGAAGCACAAATCTTCACATTTTTATCTGAATAAGCTACCGATTGGCGAATTTGATCGTAAACTCTTCCGGTAGAAAAGTTAGCAAAGGTTCCGGTAAAAGGAATTTTACCGCCTATGGTTAATCCGGCAGCTATTCCAATCATGTTTGCTTCTGCAATTCCCACTTGGAAAAAACGTTCCGGGTGATTTTTTTTGAAATCGTCAAATTTCAACGAACCAATTAAATCGGCGCAAAGCGCCACAACATTTTCATTTTTTTGTCCCAATTCGGTCATTCCTGCCCCAAATCCGGAACGGGTATCTTTACTTCCTGTGTTTGTGTATTTTTTCATAGTCTTAGTAGTCGCCTAAAGTTTCATTGTTTTGTGCTAATCCGTTAGCCAATTGCTCGTCATTTGGTGCTTTACCATGCCAAGCGTGCGTGTGCATCATAAAATCAACACCATTCCCCATTACAGTGTGCAAAAGGACACAAACCGGTTTTCCTTTTCCGGTTCTGCTTTTAGCTTCGGCTAATCCGGCAATGATAGCGTCAATATTATTCCCTTCTTTAATTTCCAATACGTCCCATTCAAAAGCTTCAAATTTGGCTTTTAAATTCCCCAAACTCAAAACATCATCAGTCGAACCGTCAATTTGTTGGCCATTGTAATCAATGGTAGCAATCAAATTATCTACTTTTTTGGCAGAAGCATACATAATGGCTTCCCAATTTTGGCCTTCTTGTAATTCGCCGTCTCCGTGAAGTGAATAAATCAAATGAGCATCACCGTTTAGTTTTTTAGCTTGTGCGGCTCCAATGGCAACCGATAAACCTTGTCCCAATGATCCCGAAGCCATTCGTATTCCTGGCAATCCTTCATGTGTAGTTGGATGTCCTTGCAAACGAGAATTTAGTTTTCTGAAAGTGGCTAATTCTGCTACAGGGAAATAACCGCTACGCGCCAAAACGCTGTAAAAAACCGGCGAAATATGTCCGTTAGAAAGGAAAAATAAATCTTCTCCAATACCATCCATATCAAATCCGGCTTTGCGTTGCATTTGGTGTTGGTACAATACGGTAAAAAATTCGGCACAGCCCAATGAACCTCCGGGATGTCCCGAATTTACTGCGTGTACCATGCGAAGAATGTCTCTTCTGACTTGGGTTGTAAAATCTTGTAAATGTTGTGTGTTTGACATTATAAATAGGATGTATAATTATGGCTCAAAAGTAATTCTAATTTTATAGGAAGGCAAATGATTTTGTAACAAGTTATTAAGGGGTTGTCAATAAAAATTTTCAAGTTAAAATAAGGCTAATAATCTCTGTTAAATAAAATCCTAAATCCTAAATCCTGAAACCGAAATCTTTTATCTTTGCCGACTGTAAAAGAGTTATATGAAATTTGATTTATTAGCCAAAGACCTTAATTCAAGTGCGCGTGCCGGTAGCATTACAACTGATCACGGTGTAATTGAAACCCCTATATTTATGCCGGTTGGTACAGTAGCATCTGTGAAAGGTGTACACCAACGCGAATTAAAAGAAGAAATCAATCCCGATATCATTCTCGGAAATACATACCACTTATACCTTCGTCCGCAAACCGATATTTTAGAAAAAGCCGGAGGATTGCATAAGTTTATGAATTGGGATAGAAATATCCTAACCGATAGCGGTGGTTATCAAGTTTATTCACTTTCAGCCAACCGAAAAATCAAAGAAGAAGGCGTAAAGTTTAAGTCGCATATCGACGGTTCTTACCACGTATTTACACCCGAAAATGTAATGGAAATCCAACGTACCATTGGTGCCGATATCATTATGGCTTTCGACGAATGTACGCCTTATCCGTGCGATTATCGCTATGCCCAGCGTTCGATGCACATGACACACCGTTGGTTGGATCGCTGTATCAAGCATTTGGAAAAAGTGCCGACAAAATACGGTTACGACCAAACTTTTTTCCCCATAGTACAAGGAAGCACTTACAAAGATTTGCGCCAACAATCAGCCGAGTATATCGCCAATGCCGGTGCTCAAGGCAATGCCATCGGAGGATTATCTGTTGGTGAGCCGGCCGAGGAAATGTATGCCATGACCGAAGTGGTTACGGCTATTTTACCACAAGACAAACCGAGATATTTAATGGGAGTTGGAACACCAATTAATATTTTGGAAAATATAGCTTTGGGTATTGATATGTTCGATTGCGTTATGCCAACCCGAAATGCCCGAAACGGAATGTTGTTTACTGCTAACGGTACCATCAATATCAAAAACAAAAAATGGGAAGATGATTTTTCTCCAATTGATGCAATGGGACACACTTTTGTGGATACCGAATATACCAAAGCTTACCTGCGACATTTGTTTGCTGCCAATGAATTTTTGGGCAAACAAATTGCAACCATTCACAATTTAGGGTTCTATATGTGGTTGGTTCGAGAGGCCAGAAAACATATCTTAGCCGGAGATTTCAGAGCCTGGAAAGACATGATGGTGAAACAAATGAGTCAACGATTATAATTTTGTTTGAAGTTCCAAGTTTTTAACCTGAAACTTGAAACCTGAAACCCGAAACCAAAACAATGCTTAAAATAATTGATAAATACATCTTAAAACGATACTTAGTTACATTCTCTGTAATGTTGCTGATGTTTATCCCTATAGGTATAGTGATTGATGTATCGGAAAAAGTCAATCGCATGATTGAAAATAAAGTTCCGTTCAAAGAAATTGCGTGGTATTATCTCGATTTTACGATATATTTTGCCAATTTACTTTTCCCCATTTTTCTTTTCCTTTCTGTAATTTGGTTTACCTCTAAATTAGCTAATAATACAGAAATTATAGCCATTTTAAGTTCAGGAATTTCTTTTAGTCGTTTTATGCGACCTTATATCATTGGGGCAACGATAGTTTCTTTTTTTGCCTTAATCATGAGTGTTTTTTTAGTGCCAAGTGCCAGTGCCGGTTTTAAAAGTTTCCGATACAATTATCTCATAGGTAACGGAAGAAATGAAGTAAGAGACAAGTCGGATGTATTTCGACAAATCAGTAAAGATGAGTATATTTTTGTCAGCAATTTTAATGAGATTTCCAAAACGGCTTTCAACTTTTCTATGGAAAAATTTGAAGGGGATCAATTAAAATACAAACTCATTGCCAGCAGGATCAAGTGGAATGAAAAAGAGAAAAATTATACGCTTTTCAATTACACCAAACGAAAAGTGGGTGTTATGGGCGATATCATTGAATCTGCCGAAAAAAAAGACACCGTTTTTAATTTTGATTTAGAAGATTTAACACCGGTGGTTTACATAGCTGAAACATTACCTTTAAATGAACTCAATAAGTTTATCGATAAAGAAAAAGCCAGAGGTTCTTCTAACATCAATACATATTTGGTGGTACTTTACAAAAAGTACAGTATTCCGGTTTCGGCCTTTATTTTAACCATTATTGCGGTTGCGGTTTCAGCCATGAAACGCCGTGGCGGAATGGGAGCCAATTTAGCCATAGGCATTGTATTGGCTTTTGCCTTCGTTTTTTTGGATAAAGTTTTCGGAGTTTTAGCTGAAAAATCTACTGCGCCACCATTACTAGCTGTTTGGACACCCAATATTGTCTTCGGATTATTAGCCTTTTACCTCTTGCGCAATGCCAAGCGATAACTTGAAAAGCTATCTGCATCTTCATTTGATTGTTTTCATTTGGGGATTTACTGCCATACTTGGAGCGCTGATTACTTTAGACGCACTGCCGTTGGTTTGGTTCAGAATGTTGTTTGCCGTTGGGTTTATAGCCATTTTCATTTATTACAAAAAACTACCATTAAAGGTACCAACAAAAGTTTTACTGCAATTTTTATTCTCCGGATTAATCATTGCCCTGCATTGGTTTACTTTTTTTCATGCCATCAAAATCTCTAACGTTTCTATTACACTAGCCTGTTTGTCCACCGGTGCTTTGTTTGCCTCCATCATAGAACCGGTTTTATACGGAAAAAAAATAGTACCCTATGAAGTATTCTTTGGTTTATTGGTAATTGTTGGTTTGTATATTATTTTCAATGTCGAAGGCAATTATTTTCTAGGCATCATAACAGCATTGACTTCTGCGTTTTTATCGGCTTTGTTTGCTGTAATCAACAGTCGTTTGGTCAAAACATACGATGCTACTGTAATCTCTTTCTATGAACTTAGTGGCGGTGTGGTTTTCTTTTCTTTTTTATTGCTGTTTTTCGGCAGTTTTTCAGTGGAGTTTTTTCAGTTATCTATGAAAAACTTACTGTATTTGTTGATTCTGAGTTCGGTTTGTACTGCTTATGCTTTCATCGCTTCAACCGCTGTAATGAAGTTTTTAAGTCCGTACACTGTGATGCTTACCATCAATTTAGAACCCATTTACGGGATTATTTTAGCGGTTATAATTTTTGAGGATAAAGAAAAAATGAGCCTCGGCTTTTATATCGGAGCAGTTATTATCTTGTTAACCGTTCTTTTAAATGCGATTATTAAGAGCCGTAAAGCCATTAAAGAGTAGCATTATTCAGGTACTCATTTGTTTAAAACTAATCTGCCGGAATTGCTTTTTATCACAATATAAAATTTTATATTTGCTATTCGATTAAACAAAACTAACAACCTATGGAATATTTAGATTTTGAACTCCCTATTAAGGAATTAGAAGATCAGCTAGATAAATGCCAGTTAATCGGTCAGGAATCTGATGTAGATGTGACCAATACTTGCAAACAAATAGAAAAAAAATTAGAGGAAACTAAAAGAAAAATCTACAAAAACCTCACCGCTTGGCAACGGGTACAGTTGTCTCGCCATCCAAACCGACCATACACTTTAGAACACATAACCAACCTAACCAAAGGTACATTCCTCGAAATGTTTGGCGACAGAAATTTCAAAGATGACAAAGCCATGGTGGGTGGATTAGGTAAAATCGACGGTCAGTCGTTTATGCTTATCGGACAACAAAAAGGAATCAATACTAAAATGCGTCAGTTGCGCAACTTCGGTATGGCCAGTCCGGAAGGGTATCGCAAAGCCTTGCGCTTAATGAAAATGGCGGAAAAGTTCAACATTCCTGTAGTCACTTTAATCGATACTCCGGGAGCCTTTCCCGGGTTGGAAGCTGAAGAACGCGGACAAGGAGAAGCCATTGCCAGAAATATTTTAGAGATGATTCGTCTAAAAGTACCCATCATTTGTGTCATTATCGGTGAAGGTGCTTCAGGCGGCGCTCTAGGAATTGGAGTTGGTGATCGTGTGTTAATGATGGAAAACACTTGGTACTCGGTTATTTCTCCCGAATCTTGTTCTTCTATCCTTTGGAAAAGTTGGGAATACAAAGAACAAGCTGCAGATGCTTTAAAACTGACTTCTTCCGACATGAAGAAAATGAAATTGGTAGACGATGTAATCCCCGAACCTCTTGGCGGTGCTCATTACGATAAAGAAACCACATTCAAAACAGTTGAACAATATATTATGAAAGCGTTTAATGAGTTGAAAGATTTATCAACAGCCGAATTAGTGTCGCAAAGGATGGATAAATACAGCAAAATGGGCGAATTCAAGGAATAAATTCTCACAAAATTTAACCCAAATCCGAAGCCCTATGGTTTCGGATTTTTTTTGGGTTATCAACAAAAAAAACAAACTTATAAACATCGTTTTTGAATAACTCAATCTCGTTCATTAGCCCAAATTGGTTACTTTCGTTTCATGGAAAATCTCAGAAATATGAACCCGATAAAAGTGGATAAAACTACGATTATCAATTTAGAAAAAGGAAAACTCCCGCCGCAAGCACTCGATTTAGAGGAAGCGGTTTTGGGCGCGATGATGATAGACAAAAAAGGGGTGGATGAGGTAATCGATATCCTGCAACCTGATGCTTTTTACAAAGACGCTCACAAGCATATTTTCGAGGCTATTTTTCAGTTATTCACAGATTCTCAACCTATTGACTTGTTAACAGTTTCGGCCCAACTCAAAAAGAACGGAAAACTCGATTTGGCCGGTGGTGATTTTTACTTGATTCAACTCACCCAAAAAATCTCTTCTTCGGCTCACATTGAGTTCCATTCGAGAATTATTTTACAGAAGTACATCCAAAGAAGCTTGATCAAAATTTCTTCGGAAATCATTGAAGAATCTTACGACGAATCAACCGATGTATTTGATTTATTGGACAAAGCCGAATCCAAACTCTACGAAGTAACCCAAGGCAATATTAAACGTAGTTCCGAAACGGCTCAAAGTTTGGTAATCCAAGCCAAAAAAAGAATCGAAGAAATAGCCAACAAAGAAGGCTTAAGCGGTATAGCTACCGGTTTTGATAAATTGGACAAAGTCACTTCAGGTTGGCAACCCTCAGATTTAATCATCATTGCGGCTCGTCCGGGTATGGGTAAAACGGCTTTCGTATTATCAATGGCACGTAATATGGCTATTGATTTCGGCGCACCGGTGGCTTTATTCTCATTAGAGATGTCTTCCGTGCAGTTGATTACCCGTTTGATTTCTTCGGAAACAGGTTTGTCTTCGGAAAAATTGAGAACCGGAAAACTCGAAAAACACGAGTGGGAACAATTGTCTACCAAAGTAAAAGATTTAGAAAAAGCGCCTTTGTATATCGATGATACACCTTCGCTTTCAATCTTCGATTTAAGAGCTAAAGCGCGTCGTTTGTCTTCCCAGCATGGCATCAAAATGATTATCGTTGATTACCTTCAATTGATGACCGCAGGCGGAAGCAACGGAAAAGGCGGCGGTAATCGTGAACAGGAAATTTCTACCATTTCACGGAACCTCAAAGCATTAGCCAAGGAATTAGAAGTACCGGTAATTGCCTTATCTCAGTTGTCGCGTGCCGTGGAAACGCGTGGTTCAAGCAAACGACCATTGTTATCCGATCTACGTGAATCAGGTGCCATTGAGCAAGATGCCGATATCGTATCGTTTATCTACCGTCCGGAATACTATAAGATTGATGAATGGGACGATGAAGAGCAATCACCAACCGCAGGTCAGGCCGAGTTTATCATCGCCAAACACCGTAACGGTTCCTTGGAAAATATCCGTTTAAAATTCATCGGAAACTTAGGTAAATTTGACAATCTTGAAGAATACGGTAGTACTTTCGACGATTTGCCTTCAAGAATGAACAGCGATGACAATCCGTTTTTTACCAAAAATCTCCCGTCAGCGAATGAAGCCTTCGGAAGCAATATCAATTCCAATGACGATGATAGCGATGTACCATTTTAAAAAAATACAATCCCGTTTAGTCGGGATTTTTTTATGATTATTTTCACAGGTAAATCTGTTATCTTTGGTTAAAATATTGCTGCAAATGTTTAAAAAGTCAATCTTTATTTTCATAATGTTACTTTCCTTTTCCGTTAAGGCTAACTTTTTGTTGCTGCCTATGGATGAAGTAGCGCAGAAAAATCACTTAAAAGCATACGGCATTACTTATTGGGCTTTAGACAAACAGTATAAGGCGAGTTGGTTGCTCAACTACCGCGGTGGTTCTTTTTTATTGCCCGATGTACCCGAAATCCGAAAAGAATGTCAAATCCGTGGTGTGAGTTTTGAAGTTTTGTCCGATGGCGAAATGCAATCGATATTAGACGATATTTCCAGCCCGTCACAAAATATGGAAACCGTAGTTTTAGAAAAAGCTCCGAAAATTGCTGTATACTCACCACCGGGAAAACAACCTTGGGACGATGCGGTAACTATGGTTTTAACCTATGCTGAGATACCATTTAAAGTGGTTTATGATGAAGAAGTGTTGAGCGATCAATTGATTTTATACGATTGGCTGCACTTACACCACGAGGACTTTACCGGTCAATACGGTAAATTTTACGGTGCTTACCGAAATGCGCCTTGGTATATCGAACAAAAAAAGGAATCTGAAGCGTTGGCTGCTAAATTAGGTTTCGGTAAAGTAGCCCAAGAGAAATTAGCTGTGGCCAAAAAAATACGCGATTTTGTAATTGGTGGCGGTTTTATGTTTGCCATGTGTTCCGCAACTGATAGTTTTGATATTGCGCTTTCAGCGGAAGGAGTTGACATTTGCGAACCGATGTTTGACGGCGACAACAGCGATGCCAATTACCAATCTCAAATAGATTACAACAAAACTTTTGCATTCAAGAATTTTATTTTAGACCGAAAACCGGAACATTATGAGTTCTCCGACATCGACATGACAGAGAAACGCCGCATTCCCTTTGAAAAAGACTATTTCACACTAATGGAGTTTTCCGCCAAATGGGATGTCATTCCGAGCATGTTGTGCCAAAACCATACCCAATTAGTAAAAGGTTTTATGGGCCAAACCACGGCTTTCGACAGCGAATTGATCAAATCGAATGTATTGACTTTAGGCAAAAACGAACTCAATGACGAAGCCCGTTACATTCATGGTCAAAAAGGAAAAGGTTTCTTTACGTTTTACGGTGGTCACGATCCGGAAGATTACCAGCATAGAGTAGGCGATGAGCCAACGGTGCTAGACTTACATCCAACGTCACCGGGTTTCCGATTGATTTTGAACAATGTGTTGTTTCCGGCTGCGAGAAAGAAACCACAGAAAACCTAAAGGTTTTAAAAGCCAATTTGCAATTTGGAATTTGGAATTTAAAATTTGGAATTTTTAACTATTTATTATTCTCAATCACGTAGTTAAGTACTTTTTGAATCAAATGCACTCGGTCTTTACCGGTTACGTTGTGTTTGTGCATCGGATAAGGGAAATAATCAACTTGTTTTCCGGCTTCTACGAACTTTTTCACTAAGGATAAATTGTGTTGTTCCACCACGACATCATCATTGGTTCCGTGGATTAAAAGCAATTTACCTTTCAGGTTTTTTACGTAATTGTATACGGTGTTTTCTTCAAATCCTTTAGGGTTTTCGGTCGGCGTGTCCATATAGCGCTCGCCATACATCACTTCATACCATTTCCAGTCGATTACCGGTCCGCCTGCAACGCCTACTTTAAAAGTATCCGCTTTGCGCAACATCAAAGAAGTCGTCATAAATCCACCATAACTCCAACCGTGAACGGCTAAACGATTGCCGTCAACATAAGGCAATGATTTTAGGTATTCCACACCTTTTAATTGGTCGTCCATTTCGTGGGTTCCTAATTTTCCGTGGATGATGCTTTCAAATGCAAAACCTCTATTGTCTGAACCTCTATTGTCTACCGTGAAAACCAAATAGCCTTGTTCTGCCATCCAATACATCCACAAATTGGCGCCGTCCAGATATGTATTGGTAATCATTTGTGCATGTGGTCCGCCATAAACGTAGACTAATACCGGATATTTTTTGGTTGGGTCAAAGTTACTCGGCTTAATCAAACGCGTGTATAAGTCGGTTGTACCGTCGGCAGCTTTGATGGTTTTGATTTCGGCGGTTCCCATTTCATAACCTTCATATTTATTTTTGCTCACCAAAAGCGTTTTGGCTTTCAAACTTTTGTCATACAATAACGATTTGGAAGGGGTGTCGTGGTTTGAAAATTCATCGAAGAACCAATTACCATCAGCACTCGGAATCACATTGTGTACGCCTTGGTCTTTGGTGATTAAGGTCTGTTTGCCTTTTAAATCCACTTTGTAAACCAGCATATTGGTTGGATTTGGTCCGGTGGCTTTGAAATAAATTTCAGTACCGGCAGTGTTGGTGCCAATGATAGCGCGCACTACGAATGGGTTATTGGTCAATTGCTTGATTAATTTTCCTTCGATTGAGTAGTAATACATATTAGGAAAACCGTCTTTTTCGCTAAACCAAACGAAGTTATTTGACTTGGCATTCGGGAAGAAAGCATCGTGTTCAGGTTCTACCCAACGCGGATTTTTTTCGTTTAAGATGGTTCTGATGAACGCGCCTGAATTGGCATCATATACATTTAAATTCATGTCGTTTTGACCGCGATTCAATTCGGCAATCAACACATATTTTTCATCCGGTGTCCAGGACAAGTTGGTTAAGTAGTCGTCTGAATTGCCTCTTGGTGTAATGAAAACGGTTTTTTGAGTGGCCAAATTGAAAATGCCAACGCGTGGCTTTTCACTTTTTTGTCCAATCATCGGGTATTTGATGTTGACCAATTTGCCCGGAGTTTCATTAATGTCTAACAGCGGATAATCGGCTACTTCGGTTTCGTCTTTTTGGTAGAAAGCCAAATAAGAAGCTTTAGGTGACCAAAAAATACCATTGCTAATGCCAAATTCGTTTCTAGCGATAGATTGTCCGGATACGATGCCTTTGTTGGTTTCGTTGGTTACGGTTACTTTTTCGCCCTTGCTGTTTAAGAAGTATAAATTGTTAGCTTCGGTAAAAGCCAAGTTTATTTTGTTGTTGTCGAAAGTACTGTTTTCAGCGGTTTCCGGAACTTGAAGTGTTAGTTTTCCGGTTTTAGTAGTTAGGTTGTAACTGTAATATTTACCGTTGTCAGCAATCATAAAAGTGTTAGCATCAAGCCATTGTAAGCCAAAGAAGTTTCTTAATTTGGTGCCCAATGCCGTGTTCAAGTCAGCCAAAGAAATCAATTCTGTTGCGTTGTCATTGGATGTGGAAGCCGACTTCATTTTGGTCCATGCATCTGTGTAGAACACGTATTTATTGGTATTCGGAATCCATTGAAAACCGGTTAAACCATCCGCTCTGAAAGCACGGCCTTGTTGTAAAACCGATTCCTCTAACGTTATTTTTTTTAATTGGGCTTGGGTTGTAAAAGCCACGAATAAGCTAACGAAAAGTATGATCTTTTTGTTCATGAAGTAAAGTTTTTGTTGACTGTAAAAGTATAAAAAAAGGATAATCTTTAGCTCAGAATTATCCTTTGTTTATGATGTCGTTAACGATTTTTAAATGGTGTTTGGTATGCAATTTCAGAAACCAAATGGTAGCTTTCAGATTCAAGTCGCCAAAATAGGGATGGGTGAAATAGCTGTTCTTGGGCAAGCTTTCCAACAAGATAATGTTGTTTTGCGCTAATGCCAACTTATTTTGTAAATCTTCAATAGTGATTGTTTCCGCCGGGCGTACTTGTTTTGGCGCTTTGGCTTTACCTCGTGGTATTGAGTTTCGGCATTGAATGTAGGTACGATTTAAATTAAACCTCCACCGGAAATGGTTGGGATTGGATTGGCTTAGTTGGGCAATAATACCGTTAATGACTAACAAGCTATGGTCTAGTTGCCAACCGATACTAGATTGTGAAACCTCAGGATTCATTTTTTCGTGTTGCGGAATGTGACTTTCGATTTGGTCGAGAAGTTGTTGGAGTTGGTTCATGCGTTTTAATTTAAAAATCCCAAAAACCGATTGGAATTTGGGATTTTTTCAAGTTATGTTTTAAAGGTTACCGTTCTCGTTTTCCTTGTCTAAATATTCTTGAACGATTTCGATGGCATTGGTTACTACATCACTCAAAGCAGTGATGAAAGTGCCTTCTTGTGCGCTATTGATGGCGTGCTTGATGGCTTCTACTTCTTTAGTGATGATTTCGTGGGTTACATTTCTGCCCGATGCATTGATGCCTTCCATAATCAAACCGATGATTTCTTCTTCCGTTCTGCCGCGCAAGTGTTTTTCCTGGCGGATGATGATGTGGTCAAACATACGAGCGGCTATAGTGGCACATTCTTTAATGTCTTCATCTCTTCGATCGCCTACACCGGCAATGATTCCGATTTTTTTACTCGCTTCTACTGTCGATAAATATTCTTCAACACCTCGATATCCTGCCGGATTGTGGGCAAAATCAATCAACACTTTGAATTTTTTGAAGTCGAATATGTTCATACGACCCGGCGTTTGCGCCGCACTCGGGATAAAGGTTTGCAACGACAAACTAATGTCTTCCGTTTTGAATCCCCATAAATAACTGGCTAGGGTAGCAGCCAAAGCGTTGGCAATCATAAACTTGGCTTTGCCACCTAATGTTAACGGAACGTGAGTGGCGCGTTCTACTCTGATTTTCCATTCGCCTTTTTTAATGGTGATGTAACCGTTTTCATAAACCGCTACAATTTTACCTTCTTTGGCAAATTTTTGAACCATAGGGTTGTTTTCATCCATGCTGAAGTAAGCAATGTTACAGCTCAATTCATTGGCAATTTTTAAACATTGTTCGTCTTCGGCATTCAGAATAGCCCAACCGTCTTTTTTTACCGAACGAACCACAGTTGCTTTTACTCGAGCCAAATCATCTAAAGTATGAATATCGGCTAAACCTAAATGGTCTTCTTGAATATTGGTAATGATGGCAATGTCGCATCGACTGAAGCCCAAACCAGAGCGCAATATTCCACCGCGAGCGGTTTCCAATACAGCAAATTCTACGGTTGGATCTTTTAAGATGTACTCGGCCGAAAGTGGTCCGGTGGTGTCTCCTTTTTCCATCATGTGGTTTTGGATGTAAATCCCATCGGAAGTGGTAAAGCCAACTTTGTAGCCGTTATTTTTAACGATGTGAGCCAACAATCGGGTAGTGGTGGTTTTACCATTGGTTCCCGTTACGGCTATAATCGGAATGCGGCTTGGTTTTCCGGGAGGATACAACATATCGATTACAGGTGCGGCTACGTTTCGCGGCAAACCTTCACTAGGTGCCAAGTGCATACGGAATCCCGGTGCAGCGTTGACTTCTAAGATACAGCCGCCGTTTTCTTTGAGAGGTTGCGTTAGGTTTTCCGCCATAATATCAATCCCGCAAATGTCTAAGCCGATGACTCTTGAAATTCTTTCGCAAAGGAAAATATTTTCAGGGTGCATCATGTCGGTTACATCTATTGAGGTTCCGCCGGTGCTTAAGTTGGCGGTTGATTTTAAATAGACGATTTCTCCGTTTTTGGGAACGGAATCAACCGTATAATTTAATTTTTCCAATAAGTCTAAAGTGTCACGGTCAACGTCGATTTGAGTTAGGACATTTTCGTGTCCGTAACCGCGTCTCGGGTCTTTGTTGGTTTCTTCTATTAAGGTTTGAATGCTGTCTTTTCCGTTGCCGACTATGTGTGCCGGTTCACGTTTGGCCGCTGCGACCAATTTATTATCGATAACCAAAACCCTAAAGTCGAAACCGGTGATGAATTTTTCTACGATGACTCTTCGGCTGTATTTTTTGGCATATTCTAAACCGGCAACAGCATCTTCCCAAGTAACCACGTTGATGGAAGCACCTTTGCCGTGGTTCCCGTCGAGCGGTTTGATTACTATGGGATACCCAATTTTCTTGATGGTGTTTTCCAAATCTTCTTCGTCTACACAAATACTACCGCTGGCTACCGGAATGGAGGCTAAGTCGAGCATGCGTTTGGTTTCCTCTTTGTTGCAGGCAATGTCGACCGCAATGTTGCTGGTTTTACAAGTGATGGTGGCTTGGAAGCGCATTTGGTTTACCCCGTAACCTAATTGTACTAAAGAATTGGTGCCTAAGCGAATCCACGGAATATCTCGGGCTACGGCTTCGTCTACGATACTTCCGGTAGAGGGGCCGAGACGAACGCGTTCGCGGATTTCACGCATTTTTTGGATGTCGGCATCGACATCGTAGTCTGTGCCGGCGATAAGGGCTTCGGCTATGGCTACCGAACTTTCGGCGGCAAACATCCCTACGCTTTCTTCGGTGTAGCTGAACACTACATTGTATACGCCGGGTGTTTTGGTTTCGCGGGTTCTACCGAAACCGGTTTCCATACCGGCGAGGGTTTGGATTTCCAAAGCGATGTGTTCTATGACATGTCCCATCCAAGTACCGCGCTCGATGCGGGAAAAGAAACCACCGCGAACACCTTCCGAACAACGATGTTCAATCATGGTGGGAAACATGGCTTCTATGCGTTCGCGGAAACCTTCTATTTTATTGGTGGGAAATTGCTCCATTTCCTCTAAGTCCAAACGCATTTGGATTAATTTTTTGCGTTGTACACTCCAAATGTTCGGTCCGCGTAAAGCTTGTATTTTTAGAATCTTCATGATTGAGAATAATTTGTAATATTAAAAGGGAATGATTTTGTTAAAAATAGGAAATATTTGTTTTTATCCGACGCTTTTTTTGCACAAAACTTAAAAAAGCAGTTTAAGTTCCGGTCGTTTGCTTTTGGAGGGTTGATAGTCAGTGATTTAAATATTACTGACACAAAAGACCATGACTATTTAGCCCCGATAGCAGCAGCTACCTTGTAGCGCGAATAGCGGGAACAAGGACAACAAGAAAGCGCAAGCCTTTACGCTTCTGCAATAAATAGGGCAATCTTTTGGTAGAGTTCTTTGTTGTGCATGCTGTGACCTAAACCTTGGGTTTCGATATAAGTCGCATTTTTCCAAGCGGAAGCATATTGTCGGCCTTCTTCTACCAGAATTACGGGATCGTTTATATCGTGTGCAATGATGGCTTTTTGCAGAAAATTTTGGGCAAATAAATGACCGGCAAAGTCATCTATGTGGATGTTGAACTTTTGCTGGTAATATTGTTCCAAACGATTTTTTACGGTTTTGTTCAGACTCAACAGTTGGATAAAATTGTCACTGATTTTTTTAAAGTTGGACGGTGCGCCGAGCATCACAATTTTTTCGATTTGGTCGTTGGGATATTTGTTGAGGTAAAAAGCAATCGCGGCACCGCCTATGGAGTGGCCGATTAGGGTTTTGGGTTGGTATTTTTGAGCTAAAACGTGAATGAATTCGGCATATCTTGGCGCATTGAATTCTTTGCCGGTGCTTTGTCCATGAGCCGGTGCATCGATAGCGATGATGGTTTGGCCCAAAGGTTTTAAATGATTGAGTAATTTTTTCCATCGCGCGGCATTGCTTTCCCAGCCGTGTAGTAAAAGGATAATATCTTCGGAACCTTGCCAAATGTAGGTTTGGAAAGCTTCGCCATCGTAATGCAATGTTTCTTGCTTGGCGTTTTGTAAAGTTTTGGGAAGCTTGCCGTTTTTGATTTTTCCTTTTCTGGGTTGGCTGAAAATGGAGTAAGCGATATGCTTTGCCTTTTCCGGGTGGAAATAGCTGATGAGGTTGATGTATAAACCAACCGATTTGGTGATTAAAAAGTATTGGATTTTCTTCATAAAAAAATCCCGAGCGAGTCGGGATTAATTATTATAAGTGAGCAAATAATTGTTGCATTTTTTCTCTTTCTTCTTCAGCCAGTGCAGCATCAACTAAGATTCTTCCTGAATGTTCATCGGTGATGATTTTTTTACGGGCTGCAATTTCCACTTGTGTTTGCGGTGGTATGGTAAAGAAAGAACCGGCAGAAGCGCCACGCTCGATAGATACTACGGCTAAACCGTTTCTAACGCTTGAACGGATTCTTTTGTAAGCAGCCAATAAACGCTCTTCAATTAAGTTTTCAAACTCGGTTGATTTTTCCAATAAGAAGTTTTCTTCTTTTTGGGTTTCGGCCATAATGTCGTTTAATTCAGCTTTTTTGTGTTTTAAGTGCGCGGTTTTTTGCTCCAAACGCTCTTTAGAAGAAGCAATTACTTCTTTTTTGTGCTCGATAGAAGCTTTTAATTCTTTGATTTGTTTTTCGGCCAATTGGATTTCCAATTCCTGGAATTCTACTTCTTTGGTCAAAGAGTTGAATTCTCTGTTGTTGCGAACATTTTTTTGTTGTTCAGTATATTTTTTGATGGCCGCTTGGTGTTCTTCAATGGCACTTTTTTTGGTTTTGATTTGGTCTTCAATAGTAACTAAATCGCTTTTCAATTTGTCTAAACGAGTGCTTAAGCCGGTAACTTCATCTTCTAAATCTTCCACTTCTAAAGGTAATTCTCCTCTAACGTTTCTGATTTCATCAATTCTGGTATCTATGATTTGCAAGTCATAGATTGCTCTTAATTTGTCTTCAACACTTAGTTCTTTTGTAGTCGCCATATTTTATAAGTACTTAACTGGATTTGTATTTTCTTCCGAAAAAATGATGGCAAAATTAAGTATTTTTTTCTTAAGAAAATCAACAATATAATTTTTTGTAAATCTTTCACTTTCAAAGTGTCCGATATCGGCTAAAACCAACTGGTTTTCAGCTTCATAAAAGTTGTGGTACTTTAAATCGGCTGTCAGAAAAATGTCGGCTCCGGCTTGTTTGGCATTGCTGATAGCAAAGCTTCCTGAACCGCCAAGGACTGCTACTTTTTGAATTGGTTTTCCAAGCAAAGTGCTGTGACGAATACCGCCGCATTGCATTTTATCTTTGACAAAGGTTAAGAAATCTGTTTCGTTCATGGGCTTTTCGAGTTCGCCTATCATGCCGAGACCGATGTTTTGGTGTTGGTTTTGCAGGTCGTAAATCTCGTAAGCAATTTCTTCGTAAACGTGGTTTTGGAAGAGTGTTTTCAAGATTTTGGATTGTAGATTTTTTTCGAAGGTGACTTCGATTTTAATTTCTTCATTTTCTACGAATTCGAAGCGTTCGCCTATTTCGGGATTGCTGTCTTCGTTGCCCATATAGGTGCCGATGCCTTTAGAGCTGAAACTGCAATCTTCATAGTTGCCTATTTTTCCAGCTCCGGCATCAAATAGTGCATTGCGCAATTGTTCAGCGTTTTCAGCAATTGTATAAGTGATTAACTTTTGGATGAAATTTTTCTTAGGAACCAGTATTTTGGTTTGGGTCAAGCCCAAAGCATCGCAAAATATTTTGTTCACGCCGTGTTTGTGGTTGTCTAAAGCTGTGTGTACTGCGTAAATGGCAATGTCGTTCTTAATGGCTTTAAGCACAGCTCGTTCGACGTAATTTTTACCGGTAATTTTCTTCAAACCCGAAAAAATAATAGGATGGAAGCAAACCACTAAGTTGCATTTTTTGGCCATGGCCTCGTCGATTACGCTTTCCAAAGCATCGTGGCAAACTAAGATTCCGGTAGCTTCGGCATTAGCATCGCCTACCAGTAATCCAACGTTATCAAAGTCTTCTGCGTAAGCTAATGGCGCCATTTCTTCGAGTATTGGGAAAATTTCTTTTATTTTCATTTTGGTTATCGGTTGTCTGTTATCTGTTATCTATTGTGTACTTCTTCTTACTGAATACTGAACACTGCTCAAGTTGCCCATTCGTTTAAATATTCCTTAATAACCCATTCGCCGTTGACTTTTTCCAGCAATAAAAATCGGCCACTGTTGTGTTCTATGCTTCGGTAAAAAGCCACCTTTACTAATGCGAATTGGTTTTTAGCAAAGTAAATGGGTTTGTTAATGATGAGTAAGCGTTGGTTGTTTTCGCCGAATTGTTTGGATACTTTTTGGAATTCTTCCAGTGATAAGCAGGCGTTGACTTTGCTTTTTAAGTATTGGTTTTGATTGTTGAATAACAGATTGTATTCATTAGACCAATCTTCATTAATTCCGATGACGATTTGTTTTTTGATTTCGGTGGCATTTTTCTTTAGAAAATCATTTCCATTAATCACTTCTAATACTTCTTCATTATTTGGGGCTTTGAAACAGTAGAAGTTTAACAGCTGCAATCGGCCTTTGGCAATCACTTTTTCGTTTTTGTAATATTTGGTAAAGATCATTTTGAGTATGGCGGTATTGTCTGCTTCTTGTGCAAAAGACGCCGGCATAACAAACAGCAATAGTAAAAGAAAATGCAGGTTGAGTGATTTCATTAGTTATTGGAACGGTAATATTTTCATTCAAAGATAAAAAATCGTTACTTTCGTGCTATGATTTTATTGCGAAAATTACTTTTTCCGATAGCCATTCTTTATGGTTTAATTACTGCGGTTAGAAATTATCTTTACGATAAAGGTATACTAAAATCTTATTCATTCGACATTCCGATAATCGCTGTTGGCAACCTCAGTGTTGGCGGAACCGGAAAAACGCCGCAAATTGAGTATTTGGTGCGTTTACTTTCCCCTAAATACAAAGTAGCAACTTTGAGTAGAGGTTACAAAAGAAAATCGAAGGGTTTTGTATTGGCAGCCGCTAATGCTGATGCCGAATTGCTGGGTGATGAACCGTATCAATATTTTAAAAAATTCCCACAGATTCAAGTCGCCGTTGATGCTGACAGGTGCAACGGAATTACACAGTTATTGGCTCAAAAAGACAAACCGGAAGTGATTTTATTAGACGATGCTTACCAACACCGCAAAGTAAAAGCCGGATTTTATATTTTACTGACTACTTATGACGAGTTGTTTTGTGACGATTTTATGTTGCCCACCGGAAATCTAAGAGAAAGTCGCGCCGGAGCTAAAAGAGCCGATATGATAATTATCACTAAATGTCCGAGCGATATTACTGAAATTGCACAAGATAATATCAGACAGAAGATTGGATTGGACACACCCATATATTTCAGTTTTGTGGCTTATGATGATAAGGTTTACAATGCTTCAGGAAGTATAAAGGTTTCAGCAATCAAAAATCAACCTAAAGTTTTGCTCGCCGGAATTGCAAAGCCAAAGCCATTTATGGATTATTTAGGAACTGAAAATGATGTGGTTATCACGTATCCGGATCATCATCCTTTTACGGAGTCTGATATTGCCTCGATAAAAAAGCAAGCAGCTGAAAAAATTATTGTTACAACCGAAAAGGATTTTGTACGTTTGGAGGCTGAAATTTTACGAAAACAATTATATTATTTACCCATCAAAAGTCGGTTGGTTAACCACGACAAAACTTTTGATCAAACCATTTTAAATTATGTGGGAACTTGTACAGGAAACCGTTAGTTATATAAAAAATAAGACCAATTTTACGCCCGAATACGGTGTGATTTTGGGTTCAGGATTAGGAAGTTTTACCAATGATATTGATATCAAATTTACGTTGCCTTACAGCGAAATTCCTAATTTCCCGGTGTCAACGGTAGAAGGTCACAAAGGTGCTTTGGTCTTCGGAACCATAGGCGATAAAAAAGTAGTAGCCATGCAAGGAAGATTTCATTATTATGAAGGCTATTCTATGCAGGAAGTGACTTTTCCGGTACGCGTGATGAAGTATTTAGGCGTTACGAAACTCATAGTTTCTAATGCTTCCGGAGGTGTAAATCCTAATTATAAAGTTGGCTCTATAGCAGTGATAACCGATCATATTAACATGATGCCGGAACATCCGTTGCGCGGTAAAAATGACCCGCGTTTTGGACCTCGTTTTGTTAATATGAGCGAGCCTTACAGCATGAAAATGATAGCCCAAGTTAAAGCGATTGCCCAACAAGCCGGGATTGAACTTTTTGATGGGGTTTATTTAGGATTGCAAGGACCAACCTTCGAAACTTTGCACGAATACAAAATGGTAAAAACCGTTGGGGCCGATTGTGTCGGGATGTCTACCGTACCCGAAGTTATAGTAGCGCGTCATATGGAATTGGAAACTTTCGGGATTTCGGTTATCACAGATATCGGGAGTGAAGAACACTTGGAATCTATTACCCACGAAGAAGTGTTAAAAGCTGCGAATGCTGCAGAACCTCATGTAAGACACTTGATCAAAGAATTGATTTTACAATATTAGTTGGATTTTGAAAGGCAAACTGCTATAGCTTTGTAAAAGTTATCCGGTTCGAAAGGTTTGGTTACTACATCGGTCATTCCGAAAGACATTAACATTTCTCTGTTTTCATTCAGGGAAATAGCAGTTAAGGCAATAATCGGAATATGATGGTTGAATTCGCGGATGTATTGCGTGGCTATTGTACCGTTAATGCCGGGCAAGTGAACGTCCATCAATACCAAATCAAAATTATGTTGGGCTTTCAGGACTTCAATAGCTTCCTCACCATTATCGATTATTTTGCACGACATGCCTTTGTTTTCTAACATTTTTTTGGTGACCATTTGGTTGATTTTGTTGTCTTCAATCACCAATACATTTTTTCCGATTAAAATCTCCTCAGAGTACAAAACGACCGTTTTCGTTTTGCTTTCTTTACCACTATTAGCCAGGTTGAATTCTACCTGAAACACAGTTCCTACACCGACTTCGCTTTCCAAAGAAATTTCGCCGCCAAGCAAATCAACAAGTTTTTTCACTATGGTTAAGCCCAATCCGGTTCCTCCGTATTTGCGGTTGATTTCGATAGAGCCTTGGGAAAAACTGTCAAATATGGTTTCTTTTTTCTCTTCGGGAATGCCAATACCGGTATCGCTGACTTGTATTTTAATTCTCGAATATTCGGTTTCTTTTTCGATTAAAGTGGCGGTTACTTTTACTTCTCCATTTTCGGTAAACTTCAAAGCATTATTGATCAGGTTGATAAAAATTTGAGAGAGTTTTGTGGTATCACCTATTAGGGTTTCCGGAATATTGTCATCTATGTCGAGTAAAAACCGATTTTGGTTTTTGGCTGCAATTTCATTCATCGAATTTTGAATATCGATTAACAATTGCTTTAAATTGAAATCGAGGTATTCTATTTCTATGTTGCTCGATTCAATTCGGTTGATTTCTAAAATTTCGTTGATGAAAGTCAATAGATAATTCCCGGAAAACTTTAAGGAGTTCAAATAGTGCAATTGGGTTTTCTTCGGATTGTCTTCAATCAATAAATGGGTAATTCCGTTGATGGCATTGAGCGGTGTGCGCAATTCGTGACTAACAGTAGACAAAAATTCAGCCCGCGCTTTAGAAGCTTTTTCCGCTTTATCTTTGGCTATTTGCAACTCACTGTTTTTCTCCTTCAATAGTTCATTGGATTTGCTTCTGATGATATTATTTTTGTATAAAGACAAACTTAAAAGCGATAAAATAGAGATCAAAGCAATTCCTAAAATACTGATTAGCTTGACAAACTTGTTGGTTTTTTGCTGAATTTGACTCTCTTTTGTCATTTGTTCGATAGTCTTTATTCGCTCACTTTCTTTAAAGTCCATGAAGTCATCACCCGATAGTTTAGTGCTGTTGTTTTGAACAAGACTGTCTTTGATTTGCAAGTGTTTTTTGAGAAACTGATGCGATTTTTTTATGTCTAAAAGTTTTTCATACGACTTGCTCAATTCTATTACTATGGATGCTTTTTGCTCTAAATTGTTGTCTTTTTCATTCAGTTTTAAAGCTCTATTCAGGTAGTTAACCGCCAAGTTGTTGTGGTTTTGCTCGCTTTCGATAACGCCCAATTGATATAAGGCTTCGGCTTTAATTTTATAGATATCCTTGCCGTCAGGTTTGGCTGCAATTTGGTTAAAAAGTATTGAGGCCAAATCATTTCTTCCGCGCTTTTTGTACAAAATCCCTTTTTGAAGATTCAGTGGTTCCGTGGCGTCAATTTTTAACAGGCTATAAACTGCTTGCGATTTGTTGAAGTATATTTCGGCTTTGTTAAATTCATCTAAGTTCATCAAACACATACCCATATCATAATAGCAAATGGCTAGTTGGTCTGTGGGAGGCAATGTACTTAAGAGAAGGATGCATTTTTGAAAAACTATGATAGCATCTTCATACTTTTTTAATTCAAAATAAGTGGTTGCCAAAGAATATTGTGCTGAAGCTTCTGATTTTTTGTCACGCTTAGCATTGGCAAAGTCAATTGCTTTTTGGGAAAATTCAAGAGAAGATTTGTAATTATCCGTTTTTCTGTTAAAAACAGCCAAATCTATATAATACTTAGTACTATCAATTGAGGTGTTGGGTTTTTTTTGCCCAAAACTTAACGTTAGCCAAAATAGTAAAAGCCAAAACCATTTCATGATTTGTTGGTTTAGAAAGATTTAGGTTTATAAAAATAGCGAAATTATTTTTTTAACAACACTATTAAGTCAATTATTCTGGAAGAATAACCGATTTCATTGTCATACCAACCTACTACTTTCACCATTTTGCCAATTACTGAGGTCAGTTGCGCATCAAATAGGCAAGAATTCGGATTTCCCAAAATATCAACTGAAACAATCGGGTCTTCGGTAAATGCAAGAATTCCCTTTAGCGTAGTTTTGGCTGCATTTTCAAAAGCGGCATTGATTTCTGCTATAGTGACTTGTTTTTGAACATAGCAAGTAATATCGGTGAGTGAACCATCCGGAACGGGAACACGGATACCGCTGCCACCGATTTTCCCTTCCATTTCCGGGAATATTTTGGTCAATGCTTTGGCTGCACCCGTAGTTGTTGGCACGATAGATTGGCTGGCACCGCGGGCACGACGCAAATCTTTATGGGGTTGGTCGTGTAAGCTTTGATCGGTAGTGTAGGAGTGAACTGTGGTAATATAAGCTTGTTCGATGCCGCACAATTCGTTGATGACTTTAATCATTGGAGCCGCATTGTTGGTGGTGCAACTGGCATTAGAAACGATAAGTTCTGTGCCATCAAGAATATTTTCATTCACGCCTAAAACGACGGTTTTTATTTCGGGCACTTCGCTTGGTGCGGAAAGAATGACTTTTTGGGCTCCGGCTTTTAGGTGTTGGTTGATTTCGGCAAAAGTTTTGAATTTTCCGGTTGATT
Organism: Flavobacterium sp.; assembly: GCF_044373165.1. Lineage (GTDB taxonomy): Bacteria > Bacteroidota > Bacteroidia > Flavobacteriales > Flavobacteriaceae > Flavobacterium. The sequence goes on from NZ_JBILQL010000001.1 coordinate 59,341, forward strand.
CTACTACGATATCGACACCATTCCAATTCAAATTAGAAATTTCTCTCTCGTGAAAAAAGGGATAATGTTTACCGTCAACTATAATCGAATTTTCATCATAGGAAACCTGATAAGGTAAAACACCATGTATGCTGTCGTATTTGATTAAGTGTGCCATCGTTTTATTGTCGGCGATATCGTTGATGGCAACGACTTCTATAGTAGGATGATTCAATAGTAATCGAAATACATTTCTTCCGATTCTTCCGAAACCATTGATGGCGATTTGCGTTTTTTGTTTCAAGTCAATATAGTTTAAAGTCGTTTAATTTGGTTTAAGATAGTTTGATTTTATTTAAAATAGTATAAAAACAATTTTAAACCTTTAAACCCTAAAACTTTTAAACGTTTTTACTTTTTTTTACAAAATATGCTTTTCAGCATGGTAAGAGGAGCGCACTAAAGCACCACTTTCCACATGACGGAAACCCATAGCTTTACCGATTTTTTCATATTTTTCGAATTGTTCCGGAGTGATGAATTCTTTTACCGGTAAATGTTTTTTACTCGGTTGCAAGTATTGGCCAATAGTTACAATATCAACGTTGTTATCGCGTAAGTCTTGCATGGTTTGGATAACTTCTTCTTCGGTTTCACCTAAGCCAAGCATGATGCCCGATTTGGTTCTGCGAATGCCTTTCTCTTTTAAGTATTTTAAAACTGCTAAACTTCGGTCATATTTGGCTTGTATTCTAACTTCTCGAGTTAACCTTCGTACTGTTTCCATGTTGTGGGAAACAACTTCCGGATTGGCTTCTACAATTCGGTCAATCATGCGTTCATTGCCTTGGAAATCAGGAATAAGCGTTTCCAAAGTAGTTTGCGGATTCATTCTGCGAATGGCTTGAACCGTTTCAAACCAAATGATAGAACCCATGTCTTTCAAATCGTCACGGTCAACACTGGTAATCACAGCATGTTTGATTTTCATGATTTTAATGGAACGGGCTACTTTTTCAGGTTCATCCCAATCTACGGTTTCCGGTCTTCCGGTTTTTACTCCGCAGAAACCACAGGAGCGGGTGCAGATGTTTCCTAAAATCATGAAAGTAGCAGTGCCTTCACCCCAACATTCTCCCATATTCGGACAACTGCCTGAAGTACAAATAGTGTTTAGGTTGTATTTGTCTACCAAACCCCGAAGTTCGGTGTATTTTTGACCGATCGGTAGTTTGACTTTTAGCCATTTTGGTTTGCCAATCGGTTGGTTGCTTTCGATTACTGATTCCATAGTCGCTTTTTTTGCCTTGCAAAGATACAAAGGATGATTGAAGAATAATGGTTTAAAGTTTCAGAAATTGTTGTTAAAAATATATTTTACTCCACAAAATCCAAGTGTTTATTATGGGTTTCACTGATGGTTAAAATGGCATAAATACCCAAGCCGAAAGCAATCAATCCAATTACTGCTGCAGAAAATATAACCGAATTGTTTTGTTTCAAGTAATCGTAACCAACTAACATAATTGGAACTGTTCCGCGGACCATATTGGGAATACTGGTCGTTGCAGTACTTCGCAAGTTGGTTCCGAATTGTTCTGCCGAAACTGTGACAAACATAGCCCAAAAACCGCAGCCCAAACCAATCCATCCACAATAGAAGTAATACATATTCTCAGTTTTAATCCCACTGAAAAGGAGTAAAGCCACGCCAATTAGGGTAAAGAGCAGCATGTATAAAATTGTTTTTTTACGCGAATGCAAGGCATGTGAAATAAAACCACTGGAGAAATCACCAACCGAAGTAGTGATGTATGCCCACATGATAGCCTTTCCCGGATCAATTGAAGCGATACCCATCTCGGGAGCGAATTGGTTGGCCATGAATACCAGAATTCCGATACAATACCAAATCGGAACGCCAATCAGTATGCATTTCAAGTATTTAATGAAAAGTGTTTTGTTAGTGAAAAAAGCCAAAAAATCTCCTTTTTTTACCGCGGTATTTTCTTTTACAGATTGGTACATACCGCTTTCGGCGACACTGATTCTGAGTACTAACAACATCAAGCCTAATCCGCCACCAATAAAATAGGCGGTGGTCCAACTGCCGGCCAACTCTACAGTGAATTGGGCTACTACAGCTCCTAAAACCCCAAAACCGGCTATGATAGAAGTGCCGATAGCGCGAAGTTCTTTGGGTAAAGTTTCGGAGACTAAAGTAATTCCGGCACCTAATTCTCCGGCAAGTCCGACACCGGCTATAAATCTTAGCCAAGCATAAATGATTCCTTTATCGGCAAAATCCATTTGAGGTAAAAATCCACAAGCAATGTTGGCTAAAGAGTAGACTATAATCGATCCGAAAAGGACTGAAAGCCGCCCTTTTTTATCACCAAAAATACCCCAAATGATGCCACCCAAAACCAAACCGGCCATTTGATAATTCAGAATCATGGTGCCAACAGTGTCCGCTTCCAAGCCCATGTCTTTTAAGCTGGGTATTCGTACTATACCAAACAATAGTAAATCATAAATATCTACAAAGTACCCTAAAGAGGCTATGATAACCGGAAATCCTAATACGTGTTTGAATTTTTCACGGCGAGTAAAGTGTTGCATGTTTTACCTATTTGAAATCAAATATATACTTTTTTATTGATTGTTAATTTTTTTGTAATTCGGATATTGACAGGATTATTGTTATACATTTGTATATACAAATATTAATAAGATGAATCGAAATAATTTCATCAAACTAGCAATAGGAGGCACTACAATGATGGCATTAAACCCTTTATATGATTGGTCTAAGGACTTGAAAGAAACCGGAGTAAAATTACCGGCTTTGTTTATTGGTCACGGTTCGCCTATGAATGGTATAGAAGATAATGTCTTTTCAAGAACTTGGGCTAAGTTTGGCGCCGAAATTCCCAGACCTAAAGCTGTGCTGGTGGTTTCTGCTCATTGGTTAACCAAAGGGACGACATAACGGCGATGGAAAAACCGAAAACCATACATGACTTTGGTGGATTTCCTAAGGAGCTTTTTGAGGTACAATATCCCGCAAAAGGAAGTCCGGAATTGGCTTTAGAAACCTCAAAATTAATTACTTCTACTGCTGTTGGTTTGGACCACGATTGGGGATTAGATCACGGTACATGGACTGTGGTAAGGCATATGTATCCGAAAGCAGATATTCCCGTGTTGCAATTGAGTATTGATTATAGTCAACCTTCTCAATACCATTATAATCTTGCCAAAGAATTGGCTTCTTTAAGAAAAAAAGGAGTATTAATTATTGGCAGTGGCAATATGGTTCATAATCTGCGAATGGTGGCTTGGGATAAACTGAATGAGCCGGATTTTGGTTATGATTGGGCTCTTGATATCAATCGGGTTTTTAAAGATAAAATAGTTTCAGGGGATGTCAAATCTTTAATTGACTACCAACAATTAGGCAATGCCGCTAAGTTAGCAATTCCCACTCCGGATCATTATTATCCGTTATTGTACATTTTAGGCTTACAACAAAAAAATGATGCCGTTGACTTTTTTAATGATAAAGCGGTTGGCGGCTCTTTGACGATGACATCAGTCAAAATTGGTTAAAATGCAAGGGTAACCAACTGTTTTTAAAAACCAAAGGTTTTTTTTGTTTTGGTAATTAAAGCTTCTGTGTGTAGCATAACCGATATGGCTTTTAAGCGCAGATAGGGCACACTCATGAACATATAGCCATCTTTACCCGATTCTTTACCCCAAGAATTTTTGACCTTATAATAAATATTCCCTTTTTGATCTCTGGCTTTGCCCACTATATGCATCAAGTGATCGTCTGTAGTGTTATAGTTTTCAAATTCAGCTTGGCGAAATTCAGCAGTGATTACTTTTTCCGGTTTTATTTCTGTTACAATAGCAGCGGTGTCCGCTTCATTTTGCGGTACAACTGCAATACCTGTTTTGCTTGAAAAAGTAGATTCGCTTACATCACAATCTAGTGCTACAGTATAGCCTTTATCTAATGCATTATCAATGTTTTGAACAAATTCATCTAAAGTGATATTGTGGAAATAACCATTAGAAAAATTATCCGGTATATTCAAAATAAATTTAGTGTGATAAGGAACATGGGTAAAAGAAGTTAAGGTAATGTAATCGTTGAGGTTGATTTTGTATTCTTGTAGCAACCTCTCTTTGTTCATAGGTTTAATGTCCTCAATCTTACCCATATGTTTGTCTAAAATACTGTTGTAATCTGCTTTCCAATTCGGGTATTTCTTAGGGGTTATTTCAACCACTTTTTTTAGGATGTCTTCCAATTCAGCCAGCATCAATGAATGGTCGTAAGGCGCATTCGGATCTGCTTTTCCGGAATACTCTTTTTGTTTGGTGACGCCATATTTTTCCACACTGTTGATTACATCATGATTCAGTCCGCCTTCACCAAATTGAGCTTTCCCTTGGCGCATCACATAGTTTTCGGCTTTATCCATGTAAATATTTCTAACAGTATACATTTCCGACAAATCAACAGAAGCACCTGTTTTTCGAATAATCTCAGCTTCTAGAAAGGAGGTTGAGGAGAAACTCCAACAAGTACCTGTTTTTTGCTGAGCAGTTACCGGAGTAGTTTCAATATCTTTAATTATTTGAAAATCATACTTTTGAGAAAAAGTATTTAAAGTCGTAAATAATACTAAAAAAGAGATAAAAGTTTTATTCATAAGAATATGTTTAGTGATGAGGTTAAACCCAAAAAATGATTTATTTTTACGCTAAAATAATAGTTTTCGTTGGCTAACCGTTATTTTTAACCAAAATATAAGAATTTTAAAAAAGATAGTTTTGTTATGAGTACAATCCAATGGGTTACTGCTAAAGAGTATGAAGATATCACTTATAAAAAATGCGACGGTGTAGCTCGTATAGCTTTTAATCGTCCCAATGTGCGCAATGCCTTCCGCCCGAAAACCACTAGTGAACTCTACAATGCCTTTTATGATGCTATGGAAGACACTTCTATCGGAGTGGTTTTACTTTCTGCAGAAGGGCCAAGTACTAAGGATGGAATTTGGTCATTTTGCAGCGGTGGCGATCAAAAAGCGCGCGGTCATCAAGGCTATGTTGGCGAAGACGGTTACCACAGATTGAACATTTTAGAAGTACAACGCCTCATTCGTTTTATGCCAAAAGTTGTGATTGCTGTTGTTCCCGGTTGGGCTGTTGGCGGTGGTCACAGTTTGCATGTGGTTTGCGATTTGACCTTAGCCAGCAAAGAACAAGCAATTTTTAAACAAACCGATGCCGATGTAACTAGTTTTGACGGTGGATACGGTTCGGCCTACTTGGCCAAAATGGTCGGGCAAAAGAAAGCCCGAGAGATTTTCTTTTTAGGACGTAATTATACTGCACAAGAAGCCTTTGAAATGGGTATGGTGAATGCCGTGATTCCACACAATGAGCTGGAAGCTACCGCTTACCAATGGGCTCAGGAAATATTAGAAAAATCACCAACTTCTATCAAAATGCTGAAATTCGCCATGAATTTAACCGATGATGGTATGGTAGGTCAGCAGGTATTTGCCGGAGAAGCTACGCGTTTGGCTTATATGACAGACGAAGCGATTGAAGGAAGAAATGCCTTTTTGGAAAAGAGAAAGCCTAACTTCGGGAAGAATAAATGGATTCCGTAAACAGTGTTCAAAATCAAAATCACTTAAGTGTATGACAGACTTTACCAACGAAAAAATCGATACGTCACTATTGCCCAGATATGAAGCTGTACCATTAACTCCTTTGCATCCGAATTATTGGAAAGAGTTATTGGTAGCCAGAGGATTGTTGATTTTAGCATCGACTATTGCTGTGGTTTTGGTTTTAGTTTTTGTAGAAGATTTAATTGATTATCGATGGTTTGTCGTTGGTGGTTTTGGATTTTTAATCGTTTTAATGCTTCTGATTACCCGAATTGTTTACCTGAAAAAAGCCTACGCTTTCAGAAACCATGACCTTATTTTCAGAAGTGGTATTATAGCTACCAATACCATGGTAATTCCATACAACAGAGTGCAGCATGTAGCGCTTCACGAAGGTTGGATAGCGCGCTTTTTCGGTTTGGCTAAAATTGAAATCTTTACCGCCGGTGGTGTGTCAAGTGATTTAGAAATCCCGGGCATAGCCAAAGAAGAAGCCGAAAACATCAAGCAATTGTTAATGGGCAAAATTCAAAAGCAATTGTAATGGAAGCACATTTTAATCAGCCGCAACGCCAATCTGCTGTCGGAGTTTTGGTTATTTTTTTAGAGATGATTTTTGTCTTGTTGAAAAATATTTGGCCGATTATAGTGATTACTTTATTGCGAGCTGAAAATCAATCAGTTTTGGTTTTAGTGTTGATTGCCTTGGGAATATTGGTTTATTTCGGAGTCTACTCTTTTTTAAAATATCGAAATTTCACTTTTTATATTGATGCCGATAACGATGAGTTTGTCATCAACGATGGCATTATCAATAAAACCAAAACAACCATACAGTTGCATAAAATTCAGCAGGTAAATATCAAACAGAATTTTATACAACGTTTGATCGGTGTGTACGCCTTAGATGTTGATTCCGCCGGAAGTGATCAAAAAGAAGGTAATATCAAAGCGGTATCCCATACTTTGGCCTTGGCGTTAAAGTCGAAGTTGTTAGAAAACGAAGGCAATACAGTTCTTGCTGAAACTGAAAACCAAAATTTGCCATCAACCGAAATACCGGCGCCTTTTTTGAAAATCAATTTGGTGAGTTTACTCAAAATCGGATTCACCTCGAATTATGTGAAAAGCATAGGTTTGATTTTGACTTTTTTCTTTACCATATATGAAAATCTACACCAAGCCGGTGCAGAAGATTTGGTTGACACCGATCGCATCAAAGGCTTAGTAAATGGCTATTCTTTGCTCTATTCGATTTTGATTTTTGTGTTGACCATGTTTACCATCGTTTTTGTTATTAATGTTGTTCGCACACTGATCAAGTTTTTTGATTACACCGTTGCCAAGCAAAAAGGGTCTTTACTGTTGTCTTATGGTTTAATTAACACGCAAAGTACCATCCTAAAACCCGAAAAAGTTCAAATCGTTAAAGTTTCTGAGAATTATTTGCAACGGAAATTAAATGTACTCGAAATCAAAATCCGTCAAGCCATCAGTAATGAAAAAAAAGACAGCAAGTCACTTATTGAAATTCCGGGTTGTAACGCCATAGAAAGGGATGAAATTCTAAAGTTGTTATTTGCTGCATTGCCTCAAAAAGGTGAGACAATGTTGCCTAATTTTCGCCGACTCATTTTTTCAGTATTCCTCATAATAATGCTACCTTTAACCGCTTATTATGTTGTTGGGGAATTTATTTTACCGGAAGTTTTAGATTACCGGAATGTGGCACTGATTTATGTTATGTTGATGGCAGTACTCCTGTTTTTTGGGTTTAGGAACTATAAGTTGTTTGTGGGAGACAAACACATTATCAAGCAAAGCGGTGCTTGGGATGTTGATCAGGAAATTATTCAAATTGAAAAGATTCAAGCCATCACAACTTCGCAGTTATTTTGGCACAAAAGTCTTAATATAGGTTCGTTAACCATGCATACCGCCGGAGGAAATATTACATTCCATTTGGGACAATTCGACAAAATAAACGAATATGTAAATCTTTGGCTGTATGAAATAGAAACATCCGACCGCAATTGGATGTAGCAACAAAATGAGATAGTAGATTTGAAATGCCAAATGGCAACATTAAGATAGTTTCATCTCTAATATCTAAAATTTAATATCTAATATTAAAACAGAACTATGAAACATTGGGTTGAAGCCGCAAGAGTCAGAACTTTACCTTTATCGGTATCAGGAATCATCGTTGGGAGTTTTTATGCTATGTCGCAAGGCATGTTCAATTGGAATATTGTAGTGTTCGCCTTGCTTACTACTTTAGGGTTGCAAATATTATCCAATTTTGCCAACGATTACGGCGATGGCGTTAAAGGAACGGATAATCAAGACCGAGTAGGGCCAATGCGCGCCATTCAAAGCGGTGTCATTTCTCCTGCAGCCATGAAAAAGGCAATGGTACTGACAGCCGGGATAACTTTGTTGTTTGCGGTGTTGTTGATTTACTTTGCCTTTAAAGACCATTATTTGCTTTATTCTTTAGTATTCTTTGTCTTGGGAATATTGGCTATTGCTTCGGCCATTCGCTATACGGTAGGAAAAGGCGCTTACGGTTACCGAGGTTTCGGCGATTTGTTTGTGTTTGTTTTCTTTGGTTTGGTGAGTACTTTCGGGGTGTATTTTATGTTTTCTAAGAATATTGATTGGTTGTTGTTACTTCCGGCTACAGCCATAGGTTTTTTAAGCGTAGGAGTATTAAACCTAAACAACATGCGCGATGAGGAAAGCGACCGAAAATCAGGAAAGAATACTTTAGTGGTAAAAATGGGAGGCGCTACGGCTAAGAAATACCATTACTTTTTAGTGATTTCGGCTATGGTTTTGGTTTTGGTTTTCGCGTTTTTAAACCACTTCCATTTCGATCAATACATCTTTGTAGTGGCTTATTTTCCTATGATTGGTCACTTGATTACAGTCTACAAAAATCAAAATCCCAAATTATTAGATCCCGAATTGAAGAAACTGGCCATCAGTACTTTTTTATTAGCAGTATTATTGGCTTTGTGTTTAATTTTCTTTATTTCGGATATGGTAGTAAATTATGTTTAATTAATGAGATAGTTATGAAAATTACTTTTTACGGTCATTCTTGTATCGGAATTGAAGTTGGTGGAAAACATTTGTTGGTTGATCCGTTTATTTCGCAAAATGAAAAAGCGTCTCACATAGATATTAACACCATTAAAGCCGATTATATATTAATTACACACGCTCATTTTGACCATATTTTAGATGTTGAAGTTATTGCAAAGCAAAACAACTCAGTAATCATCTCTAATTGGGAAATAGCCACTTATTTCGGCAATAAAGGGTTGCAATACCATCCTATGAATTTTGGTGGCAGTTGGAGCTTTGATTTTGGCAAAGTGAAATATGTGGCAGCGGTACATTCCAGCTCGTTTCCCGATGGCACTTATGGCGGAAATCCGGGTGGATTTGTAATCGAAGGCGAACACAAAAACATTTACATTTCTGGCGATACGGCTTTGACTATGGACATGAAGTTAATCCCGATGAGAACCCAATTGGATTTGGCCATTTTCCCCATCGGAAATTGTTTTACCATGGATGTCGAGGATGCCATTATTGCAGCCGATTTTGTGGATTGCGACAAGATTTTAGGTTGTCATTACGATACTTTCGGGTATATTGTAATCAATCATGATGAAGCCAAAAAGAAATTTTTCGACGCCGGAAAAGATTTGATGCTATTGGAAATAGGCGAAAGTATCCAACTGTAATCAAAACCAGTATACTTAAACGAGAGTGTCATTTTTTGGCACTCTTCTTGTTTAAAAAACGAAAAAAAATACCATGAGATTTTCAATTATTGCCTTGAGTTTGTCGTACACCGGTTTTGCTTTCGCCCAAAGCAACGAAGGGTATTGGGACAATATTCGCACCACTAACGAAACCATAATTTTAGAAGCCGGAAAGCGCAAAGCAATTAAATCAACAGATTTGCCGGCCGGAACTACTGAAGTGGTTTATCGCATTTCACTGTTAGACGACAATCAAAAAATCAGTTCCAGTTTGGTTTCGGTATTAAAAGCCATTCCGGATCCGAGTGGTATTAGCCAAGGCACAGCGGGAGCGGTTTTTTTATTATCAACCATTTCAGGTGATGACAAATGCCAATTTTATGTTTTTACTGACGAAAGCGATGCCTTGCTGTTTGAAAAATCGGGAACCGTCAAAAATGCTTGTGTATCTCAAGATGAACCGGTAAATAAAGCAGCCAAACTCTTGTCAGAAAAATCAAGCTGTATGGCAACTCAGCCAAAAGAATTATGGTTTGGATTTGAAAGCGATAATTGGGTTATGAAGCAAAAAATTGTATTAGAAGTCGTCCCGTGGGTGAATAACAATTTAAAAAGTGGTTGGTCAGCAGAAGCCAAAAAAGAACTTTTAAAAACCATTCCGATAGCTGAAATGGCTTCAAAAGTAGCGAATAAAGACTTGTTATTTGGGACTTTTCTGGAGACTTTCACTAAAAAATATACTTATGCTGAGTACCAAAAGTTATTGATCGCAGAGAAAACCAAAGCCACAGCAACGTTAGCTGAAGAGAGTTTGGTGAAGTCGGGTCAGCTTAACAGTTATCTCGAAAACCTTCGAAATCAAGCAAAGCAACTTCTTTTCAGTAATAAAACTTCGGAAGCCATTGTGGCTATCCAACAAGAAATCATAGATAAAAAAAGAGCTGCGGCAACTGATTACGGATTGTTGGGCCATTTGTTTTTGTCATCTAAGCAGTTTGTCAAAGCCGAAGAAGCTTACCTAAAAGCCGTTGAAATGAATAAAACAGAATTGAACGTCCAAATGCAATTGGCGCATGTTTACATGTTTACCAATCGGATGGCCAAGGCGAAAGACATTCATAAAAAATTCCAAAGTAACTATATGTCGGACGGGAAAAGTTGGGCCGAACAAACCAAAGTCGATTTCCAACAATTCGAAAAGAACGGATTCGAAACGTCAAATTTTAAAAAGATTTTACGCCTTTTTTACTAAAAGATGAAAGCAACTTACCACCAATACGTCCTTCATTTCAAACAACCTTCAGGAACATCCCGTGGTGTTTTAACGGATAAAGAAACCTGGTTTTTGGCCATCGAGGATAACGGTAAAAAGGGTATAGGCGAGTGCGGCATTTTGCGTGGATTATCAGCAGATGACCGACCGGATTATGAAGAAAAACTGCAATGGGTTTGCGAAAATATCCATCTCGGTGTTGCAAAATTATGGGAAGCGTTGATGGAATTTCCCTCGATTCAGTTTGGTGTAGAGATGGCTTTTTTGTCGTTGCAAAGTCAAAATCCATTTGTTTTATTTCCATCAAAATTTACTTCCGGGAAAGAATCGATCTCGATTAACGGACTCGTTTGGATGGGCGATGAAGCGTTTATGAAACGTCAAATTGAAGAGAAAATAGAGCAAGGTTTTCGTTGCATCAAACTAAAAATCGGTGCCATAGATTTTGAAAAAGAGATGGCATTATTGCACTTTATTCGCCAAAATTTCGATGCCCAAACCATAGAGATTCGGGTAGATGCTAACGGTGCTTTTTCTGAAAATGAAGCTTTAGATAAAATTAACCAAATTACTGGTTTTCAAATCCATAGTATAGAACAACCTATACAAAAGAATAAGACTGACACGATGTCAGTTCTCTGTAAAAACACCCATTTACCCATTGCTTTAGATGAAGAACTAATAGGTGTCTTTTCTTTGGCAGCTAAAGAAGCTTTACTGCAAAAAGTGCGGCCGCAATACCTCATTTTGAAGCCGAGTTTTATTGGTGGATTTCGAGGAACTTCGGAATGGATTGCCTTGGCTGAAAAATACCAAATTGGTTGGTGGATAACTTCGGCTTTGGAAAGTAACATCGGTTTGAATGCGATTGCCCAATTTACTTTTTTACAAAACAATCCAATGCCGCAAGGTTTAGGAACGGGAAGTTTGTATACTAATAATTTTGAATGTCCGCTACAAGTTTCTCAAGGCCAACTTTGGTATCGAAATGAGTTCGAATGGTCATTCGATTTTGCCCGACTTTAATCTCTTTAAATAAAAAAAAATACTCGATGAATCCCTGTGTAATTAAAAAAGTTTCACGGAGATTCACCGAGTAAAAATGAAATTCACTAAGTTTTAACCAATGATTTTTTATTTTCCCCAATCAATTTTTCGGGAGAAATACATCACGCTTCCAAGGATTAAAAATAAACCAATGCTTCCAACCAACAGCGCGTAATCTTCCAATTGAATGATTACATAAATGAAGCTGTACAAAACCGTAAGCGCAGCCGCAATAAACAGCGGGAATTTTCTGTTTTTTAATATCGATATCGAGTAGAGTGTAATCATGGTTATAACAGCAGTTCCGGCTATGGCGTAGGCTAAACTGAAGCTACTGTGTTCCGTAATGGAAATGAGCAAAGTGTAAAACATAATGAGCGCAATGCCAATCATAGAATATTGGAAAATATGGATGTTGATTTTGCTGACGGATTGTATTATAAAGAAAATCAGAAAGGTCAAACCAATCACCAAAAAGCCATATTTAGACACGCGTTCGTTTTGTTGGTATTCGTCAACAGTATCAATTAGAGTCACACCAAAAGCATAATCTTCTAAATTAGGCAAAGAAGCAGCGTATTGTTGGCTGAACGTTCGGTTGATGTCTAATACTTTCCAATCAGCATGAAAGCCCTTTTCGTTGATAACTTTAGTGTTGTCGTTTGCTGCAAAAGAGCCTTCAAAGCTTGGCGATTCCCAATCGGAATCCATAGCGATAGTCGTTGTTTTTCCAATCGGGATAAAATTGATACTGTTGCTGCCGTTGTACTGGATATCGAATTGAAATTGAATAGGTTTTCCCGCAGCTAAATCGGAATAATTGAAATTGTTGGTCGCTAAAAGGCTGTATTGGCTTTTGTCATCGGGTTGAGGTTCGAATAATAGTTTTTCTTGGTTGAGTTTGATAGACAATTCGCTTTTGATGCTTTTTAGGTTAGTCGTTCTCACCAAAACAGCCGCTTTATCCCATTGGACATTGGCTTCCGGAATGTTGAGTTTGGCAAAGTTGGGTGCTGTAAAATTCCCCTTGAATTTCATATCCGCCCTAAACACTATCGGATTGAAAATGCCACGTTTTAGGGATTCGTTTTTCTTTACATTGGAACTATTGTTCAGTTCGTTCGGAAAGAAGTAAGCGTATTGGGTGAAGGCTCTTTTTTGTATCGTAGTAGCGCCTGTTTTAGTATCAGTTACGTTATAGTTTTCATACGTTTGATAGGGAATTCGGAGTATCGGACCGTAAAAAGTAACATCGCTTCCCCAAAGTGTGGCAATTTCTTGGTCGACTTCGTATTTTCTTTGAGAGCGTTCCTGAATTAAATCTTGCACAAACAGTAAAGGGATGAGTAAAAAGAGCGTTAGCATTCCCACCATAATCATTTTGGCGGTATTGGATTGTAAAAATGATTTGGGTTCGTTGGTTTGCATTTCTTGATTTTCCATGAGATTGTTTTTTTTAAAAGTGTTTGTAATTGAAGATAATGTTGAGGTATAAAAAGGCTATCGGTAGGTTGGCCAACATGATGAGCATTTTAATGGCAATTTGTTCTCGGTTTTGCCAATGCAGTAGGCATTCGATTGTCAAACTGATGAACGCAATACTATTGACTAGCAAGGCGCACAGTACATACCAAAATCCGATATAAATCAAGTTCGGATTGGGATTAAGCATAAAAGCGAGGAATAGCAAAGTCCCTACACCAAAGGAACCTAAGGCCAAGTAGGTGGTAAACTTGCTGTCGTTTTTTGCATTGTTTTCTAAAGTAGTTTCCATAATTATTGAATGTTAAAGGTGTTTTGGATTTTTTTCAGTGGTTGTAGTAACATTTTTTCAAAGGGTAAATCGTAGAAATGATGCGCCGATTTTCCACGCTTATAAAATGTAATGAAGGTTTTCCAGTGCAAAGGGTAGAAGAGCGTTCCGATAGCAATAACGGCAAACTGATAAGTGCTTCTTTTACCATTGCCCAGCAAATAATATTGCATTCCGATTTCTTCGGTTACCGAAACACCGGTATTGGTTAGTACGTGAAAAACATCGTGATCTTCCAATTTGGGTTGTATTTCAAAATTGTATTTTAACAAGAAGCAACCCATGTGAAAACCTAAACTTTCGGGTGGAAATTGTATTAAATCTTTGGAAGTTATTGCCCAAGGTTTATTTTGTTTAAAGAATTTTTGATAGGGCTTTTTGCTCCATTCGTACATTTTTTCGATGATTAAATCTCTCATAATTTTTAATTAAAAGTACTTTGAAATTCAAAGTAAATGGGTAAAAAAATAGGGTTAACTTTTTTGTATTAATTTTTCAAGTGCTTCAATGTGTTCTTGGAAAGCTTTCTTTCCGGCAGCTGTAGCAATATAGCGTGTATTGGGTTTCTTGCCGATAAATTGTTTTTCAATCATAATATAATTTTCGTTTTCCAACGCTTTGGTGTGACTGGCCAAATTCCCGTCGGTAACGCCCAACAATTCTTTGAGCATATTAAAATCGGCGCTTTCGTTCACCATCAATACCGACATAATCCCCAAACGAATTCGGTGATCAAAGGCTTTATTGATATTTTGAATGAGGTTTTTCAATGTTAATTTCTATCGTACTTATAATACATCACAGCACCGTAAATAATATGGCAAATGCCGAATCCCAAAATCCACACATACAAGCCGTAACCTGAATATTGTACGGCAATCAAACCCAAAATAATCTCGGTGATGCCTAAGTAACGAACATCGCGTAAAGTGTATTTACTGGCATTTACACACGCTAATCCGTAAAAAATCAGCGTGATAGGCGCTATGAGTCCGTATATCCCTTGTCTCAATAAAAGTAAGGACAAAATACCGCCGGTAAACAACGGAATGCAAAAATTAATTAACAGTCTTTTCGACGATGGATTCCAAACTTTTTCGCCCACTTTCTTGGCTTTTTTTACCGTTAGTAAGTAAGCTGTAATTAGCGATAAAGCCAAAACTATAGTCGCTACCGCTATGATTTGTTTGAAAGTAGTGCTTTCTAAAGTAATGAATTCACCCTGGTGATGGTCAATCAAAAAATCAACTACTACGGCACCACATAAAGCATACAATCCCGCCAGTATTCCAGATAATCCGCTCAAGGAGATAAACTGAGTCGATTGAGCCATCATCTGCTTGATGTCTTGTATGTCTTTCAAATAATCTTTTGCTTCCATATTAAAGTACTTTGAAAAACAAAGTAAATGAAATATTTTTCTGTGACCAAATGTTTTTTCAATTATTTTTGAGAAAAATTAATCGCATGAAAAAACTGCTTTTCGGTTGCTTATCTCTACTGGGTTTTTTGGGTTACTCACAAACTAACGATGAGCAAATGTTGCAATCAATTTACAAAACCGCTTTAACTGATTCTCGATGTTATTCGTGGTTGGATGATTTGTCTAATAAAGTAGGCCAACGTTTATCGGGTTCTGAAGGTGCCGAAAAAGGGGTGATTTATACCAAACAGCAACTCGAAACGCTGGGATTGGATCGGGTATTTCTGCAAGAAGTTATGGTGCCCAAATGGGTGAGAGGCGAAAAAGAATCGGCTTTTATCATCGACCATAAAAATAAAATCAGCGTTCCCATTTGTGCGTTAGGCGGTTCAATTGCCACACCAAAATCGGGAATCACTGCTGAAGTTATTGAAGTCCACAGTTTAAAAGAATTAGAAATTTTAGGGGAAGCCAAAATCAAAGGCAAAATTGTATTCTACAATCGTCCGATGGAACCCGAAAATATAGATGCATTTGTGTCTTACGGAAGATGTGGCGATCAAAGAAGATCCGGTGCATTCGAAGCGGCCAAGTATGGCGCGGTTGGTACCATAGTGCGTTCGCTGAATTTAAGATTAGACGATTTCCCACATACCGGTGCCACCAGCTACGGCGATTTACCAAAGTCACAATACATTCCCACTGCAGCCATCAGTACCAATGGAGCTGAATTATTAAGCAAAAAATTGAAAGAAAACCCGAAACTGACATTTTACTTCAAACAATCGTGTCAACAAATGGAGGATGTGCTTTCTTATAATGTCATTGGTGAAATTAAAGGTTCGGTTCATCCGGAGAAAATTATGGTAGTAAGCGGTCATTTGGATTCTTGGGATTTAGCCGATGGTTCTCACGATGACGGAGCCGGTTGTGTACAAAGTATGGCTGTTTTGGAACTCTTTAAAAAACTCCGATACCAACCCAAAAATACCATCAGAGTGGTTTTGTACATGAATGAAGAAAATGGCGGAAGAGGAGGACAACAATATGAGGCCGAATCCAAGCGCAACCACGAGAATCACATTTTTGCCATGGAAAGCGATGCCGGCGGATTTACTCCAAGAGGTTTCTCCTTGGAATGTGATGACAACAATTTTAGTAAAGTCAGAAGTTGGGCATCCTTATTTGAACCTTATTTGATTCATTTGTTTTTCAAAGGACATACCGGTTCTGATATTCATCCGTTGACTTCTGAAAAAATAGTAAAAGCCGGTTTACGTCCCGATTCCCAGCGTTATTTTGATTACCATCATGCCGCTAATGATACTTTTGATGCTATCAACAAAAGAGAATTAGAATTAGGTGCTGCTACTATGGCTTCTTTGCTGTATTTGTTTGACCAATACGGCATAGATTAAGTGAAACCAACTGATCGTTATCTTTTAAATCAGCCACAGCATTACAGGGATATTTTGCTTTGTATAGTTGATGTGGTGCAACATACTTTACCTGAAGCTACTTTAGAGTACAAATGGGGTATTCCTTATTTTTATTACAAGAAGAAGCCGTTTTGTTATTTAAATGCGAGTCACAAGAAGCAATTCGTAGATGTTGGTTTTGCCAAAGGATTTCAATTGCAAAATTACAGCAATCATTTAGTAGCTGATAACGGAAGAAATACCATCAAGTCATTGCGTTATACAGCATTAGAAAGTATCGATATTGATGTTTTGCGAGCCGTAATTCAAGAAGCCGAAAAGTTATACTAAAAAAAGTCCCGACTATACATCGGGACTTTTTATTGACTAGTTTTCTTTTACTTTATAAATCCAACCGGTTTTGGTTTCGCTGTCGTTGTTGAATTCGATTACATAGTAATACGTGCCATCCGGCAGTTCATCGCCATTATCTGATTGGCCTTTCCATTCGTCTTTGTATTGGTTTTTACTGTAAACTTTCATACCGTAACGGTTGAATATTGTCAAGTTTTTTACATCTAACAAACGCAAATCAAAGAATTCGTTCTTGCCGTCATTGTTTACAGAAATCCCTTTTTGAATGCCACAGAAGATTCTATCCAAAGTGATGGGTTCATTTCGCCAACAACCATCCGGTGTAGTAACCGTTAATGAGAAAGTAATTGGTAAAGTTTGTACGGAAGATAAAGTCAGTATATACTCGGTTACATTGAATGTAGTGGCGTTTGAGCCAACTAATTGTTGGTTACTGTTGTACCAAGCATAACTGGCATTGTCCACATTGAATGTATCGTTAACTGCTGTTACTTCAAGGATAAAGTTATTGTCAACACAGCTTCCGTTAATTTCAAAATCGAATCCACTTTGTACGGTTACCGAGAGCGAACCGTTGGTAGCACATTGTCCTGCATTAGGCGCAAAATTATACACACCCGAAATGGTATTGTCTATCAAAGCCGGAGTCCAAGTTCCATTGATCCCTTCTAATGAAGCTGTTGGTAGCGATGGTGCACTTTCGCCTATACACAACTGACCGATAGGGTTGAAGGTTGGGGTTACATTAGGATTCACCACTATAGTCATAGTAGCGGTAGTGGCACATTGTCCAGCATTTGGATTGAAGGTATAAGTAGTAGTTGCTGTATTATTCAAAGCCGGAGACCAAGTTCCGTTAATTCCGTTGTCGGAGGTTAATGGTATAGCATTTAAAGTGCCGCCACTACAAATAGGAGCAACTGCCGTAAAGCCAGGCAATGTTGGGATGTTGACCGTGATGGTTAAACTACCGTTAGTAGCGCACTGACCGGCATTGGGTGTAAAAATGTAAGTACCACTTTGGGTATTGTCTATGGTCGCCGGTGACCAAAGACCACTAAATCCTTCTAATGAAGTGGTTGGCAACGTCACACTGTCTCCTTGGCAAATAACAATATTGTTGAAAGTAGCAGTTATGGTTGCATTTACATTGATAGTTCCGTTTAAGGTGACTACATTACAACCACCATCAGTAGTTACCGTATAATTAAAGTTACCTGAAGCTGTTGGGATTCCACTGATAGTGAATACTCCGGTGTTAGTATCATAAACACCGTTAACTCCGGCCGGTAATCCACTCACTGTAACATTGGTGGTATAGGCAGCAGTATAAATAATATTCTGAATTGGGGTATTGATACAAACACTTTGCGTGTTGTTGGCCGTGTCTAATGTCAGAGTCACAGCAGGAGTTACAGTTACGGTACCTGATGCCGGTACTGATGTACATTCTGTAGAAGTTACACTTACCGCATCTAAAAGATTGCCTACGGTTGGGTCGCCACCTGAACTGGATACTGATACAAATCGCAAGGAATAATTATTGCCTCCACCGGTTGGTATGGTGTAATTCAAGGTGTGGAATACCCAAGTGGCATTACTATCGTTAAAATCTCCTAAAGACGTGAAAGGACCGCCCACCGGACCAATTTCAACACGGACAACATCATTGCCCCAACGGCCTTTGTGTGCGAAGGAAATTTGCAATTCAGCACCGGGATAAGTGGTAAAGTCTTGGAAAATAGTTGCAGCTGAATTTCCGTTAATTTCTATTAATTGAGTTCCTTGGTAAGCAACTGAACTTTCAAATCCTTGTGGCCAAACTTCTAAAATACCGTCAGGGGCATTGGTGTCCCAACACGGAACGTTATTTTCATTCAACATATTAGGGAAAGCTCCAGCAGTAGCGGGATTTTCAAAACTTCCGTTACAGAAAGTGGTTCCAACCGGAGTTACTGTTACAGTATAGTTACCCGCAACATTGGTGACAAAACTATCTACGTTTCCTGGATTTGTAAATCCTGCCGGAACTGTCCAAGAATAAATGTAATTACCAGGTGTTTGTGGTGTTGCTGTTATGGTAGTTGATTGATTGAAACAAATAGTTTCGCTGTTAACAGTTACTGCCGGAACATTTGGATTGGTCAAATTAACCACTTGATTAGAAGCAAATGTACAGTTAGTTGAAGCTAAATTGAAGCCGGCATAAGTTCCTGCATCCAATCCGATGATGATAATTTGACCGTTATTGTCTGATGTCAAATTCAATGGGCCAATAGGAGTAGTGTCATCAGTGTAAGTTACAACATAGGATTGATTCGGGTTAACACCATTAATCACAATAGTACCACTAGTACCATTACAAGTTAATGGATTGGTACTCGAAATCAAAACGGTGGATTGTCCATTTAGAATAATCGTTTCAGTAGAATTTATAGCACATCCATTGAAAGCAAAAGTAAATCCGTTATAAGTCCCTATACTTAAACCGTTAATGGTATACTGACCCAAATTATCGGTAGTAATTGAGCTTGGTCCTGCAACAACAGTGTTATAAGTATATGTAAAATCGTAAGTAGTATTTGGCGCTAAGGCACTTATGGTTATTGTTCCGTCAGTTGCATTACAATTTGTCGGATTAGTTGAAGCATAACTAGGATTCGCCTGTAGCGTATAAGTAGCAATAAAATTTGCACCATTATTATTGATTAAAATAGTATCATCGCACTGCGAAGTTGAATTGACATCTCCGGTAACATCATAGAAGACTTCAATCACATAATCTCCCGGAGGAAAAGTGGTTAAATCTACAGGTGATTGGCTATCGTTTAAAACCCTTTGCCATTTTTGGTCTCCCGGACTACAAGGCCCACCGCTTGGGAATGAGCCGGAGACACAGTCGTTGAAGAATGGTAAATCCAATACAGTAAAGGCTCCGGGAGTGCCTGATACCGGGTAAATGCGGTAGTTCATACGAGCACTGCAAACATTTGCTGTGGCAATTTTGAATGTTTTTACCTCACCACCTCTCAACTTAAATGTGCCTGAGTTTGTTAGATAAGTTCCGAAATCAACATTAGGAAAAATGTTCTGAATCGGCCCGATAACAGAAGTTCCTGAACCAACTGTATTGAAAAAGTTACTATCCTCACAATTGGTTAGCCAAACAGCATTCGCAAAACTTCCGAAAGAGCAGTTTTGATAAACTGTGATTACCATGGTAGTACTATCGGCACATTGACCTGCATTAGGGATAAAAGTGTAAGTTGTCGTTTGTGTATTGTCGACAACTGCCGGTGACCATGTTCCGCTGATGTTGTTTAAAGAAGTTGTGGGTAATGTAGGGGCAACGTCTCCACTACAAATAGGTGCCGGCGATAAGAAAGTAGGTGTTATTATTTGGTTAACAATCACATTCTCTGTTACACTAATAGCGCATTGACCATCAGTTGGTGTAAAAGTATAGCTGTCAGATTGGGTGTTGTTTACCACTAACGGAGACCAAGTTCCTCCAATGTTGTTGTTGGAAGTATTAGGTAATATAGGTGCTGTTTCTCCGAAACAAAGTGGCGCTACCGCTGTAAATGTTGGAGTAATTATAGGATTTACAGTAACATTTATTGTAGTTGGTGAGGCACAAGTATTGGCAGCAGGATTGAAGGTGTAAGCTCCGGATTGTGTATTGTTTATGGTTGACGGCAACCAAGTTCCGTTTATATTGTTGTTAGAAATCGTAGGCAGAACTGCTACAGTATCACCGGCACAATAAGGACCAAATGTATCAAAAGCAGGGACTAAGTTTTCGTTAACAACTATAGTGACCGAATCCATAACATCCTGAGGGCAAACAGTATTACCGTCTGTGGAAGTTGCTGTAATGGTATAAGTTCCCGGAGTGGTTGGTGTAAAAGTAACATTGGATCCTGTGGTTGCACTTAATCCTGTTGTGGTTGGTGTTGAAGTCCAATTGTAATTTCCGTTACCACCGGTTGAGTTCAGTGTAGTGCTTTCCCCTAAACAAATAGTATCCTCTGAGGTTGTAACATTCACTTGCGTTTGAATTCCGGTATTGGCTGCAATAACATAGTCACAAACATCTCCACCATAACCATCTATCATGATATAATAGGTATTACCAACCACAAGACCGCTAGCCGAGATGTTAGTTGAACCCGTTGGAACTATTCCAGGACTCCAACAAGTTAAATTGTTCACAGCTCCGGAACAATTAGTGGCACTGAAAATCATGATTTGAATACCATCGTTTTCTATAGAACTGGTTACCCAAACATCGAAAGATATAGTGTTGGAAGTAGCTACAAAAGTCAAGAACGAGTTGTTTTCAATTGAACCACAAAATGTACTGTTCAACTGAGACCAAAAATCGGCTGTGTAAGTTGAAGAAGTACTACCACAATAGCCGTTTAAGTTACATATAGGTGTTGCGGTTTGACAAGTATTTCCGGCAGGTTGGTTATTAATACAGGTTGGTGGAGGCACCGGAGTTCCTATGCAAACATTAAATGTGGTTGTTTGTCCCGGTGTTGAAGTATACGAGTATATTCTGATGTAATAGGTTTGTCCAACGGTTAAATTGTTAGCGGTACTATTATTGGGGTCACTACAGTATAATTGTGTCAAAGTTCCACAATTTCCGCTATACAATACATGGTATAAATCTGTTGTACTTCCGACAATATTTAGCAAAGAAATCAAATGTTGTGTACTTGTTGCTGTAAATTGGAACCAAACATCATCGTCATCTGTTCCGCCACAAGAATTCGCTTGTGAAGAGGCAGTTGCTCCCAATAAACTGCCAGGAGTGACTAAAGTACAAGTTGTAGTGGTATTAACAGTAACATTTACGGCATTTATACATTCATCATTGGCAATTAAAGTAGTAAATGTTATTTTATTCGACCATAAACTGATATCAGTTGGGTTGCAAATGGCGCGAACATAAACATCATAAGAGGTAGCCGAAGTTAATCCTGAAAGAGCATAAGGGTTATTAGTTGTTATTACTCCGGTTGCAGAGGCCAAAGGTGCAGGTGAACCGGCAGGTAAAATCAAGACTTCCCAAGTAGTTGCAGTTCCAACTTCTGTCCAATTAACGGTAGCACTGTTTTGCCCGTTATTGGTTATGTTTACTGCTGTTGGTTTAGGACAAGTTGGTGGTGGATCACAGGTAATAGTAGCGTCCCAACCGGCTAAAGTAAGACTAGTGTCTGATGTAAATACAAAGGTCAAACATCCGTTAACCGCACTTGAAGTGAATGACGGAGGAATTGCTCCACCGGTAAAGTTACCTAACAAAGTTGCACTGGCGCTATTCCCATCGTATATTTTTAGAAAATCATAATTATTTTCAAGGTTAAAAGCATTAAAGACGACAGTCACTTGATCTCCGGGGGTATCCGGACAAATTACAGTAGTAACATTGGCGTTATTATTATAAGCTCCTGTTGCACCTCCAGTATCATAAAAGTGGTTACCGGCACAATAATTAGCAGCAGTTGTAAACAAGAAAGGACCTGCCCAAGCACTAAAAGTTCCGTTGCCACAATCGGCTCTCACATAATATTGATAATTGGTTCCTGAAGCTAATCCTGTTGCCGGAAAGTTAGTGTTGGAATTTGTTTGAATACCCGAACCCGTTGGTATTGCAGAACCAGCCGTTTGAACGGCTACTTCCCAAGAAGTAGCACCTCCCGGATTTGCCCAACTTAAATTAGCCGAGGTTTGATTGATTCCTGAGGCGCTAAGTGTTGATGGTGGAGGACAGTTTACCGTTTGTAACGTTAAAGTGTAACCGGTAGTTTGTGGAGATGCCCAAGTTGAAATAACAATATAATAAGTGGTTCCTGCCGTTACTGTTACATCAAAGTTTCTTACAGCTGTTCCTGAATTAGCGGCACCGGCAATACAGCTAACCCCAATATTGGCACAACTGTTGTATACAAAAATTCCGGAATAAGTGGCAGTTGGAGTCATGGTTACATTGACCACACCATTAGTGGTTGCAGTGAATGAATACACTACATCATTTCCGTTAAGGTAATTGTTTGTTACCCCACAAGAGGTACCGGGAAGTCCTTCAATACTCGGATTATCACCGAAATTGGAAGTGTTATTTGTGGTACTGTAAGGTAAAGCAGGAATTACAATAGGGGAACTACAACTCAAACCCGGGGAAGAGGTTGAAAACGAAAACGGTCCAACCCATTGGCTACTGGCACCGTTAGCACACAAAGCTCTTACATAATATTTGTAATTAGTGGTTGGAGTTAATGGTGTTCCGGTTGCAGTTGCGGTTGTAACATAAGGTAAAGTTCCGTTATAAACCACCCCTGTTCCGGTTGGAGCATCAGCAAACGGCAATACTTCAATTTCCCATGAAGTGGCGCCACTTGGATTTCCCCAGCTTAAATTAGCAGATGTTTGTGTAATACCACCCGCCGCTAAAGTCGTTGGATCTAAACATTGCTCTAATATCGTTACGTTGTCTATCAACCAGCGGTCTCCGTCTATAACACCTAATGGTTGGGTGTATACTTTTACAAAAGAAACATATACTTGTTGTCCGGCATAAGCCGCAAGACTGACTACTTTTTCCTCATAAATATTGTACGTTGCCGTTAAATCAACCTCAGTCCATTGTTGTACCAAAGTATAAGCTGCAGGATTGGTTTGTGAAGCTGAGGCAGGCGCTACTTTAATTTGAAAAAGCGTTCCTTGGTTTCCAAAGGTAAAACTTCTGGTATAAAAACGAAGTTGTCCGTTGGTAGGAATGGTCACCAATGGAGTAGCCAAATAATCTTCAGAAGTATTATTTTGCCCGATAAACTCACGGCTTACAAAAGCCGCATTGGCCCCTTGATAAACAATAGGAGGTGTTGCTACTGTAGAGTTGATTCCCCAGCGCTGAGCAGTACCGACACCATTGTCAAAAACTGCCCAGTTACCTGTACCTAAAGTCCAGTTGGTGGAAGGCAGTGCACTCGGACCTGCTGTTGATTCAAATCCTTCTAAAGCCATTTGTGAGTAGCCACAAATTGACATTAGAGCAGTCAATACTAAAATTGTAATTTTTTTCATAATGGTTGGTATTTGGTCGAGGGTAATAGATTTTAGACTTTAAAAATGCCGCCTATAGTAACAATCCGTTGCAAAAAGAAAAAATGTTGAGAAGCTCTATCGATTGGATTATGTGTAACCCTGATATCATTCATATCAATATAGCCGCCTTTAAATTCTGTTTGAAGGAAAAAATGTTTGAAAAAAGTAAAGTTTAATCCAATTTTAGCCGAAAGTCCGTATCCTGAAATATGAAATTCATCATAACGTTGTCTTCCCATTACTGTTGCATTGGTCTTTGGATATAAAAATCCGGCACCAATACCTTCGGTTAAATTGATTTGAAAAATATCTGTATTGTTGAGTTTGAAGATTTTTGAAATATCATCAACTCTGCAGATTTCTGTGTTGATGTAGTTTAAACCGTCGGTGTGTTCAAAAGTTAAGAAGTCTTCGGTCAGCACTATAGGGTCATTGTTATAAGTTCCATCAAATTGACCACCCTCATTAATATTGCCACTGATTGTAGCCACTTGATTTTGATTCATAACATACTTCATATGATCTATACCAATTGAAATGTTATAATTATCGGAAATAAAGTATCCGATTCTCAGGTTGGTTTGCGGGATAGTCATTCTGGCGGGGTTGAAGTAGTCTACATGCCAGCCTTTCGGTTTGTCATTGGCTGTAATATCGTGCAAAGTAAAATTGTAATTTTCTCCTCTGAAATGAATATCTGATTTCGAATAGCTTTCTCGATTTCCTCCCCAAAATATATACATTTTTCCTTTGTTGTGGGCAGTATATTTACTTGGATTTGCTTGTTGGTCTTGGGCTGAAATGGTTTGCGTTAAGGCACAGTATGTCAATAATGAAAATAAAAATAAATTTTTCAAGGCTTGAATTGATTAAAAAATTAAAACGTATTGATGGTTTTACGAATGGCAACTAAGCGAGTCATTAGTGATTCAAAATAATCCAAATGAAGCATGTTGGCACCGTCACTTTTAGCGTTGGCCGGGTCAAAATGGGTTTCAATAAAAATACCGTCAACACCAACAGCAATTCCTGCTTTGGCTATCGTTTCAATCATGTCCGGTCTACCTCCGGTAACTCCGGCAGTTTGGTTGGGTTGCTGCAATGAATGGGTAACATCAAGTACGGTAGTTGCATATTGTTGCATCGTCGGAATTCCTCTGAAGTCTACAATCATATCTTGGTAGCCAAACATGGTTCCTCTGTCGGTTACCATTATATTTTGGTTGTTACAATCGAGTACTTTTTGCACCGCGTGTTTCATGCTTTCCGGACTCATGAATTGCCCTTTTTTTAAGTTGACTGTTCTTCCGGTATTAGCAGCGGCAACGACCAAGTCGGTTTGGCGAACCAAAAAAGCAGGAATTTGCAAAACGTCAACATATTGAGCCGCTTTATCCGCATCTTCATTGGTATGAATGTCAGTAACTGTAGGAATATGAAATGTTTCGGAAACTTTTCGAAGTATTTTTAGCGCTTTTTCATCACCAATCCCCGAGAAGCTGTCAATTCTGGAGCGATTGGCTTTTTTAAAAGAACCTTTAAAAACGTATGGGATGGCTAATTTATCAGTAATCGCCACTAATTTTTCGGCAATTTGCAATGCCATTTCTTCGCCTTCTATAGCACATGGTCCGGCAAGAACAAAGAAATTCCCACTATCAGTATTCTTGATTTGTGGAATGGAATTAATATTCATAAATTTTGGATTTTAAAAACCGCTAAGTTATGAATAATTTGCTTATTTAGGGCAGATAATCTCTTAACTTATTTTTTGATACTCAGCCCTAATGGGACTAATAAATAGCCTCGTTCATAAATGTTTAAGTACAACTTTACAGGATTTTTTTGTCCTTCCCATTGCAATTCATAAATGTCTAAAAATCCGGCACCCATTTCACTTTTTTTGGTTGGAAACGGACAGCAACTTTCTATTTTAGTAAAAGTTATTTTTTCTCCGTTTGGACCTGCCAAGGCATTTAAGAATCGCTCGGCATTTAGGTTTTCGTCTTTGGTGTTTTTATAGAAAACATTAATCGGGTAATCCGGATCAAAACCGTATTTTTTATCTTTACTGTATTCGGTCAGTACAAAAGTATTGTTTTTGGTCAGCGTTGGGATAGGCGCATTGTCGTCAACATTTTTTAAAGTAGATTTGGTACTGATGCATGATGAGAGCAGCAATGTCAGGACAATTAAAGAAGAAATTTTATGCAATCGTTTCATGGTAAAAATGTTTTTTTAAGCGTTTGCAATAACCGTGCAATTATTTTTTATTTCTTAAAAATAATGAAGCAATAGCTCCGGAAACGGTTCCCATAGACAAAGCACTAAAAGCTCCTTGAATCATAAAACTTTTTAAATTAAAATAACTCTCGGCGTCTTTCAAAGTAATGTGTCTGGTTAACAACGGACTATTGGTTTTGTATTCAATTATGGTTTCAAAAAAATGAGGAGTAATGCTTTTGTAAATTACCAATTGTGCAATCGGCATCAATAGCGCTATGAAAAAAGACAAAATAACACCACTTACAAATCCTTGTGTCCACGTCATTTGATTGTTGAAAAAATATTTCTTTTTTTCTGCCAAAGCCAAGAAGTAAAACAACAAGGCCGGAATTCCGAAAAGATTGGTGTAAAGGGCATATTTATCAATGTGTTGGTCGTGCAAACCCATGAATTTTTCACCAATTGCCCAAGCCAATACCAACAAAATAAATCTCAATGTCCATTTTATTTCTATGCTGTAATTTTTCATGTCAACCTTTTAATTTGAATTCAAAAGTACTTCATTTCGATAAAATTTCATCTTTCCGCCATTTATATTTCTATTTTTGTGAAAAAATGAGCAAATATGGAATTAATCAGTCAAACTTGGCATTGGGCCATCTCCGGTTTTTTGATTGGAATGATCATGCTAACCTTGAATTATTTCGGTAAAGTTTTTGGAATGTCGTCCAACCTAAGGTCGTTGTGTTCCATGACCGGAATCGGAAAGAAAGTCCCTTTTTTTGATTGGGATTGGAAATCACAACGCTGGAATTTAGCCGTAGTGGCCGGAGCCATGTTGGGTGGTTTTGTAGCCGTACACTTTTTAAGTGATGCTTCGAATGTTGATTTGAATCCGAAAACGGTAGCGCAATTAGCGGCAATGGGTATTGAAGCCCCAAACGGTAAACTATTACCGGATTCGATTTTCGGAATCGATGCCTTGCAATCCCCCAAAATGATTGTCATTTTAATAGTGGGTGGGATACTCATTGGTTTTGGTTCCCGTTATGCCGGTGGCTGTACTTCGGGTCATGCTATATCGGGTTTGAGTAACTTACAATTACCTTCTTTAAAAGCGGTCA
>NZ_JBILQL010000102.1:0-7232 GCF_044373165.1 Flavobacterium sp.
CATCAACTATTTTGTGTTAACAAAAACTATTCCCATTCTATAGTAGCGGGTGGTTTTGAACTGATATCGTATACCACACGATTCACACCTTTTACTTTATTGATAATTTCGTTAGAGATTTTCATCAGAAACTCATATGGCAAATGCACCCAATCCGCAGTCATTCCGTCAGTAGACTCAACAGCTCTCAGCGCTACTACTTTTTCGTATGTACGCTCATCACCCATTACACCTACACTGTTCACCGGTAATAAAATGGCTCCGGCTTGCCAAACTTTATCGTACAATCCGTGTTCTTTTAAACCGTTAATAAAAACAGCGTCTACTTCTTGTAGGATTCTGACTTTCTCGAGCGTAATGGCTCCTAAAATTCGGATGGACAATCCCGGTCCCGGGAACGGATGTCTGCCCAAAAGTTCCGGGTCAATGCCTAATGTTTTGCCTACGCGACGTACTTCATCTTTGAAAAGCATACGCAATGGTTCTACAATTTGAAGTTTCATATAATCGGGTAAACCGCCTACGTTATGGTGTGATTTGATGGTAGCACTTGGTCCTTTTACCGAAACCGATTCGATCACATCCGGATAAATAGTGCCTTGTGCCAACCATTTTACATCTTCAATGCGATGCGCTTCGTCGTCAAAGACTTCAATGAACACGCGACCGATGGCTTTTCGTTTGGCTTCGGGATCTTCTACTCCGGCTAAAGCTTCCATGAATCTATCAGTAGCATCTACTCCTTTTACATTCAAGCCCATATCTTTATATTGGTGCAAAACATTTTCGAATTCATTCTTGCGCAACAAACCGTTGTTCACAAAAATACAATACAAGTTTTTGCCGATGGCTTTGTTCAATAATACGGCTGCTACGGTAGAATCGACTCCGCCCGACAAGCCAAGAACTACTTTATCCTCTTTGAGTTTGTCTTGCAATTCTTTGACGCAATCTTCTACAAAAGCGTTAGGCGTAAAGTTTTGAGGCACTTCCGCTATTTTAACCAAGAAATTTTCCAGGATTTGCTTGCCATCGGTAGAATGGTAAACTTCAGGATGGAATTGAATGGCATACGTTTTTTCTCCTTCAATGCGATAAGCGGCATTTTCCACGTCTTTGGTACTGGCCAATAATACTCCATTAGTTGGTAGTTGCTTGATGGTGTCGCTGTGACTCATCCAAACCTGACTGTTTAAAGCTACTTCCTCAAAAAAAGCTTCATCGTCTTTGATGAATGAGAGATTGGCTCTACCATATTCCCGAATGTTACTCGGAGCGACTTCACCACCATTGAAATGCGCCAAATACTGCGCCCCGTAACACACGGCCAATAAAGGCATTTGGCCGCGAATTTGAGATAAATCAGGATGAGGAGCGTCTTCGGCTCTCACAGAATAAGGGCTACCCGAAAGGATAACTGCTTTGTAGGTCGATAAATCATCCGGAAAATGATTGTAAGGGAAAATTTCGCAGAATATGTTTAATTCGCGAACGCGGCGTGCAATAAGTTGTGTGTATTGCGAACCGAAATCTAAAATAAGTACGTTGTGTTGCATGCGCAAAAGTAGTACTCTCTGTTGAAAATAAAAAATCGAAAATCGACATTTAGTCAAATAAAAAAGCACCCCAAAACGAGATGCTTTTTATTATTATAAGTGAAGAAATTACTTTTGTTTAAAAGCTTTTACACCGGGAAAATAAGCCGTATTGGCTAATTCCTCCTCTATTCTTAACAATTGGTTGTATTTAGCCATACGGTCTGAACGCGAAGCAGAACCCGTTTTGATTTGACCACAATTTAACGCTACTGCTAAATCGGCAATCGTGTTGTCTTCTGTTTCTCCTGAACGGTGTGACATTACCGAAGTATAACCCGCATTATGTGCCATATTTACGGCAGCTATCGTTTCGGTTAGAGTACCGATTTGGTTTACTTTTACCAAGATAGAATTGGCAATTCCTTTTTGAATTCCGGTTGAAAGGCGTTCAACATTAGTTACAAATAAATCGTCACCTACTAACTGCGTTTTATCACCGATTAATTCGGTTAAGTATTTCCAACCTTCCCAATCGTCTTCGTACATACCGTCTTCGATGGAAATAATCGGATAGTTCGTGGCCAAAGAAGCCAAATATTCGGCTTGTTCTTTAGAGGTTCTTATTTTTCCGGTGGCGCCTTCGAATTTGGTGTAATCGTATTTCCCGTCTACATAAAACTCAGAAGCAGCACAATCCAAGGCTATCATGATTTCATCGCCGAATTTGTAACCGGCATTTTCGACTGCTTTTTTAATGGTATCCAACGCGTCTTCTGTTCCACCGGCTAAGTTAGGAGCGAAACCACCTTCATCGCCTACAGCAGTTGACAAATGTCTGTCGTGTAACACTTTTTTCAAGTTATGGAAAATCTCGGTTCCCATTTGCATGGCGTGGGTAAAGTTTTGGGCTTTTACCGGCATAATCATAAACTCTTGGAAAGCAATGGGTGCATCAGAGTGAGAACCACCGTTGATGATGTTCATCATTGGCACCGGTAACGTATTGGCAGAAACACCGCCCACGTAACGATATAAAGGCAAGCCTAACTCGTTAGCAGCGGCTTTGGCTACCGCTAAAGAAACGCCTAAAATGGCATTGGCGCCTAAGTTAGATTTATTGGCTGTTCCGTCTAAGTCGATCATCAATTGGTCGATGTGGTTTTGTTCGAAAACCGAAACACCCATTAATTCAGGTGCAATTTTAGTATTAACATTGTCAACCGCTTTTAAAACTCCTTTTCCCATATAGGCTTTACCGCCATCGCGTAATTCAACCGCTTCGTGTTCTCCGGTGGAAGCACCACTCGGCACTGCAGCACGACCTAAAACGCCGTTTTCTGTAACTACATCAACTTCAATAGTCGGATTCCCTCTGGAGTCAAGAATTTGTCTCGCATGTACTTTTATGATTATGCTCATTTTAATTTGTTTTAAGATTTTAAATAGGTTCACAAATTTATGAAATTTAAAAAACCGATTCTTAATTATTTACACAACTTATAAACGCAAACGTTTTAGTTTGAGTCAAAAATTGGGATACTTCAATTTAACCATTAATTATACAAGTTTATAATAACATTACACAACACATTTCAAGCTGAGTCAGGCTAATTTTACTTGAATCTTTAAATCCAAATTGACATGAAAAATTCTATCCCTCAAAAAAAATACAAAAACCACCTTTTTGGTTTAATCGGATTGATTCTTTTTGGTTTGATTCCTACATTTAACCATGCTCAAGATTACCGCTTCATCAATGCCTATATGGATGATTTCGGAAAAAACGAAATGTTTGTGAAGAAGTCGTTGATGGATTATTCCATCAGCATAGTTGAAACCCAATTGGCTTCTAGATCGCAGTCTACTGCCGGGAAAATTATTGAAAAACTGGAAAGTATTAATGTGAATTTGAGAATCAACAACAAGGGATTTGAAAACAACACCTTACTTAGAGACAGTTTTATCAAAATGAATCAGAAAACTATTGAATCCTTGTTGAACGGGAGTTTAATTTTAAATGATTATGAGTATCAGAGCACTTTAACCTTAGATGAAATCGGCATAAATCTGTCACAAAAAGAATCAGACCAAGCCAATTATTTTGGAGCGATAAAGAATTATGAAAGCAGCAAAAAAGCGTTTGGAACCCAATACAATATAAATTTCAAGAGTCCGGTTGGTAAAAATGTTTTAGAATACAATGCCCACCAAAACATGTTGTTTTATAAAATCAATGTCATTGATCAAAAACTGACCTCAGTAATATTGGCTCGAGATAAAAAAGGATTTGCAGATTGTTTGAATAGTATTGAAATAATGCACCAAGCTACTATAGTTAAAACCACACTATACAATAATAATTTTAAAGACAACTCTCTCAATAAGGCCAATATCAAATACTCGCATTTTATTAATGGGCAAAAGGCAAAATTTGCGAACTTATTTAATGATTATGTGGATGAGTATAATGTGCTTCAGGCCTTAAAAAATTCAAAAGCACCACAAACCAACGAGACTGTTGCCAACTACAACAAAACTGTTCGGAGTTATAATATTAAAAAGAATTCGTTTTACGAGGTGTATAACGCTATACAGTCTGCCAAGAAAGTATTATATAACAGTTGGTTTGTTACCAATAGTACCTTTTTAAAAAACAATGGGGAATTTGAAAACATCCATGACAAATACGTTGTTAATCAATAATTCCCCTATTTAAAATTCAATCAGTCAAAGGCAAATGGCGCTATACTTCAAGAACGGTTTTTGTTTTTTTGATAAGAGTGATAAAGTCATCAAATAAGTAAGAGGAATCGTGTGGTCCCGGACTGGCTTCCGGATGGTATTGTACCGAGAAACAGTCCTTTGATGTCATACGCATCCCGGCAATCGTATTGTCGTTGATGTGATAGTGTGTAATTTCTAAATCTGGATGTTTTTCTAATTCTTCACGGTTTACTGCAAATCCGTGGTTTTGCGAAGTGATTTCTCCTTTTCCGGTAAGTATATTCATCACCGGATGATTGATACCGCGGTGACCGTTGAACATTTTATAGGTAGAAACTCCGTTGGCTAAACCAATAATTTGGTGTCCGAGACAAATCCCGAATACGGGTTTGTCGGAAGCAATCATTTGTTGGGCTGTTGCGATTACCTCAGTTAATGGTTCAGGGTCGCCTGGTCCGTTAGACAAAAAATAGCCATCGGGATTGAAAGCTTTTAAGTCGTTGAACGAAGTGTTGTACGGAAACACTTTGATATAGCAATCGCGTTTGGCCAAGTTTCTCAAGATATTTCTTTTGATGCCTAAGTCCAAGGCTGCAATTTTATATGAGGCATTTTCTGCTCCGAAAAAATACGGTTCGGTTACCGATACTTTGGAGGCCAACTCTAAGCCTTTCATATCGGGCACTTGAGCCAATAGCGTTTTTAGTTCATCTACCGAAGTACCATCGGTACAGATTACGGCGTTTTGTGCGCCATTATCTCTGATATAGCTTACTAAAGCTCTGGTATCGACATCTGAAATGCAGATTAGGTTTTGCTTTTCGAAATAGTCGTAGAGATTGCTTTCAGAATCGGGGCGTGAATGGGTGAAACTGAAATTTTTACAAACCAAGCCAGAGATCATGATTTGATCGGCTTCTACTTCGTTGGCGTTGACACCGTAGTTTCCGATGTGTGGATTGGTGGCTACCATGATTTGTCCGAAATAAGACGGATCGGTAAAGATTTCTTGGTAACCTGTCATTCCGGTGTTGAAACAAACTTCGCCGAAAGTTTTACCTGAGATTCCGATGGATTTGCCGTAAAAAATTGTTCCGTCGGCCAGTAGTAGTAAGGCTTGTGGTCTTGTAGTATACTTCATTGTTGTGTTGTGTGTGTTAGTTGTTGTTTGTTTGTGGCAAAATTACTTTATTGTGTTGTGATTTTAAAACGGATTTATAAAAGTTTATAAACATTCCTTTAGTTTCCTTGCTAGCCCCGATGGACGCGTCTACCATGTAGTGCAAACAGCGGGAAAATGGAACGCTGATAAATCCCGAGCCATTCGCTCCTGATCTTCTCCAGTGTTCAAATTAGGGCAAAAAAAAAAGGATAAACAAAACTGTTTATCCTTTATATTTAAGAGTGGGCCACCATTAGGCTTGCTCTTCTTTAGATTCTTCGTCGGCCGGAGCTTCAGGCGTTTCATCAGCCGGAGTTTCTTCCACTTCTGCTACTGCAGGAGCTTCGTCTACTACAGGTGTTTCAACAACCTCTGCAATCGGAGTTTCTTCCACTACATCTTCTACAACCGGAGCTGCTTCAACAGCAGGCGCTGCTGCTACAGGAGCTTTTTCAGTAGCAGTCGTTTTTTTAGCACGACGGGTTCTACCTTTTTTCTCTTCTTTTTTACCTCCGTTGTATAGTTCGTTGAAGTCTACCAACTCGATCATAGCCATATCAGCGTTATCTCCCAAACGGTTTCCTAACTTGATGATACGAGTGTATCCTCCCGGACGGTCACCTACTTTAGCGGCAACTTCTCTGAACAATTCAGTTACTGCATATTTGTTTCTGATATAAGCGAAAACGATACGTCTGTTGTGCGTAGTATCTTCTTTAGATTTGGTTACTAACGGCTCAACAAATTGTTTAAGCGCTTTGGCTTTAGCAACAGTAGTGATAATACGTTTGTGCTCTATAAGAGAACAAGCCATATTAGCCAACATAGACTTTCTGTGTCCAGTCTGTCTGCTTAAGTGATTTACTTTTTTTCCGTGTCTCATGACGTACTTTTTTTAACCTTCATCTTGCTACGATCCGCTTTGGAGAGCAAAATATGAAGTAATTTATTCTTTATCTAGTTTATATTTACTCAAGTCCATTCCGAAAGTAAGATTTTTGTTGGCTACCAACTCATCTAACTCGGTAAGTGATTTTTTACCAAAATTACGGAACTTCATTAAGTCGTTTTTGTTGAAAGATACAAGATCTCCAAGCGTGTCAACTTCGGCTGCTTTTAAACAGTTTAAGGCTCTTACTGACAAGTCCATATCCACCAATTTGGTTTTCAATAGTTGTCTCATGTGTAATGATTCTTCGTCGTAAGATTCTGTTTGAGCAATTTCATCAGCTTCCAAGGTGATTCTCTCATCGGAGAACAACATAAAGTGGTGAATTAAAACTTTAGCAGCTTCTGTTAGGGCATCTTTAGGATTGATTGAACCATCGGTTTTGATTTCAAAAACCAATTTTTCATAATCTGTTTTTTGCTCCACACGGAAGTTTTCAATGGCGTATTTCACATTTTTTACCGGAGTAAAAATGGAATCTATGAAAATGGTACCGATAGCTGCGTTTTGTTTTTTGTTCTCCTCAGCAGGAACATAACCACGACCTTTTTCGATAGTGAGTTCCATGTTAAGATTAACTTTGCTGTCAAGGTTACAAATTACCAATTCCGGGTTTAACACTTGGAATCCGGAGATGAACTTTTGGAAGTCACCTGCTGTAATTTGGTCTTTTCCTGAGATGGAGATGGAAACGGTTTCATTATCAACCTCTTCGATTTGACGTTTGAAACGTACTTGCTTAAGGTTAAGGATAATTTCGGTTACATCTTCTACCACTCCTGAAATAGTAGAGAACTCATGCTCAACGCCTTCGATACGAACCGAAGTGATGGCATATCCCTCTAAAGCAGAAAGTAAA
>NZ_JBILQL010000025.1:0-28990 GCF_044373165.1 Flavobacterium sp.
CGTCGATGATTCTGTGGTCATACGATAAAGCCACGTACATTACCGGTGCAATTACGATTTGTCCGTTTCTTACAATAGCTCTTTCCACAACATTGTGCATTCCTAAGATTCCTGATTGCGGCGGATTAATAATTGGCGTACTCAACATACTGCCGAAAACACCCCCATTTGAGATGGTGAAGGTTCCACCGGTCATTTCATCTACGGTGATTTGTCCGTCACGTGCTCTTAGTGCTAAGCGTTTGATTTCTGCTTCTACACCTCTGAATGATAAGGTTTCGGCGTTTCTCATCACCGGCACCATCAAGCCTTTCGGACCTGAAACCGCAACCGAAATATCACAGAAGTCATAAGCAATTTTCTCTTGCCCGTCTATCATGGAGTTCACATCCGGATATAATTGTAACGCACGAGTAACCGCTTTGGTAAAGAAGGACATAAAGCCTAAGCCTAAACCGTGTTTGGCTTTGAACTCTTCTTTGTATTGATCACGCAATGCATAAATGTTGGTCATATCCACCTCGTTGAACGTAGTCAACATTGCAGTTTCGTTTTTAGCCGATACTAATCTTTCGGCCACTTTACGACGCAACATAGACAATTTGGTTCTTTCGGTACCACGATTACCACCGGTTGGCGTTCCCATTGATGGCACAGCGTTTACCGCATCTTCCTTGGTAATGCGTCCGCCTTTTCCGGTTCCTACTATATCGGACGGTTGGATGTTTTTTTCTTCTAATATTTTACGAGCTGCCGGGGAAGGTGTTTGAGCCGCATAAGTAGTGGCCGGAGCCGGAGCTGCCTTTGGCGCTTCAGCTTTTTGCTCTTCTGCTTTTGGAGCTTCTACTGCTACCGTTTGGGTTGCTGCAGCCGGAGCACTTCCGCTTGGTTTGGCGGCACCGGTATCGATTAAACAAACCACTGCGCCTACGGCTACTGCGTCACCTTCTGAAGCTTTCAGGGTAATGATACCACTGGCTTCTGCCGGTAATTCTAAGGTAGCTTTATCAGAATCTACCTCAGCGATGGCTTGGTCTTTTTCTACATAATCACCGTCTTGTACTAACCAAGTGGCAATTTCTACTTCTTTAATCGATTCTCCCGGTGAAGGGACTTTCATTTCTAAAATCATGCTCTTTTAGTTTAAAAGTTTATTAAGTTTAAGTGTTCAAAGTTGTTCTTTTTAAAACACTCTTTTCGTATAATGTGTGCGTCACTAGCCCCGATTGCAATGAAAATCCTCGAAGAGATTGTAATGGAAAGCGGGATTAAGCTCCTAAATTATTCTTTTTTTGTGTAATCCTTCTCAACAAAATAGTCCTTGTCGTAAAACATTCCGTCGGTTAGAATCTCAATTTTATCGGAATTCTCATTTTTCAATTTAGCGAATTTGGCCATTCCCTTTTCAATGATATCCTTTATCTCAGCTTCTTCTGCTTTTACTTCCTGTTCATTTGGTATAAAGCGAGTGCCTTTTTCTAAAGATTTGAAAATTCTCTTTTTATACCGATCGTAATTGTCTAATTCTTTGTTGAAAACCACCAATTTTACTGCAGCTTTAAAGGCTCCCATTTGAGGCCTTGAATCAATGATGTATACCTTTCCGGCTTCCAAATTGGCTTCAACAAAATCAAAATTCTCAGACTTTGACCAAAATATATGTTTCCCCGGTTCACATTCGTAAACCAAATACTTGCCATAATTAAATTTACCCAAATACTTCTCCCCGTCAAAATACTTAAAATTAATTAAAAATCCTGCAGCATCATATCTGGTAAAGTATACTATAGCTTTACCTTCTTTTGGGGTGTCTAACACTTGACCGTGACTAAAAAAGGAGACAAGCAAAAACAGTAATATTAACTTTTTCATAGACTATTTGTATTACCTGAATAAATTCTTGTCGAATACCATTCTAATCGCATCGGCGTGTCTTCTTCTGTCTCGCGTGTGACTTCCGGCAGCCGGAGCGGCGTAAGCTTTTAAAGACGCCAATCGCCATGGCACTAAGTCGAAATTCATCAACATATAGCTGTAAGCACCCATGTTTTTAGGCTCTTCCTGTGCCCAAACGAAATCGTCAGCATTAGGGTAACTCGCAATCACTTCTTTTAATTGTGCTGTTGGTAACGGGAACAACTGCTCGATGCGAACCAAAGCTACATCATTTCTGCCTAAGTTTTCTCTTTCGGCTAAAATATCGTAATAGAATTTTCCGGTACAGAACACTACCGTTTTTACTTTTTTCTTGTCGATTGACGCATCATCAATTATTTCTTGGAATTGACCGTTGTATAATGCTTCGCGGCTGGAAACGCACAATGGGTGACGCAACAAACTCTTAGGCGAGAATACCACCAACGGTTTGCGGAATTTGGTCTTCATTTGGCGGCGTAACAAGTGGAAGAAATTGGCCGGCGTGGTACAATCGGCTACATACATATTGTGTTTAGCGCACAACTGTAAATAACGTTCCATACGTGCTGAGGAGTGCTCAGCACCTTGTCCTTCATATCCGTGAGGCAACAATAATACGATACCGTTTTGGTTGTTCCATTTGTCTTCCCCACAGGAAATGTATTGGTCGATCATGATTTGGGCACCGTTTGAAAAATCCCCGAATTGGGCTTCCCAAATGGTTAAAGCGTTCGGGTTGGCTAAAGCATAGCCGTAATCAAACCCTAAAACACCATATTCAGAAAGGAACGAGTTGAATACGTTGAACTTCCCTTTTTTATCTTTCAAAGCGTTTAATAAAACTACTTCTTCCTCGCTGTCTTCTACCTTCACTACGGCATGACGGTGCGAGAAAGTGCCTCTCTCTACGTCTTGTCCGGACAAACGAATATCGTAACCTTCGGTAAGTAGCGAACCGTAAGCCAAAGCTTCAGCTGTACCCCAATCGATGGCATCGTTGTCGTACATGGTTTTTCTATCTGTAACAATTTTGGTAATCTTACTGATGAATTTTTTGTCGGATGGTAAAGTTGAGATGGTTTCTAAGATGACATCCAGTTTCTTTTGGTCGAATTTGGTGTCGACTTTTTTCAACATTTCATCATCTGAAACCTGAACAAATCCTTCCCAAGCATCTTGTAGAAAAGGCTTAATAATGGTCAAATCTTTTTTTCTTGAAGCCTGAAGATTCTCATCTAGCTTGGCTTTGTAGTCATTTTCTATTTTGGTTACATACGCGGCATCTACAATACCGGCTGTAATTAATTGCTCTGAGTAAATGTCTCTCGGGTTTTTGTGACGCGCGATTAATTTGTACAACAATGGTTGTGTAAAACGTGGTTCATCGCCTTCATTGTGACCGTATTTTCTGTAGCCTAACAAATCGATGAAAACATCTCTTCCAAAGGCCATTCTGAAATCCAAAGCAAACAACATCGCATGCACTACCGCTTCTGCGTCATCTGAATTCACGTGAAGGATTGGCGATAAAGTTACTTTAGCCACATCGGTACAATACGTAGACGAACGTGCATCTAAATAGTTGGTAGTAAAACCAACTTGGTTGTTGATAACAATATGAATGGTTCCTCCGGTTTTGTAGCCGTCTAATTGTGCCATTTGCACGATTTCGTACACGATTCCTTGTCCGGCCACCGCCGCATCACCGTGAACGGCAATTGGCAATACTTTGGAGAAATCATCCGGGAAATATTTGTCTTGTTTGGCTCTGGTTATTCCTTCAATCACGGCACCAACGGTTTCCAAGTGTGAAGGATTCGGAGCTAAGTTGATGTTGATTTTTTTACCCGATTTGGTTTTTCTTTCCGACGTTAATCCTAAGTGGTACTTTACATCACCATCGAAATATTCTTTATCGTAATCTTTTCCGTCAAATTCGGAGAAGATATCTTGGGTGGCTTTGCCGAAAATATTGGCTAATGTATTTAATCTTCCTCTGTGTGCCATTCCCATTACGAAATGCTCTACCCCTTTTTCAGCGGCTGTTTCGATTAAGGCGTCTAAAGCCGGAATGATACTTTCACCACCTTCTAAGGAGAAACGTTTTTGACCCACATATTTGGTATGTAAAAAGTTCTCAAAAGATACCGCTTCGTTGAGTTTGCCTAGAATGTGTTTCTTTTGCTCGGCATCAAAGTTGGGTTGGTTGTCGTTTTTATTTAATCTTTCTTGAACCCAATTCACAAAAATCGGATTTTCCATGTGCATGTATTCGATACCGATGTGTTGGCAATACATGCGTTTTAAAACCTCCAGAATTTGTTTTAGGGTTGAAGGTTGTTTTCCTAAAATTTTAGCGGCATCAAAAACAGTGTCCATATCGGCAGTAGACAAACCGAAATTTTCGATGTCTAGATTGGGTTCGTACACTCTTCTGTCGCGCACCGGATTGGTTTGGGTAAACAAATGACCTCGTGTTCTGTATCCGTCAATGAGTTTTAAGACGTTGAACTCTTTTTGCAATTTATCCGAAACCTGACCGTTTTGCGGAACACCGGCTGCATACTGTGCTAACTCTTGTACCGCAAGCTCTTCATTGAAAGTCGTCATTCCAAAGTCGAAACCTTGAAAAAAGGCTCTCCAACTTGGCTCTACGCTATCGGGATTTTGAAGGTATTGTTCGTATAAATCGGCAAAAAATTCGGTGTGTGCTGCGTTTAAAAAGGAAAACCTATCCATGATTTTAGCTGTAAATAATCTTAGTGTTAGAAAATCAGTTGCAAAAGTATGACATTTGTAATAATCTTTCAATCATTTTAGTATATTTATAACGCTAAATAAATATATACAACGCTATGAAAAAGAATACTTTCAATGCCTTAGCAAAATCGGTCTTATTAACCCTGTTTTTAGTCATTCCCTTAAGTGGATTTTCACAAGAGCCATCGAGCAGCAAAGCTGAAACAGAGGGTTTTTGGGACAACGTACAATTTGGTGGTGGATTAGGCGTAGCCATTGGGAACGACTTTACCGATATTACCATAGCACCAAGTGCCATTTACAATTTCAATGAGCATTTTGCTTTGGGAAGTGGTTTGCAGTATAGCCGATTGAAACAAAAGAATTTATTCGCTTCAAATGTGCTAGGTGCCAACCTGATCGGACTTTACAATCCGTTGGAAGAAATACAACTTTCGTTGGAACTGGAACAAGTGCATGTGAATACTACTTATGTAGATTTGTTTAACAATGCGAAACGCAGCTTTTGGAATACCGGATTATATGTTGGTGGCGGATACAGAGCTGATAATGTTACGATTGGTGCTCGATTTAATTTGCTTTTTGACAAAGACAAAGATTTGTATGGAGATGCTTTGATGCCGTTTGTTAGAATTTATTTTTAAGTTATGAAACAGTTATTTTACTTTTCGTGTTTATTTTTCAGTACTGTAGGGTTTTCACAGCAACCGGTTTCCTTGGTTTTGGGAAAAACAAATCAACCCTTTTCAAATAGTACGAGTTTATTCTCTGCAACTACGTCTTTTAGCTTTAATGTTTCGGAGTTCAAAAAATACAGCGAACCCTATTTATTGGTCATTTACAATCCTACAACGCAAATGAATGACCATTTTGTTCCGGTGGGCAACCGGTATTATTTAACGAATACAAAATCGTTTCCAACTTATAATTTTGAGGGAAGTCGCCTAGATTCATTCAATGCAAATGGTGTGCAAGACATGGGAAACGGTATTGTTAGCGGCTTAATCAATACGCTTATAAAAAAGTTTCAGTAGCGATTTCTAAACCAAACCTTCATCCATTCCCTTCTCAAAATTAAAAAGGCGATTTGTTCCGAAAGGTCAACCGTATCAGTGCCATCCAATTGTTTGATATTTTCTTCCGGAACGTCAATGATATAAAGCAAATTGAGTAGCTCGGTGTATTTGTACTGAATCAGACGATAGATTTTTTCGTGCAGTTGGACTTTCAATTCGTATGGTGTAGTGCTTTGCGGAAAATCGATGGCTTCGTTGGCAAAGTTGAAATCCTTGTTAAGTTGCTCAATGAGTTTGGCGTACAAGTTTTCTTTTTCGGCTTCCGAAAGTAATTGGTCGGTATTTATAGGCGCTACAAACAAATTGATTTCCTGATTTAAGAGTAACGATTTCTCATGGCAGATTTCAAACTGAACACTAGAAACTGATTACTGAACACTTTTTTAAACGTTTCTACTCATTAATTTATCTCCGAAAGCTCTCAAAACAATCTTTTTGTCTTCGCTGATGTTCATTTGATCTAAAGTCTCGAACGCTTTTAATGTGTACTCTTGAATGGCGCTTTGCGTGGCGTCACTCGCTCCGGTTTGGTTGAAAATTTGTTTTACCGAATTAATTTTATCGGTATTATCACTCGGCTGAATGGAGAATAGATGCAGCAATTGCTCTTTCTCTTCCGCTTTTGAATATTCCAATGCTTTTAGATACAAATACGTTTTTTTATTCTCAATGATGTCGCCGCCGACTTGTTTCCCAAAAGTTTCCGGATTGCCGAACGCGTCTA
Source organism: Flavobacterium sp. (assembly GCF_044373165.1). Taxonomy (GTDB): domain Bacteria; phylum Bacteroidota; class Bacteroidia; order Flavobacteriales; family Flavobacteriaceae; genus Flavobacterium. Next base: position 6,478 of record NZ_JBILQL010000025.1, read on the forward strand.
AATAATCATCTTGCAATTGGAACGCGAGACCTAAATTCAAGCCGAAATGGTAAATTGCCTCAGCATTTTCGGCGGAAGTTTCAGCGACAATGGCGCCCATTTTCATAGCAGCTGCAACCAAAACGGCGGTTTTATATTCAATCATTTTCAAATATTCCGGAATCGTAACATCATCTCGGGTTTCGAAATCCACATCGTATTGTTGGCCTTCACAAACTTCCAAGGCTGTTTTACTGAATAATTTGGCTAATTCTCTAAAGACATTCGGCTCATAATTTTCAAAAAATTGGTAGGCCAAAATCAACATCGCATCACCTGAAAGAATTCCGGTATTTAAATTCCACTTTTCGTGTACAGTTTCGTTGCCTCTTCGCAACGGTGCATCGTCCATAATGTCGTCGTGAATGAGGGAAAAGTTATGAAAAACCTCAACTGCCGTAGCCGCTTGTATGGCTTTTTGACAATTCACATCAAAAACTTCAGTGGCCATCAAAGTCAAAACCGGACGCAATCTTTTCCCGCCTAACGAAAGTATATACCGTATAGGTTCATACAAATTGTTAGGCTCTTTGTCTAGCGTTAAAGTTTTAAAATGAGAGGAAACTATTTCTTGGTAATCGGAGATAGCGCGCATGAAAAATATTTTCGGCTAATTTAGGGTATTCTCATCGCTTTACAAAAAGCTGCTTTTTCAACCAATGTTAAATTTACGTTAATACTAAGGAAACTATTTTAGTGTTAAAAGTTTCCACTTTACATTTGCCCCATAATTTTAACATTCTCATGAAAGATAAAATCATCAAAAAAGCAACCGATATGTTTTTGAAACTGGGTTTCAAGAGCGTAACCATGGATGATATTGCCTGTGAAATGTGCATTTCTAAAAAAACAATTTACAAATATTTCAGCAATAAAGAAACGCTAATCGAAGAAGGTACTGAAGTGGTTCATCAAAAAATTCATGCCATGATGGACGAAGTGATGGCACAAAACCACAATGCGATTGCCGAAAATTTTCAACTGCGTGAAATGTTCAAACAAATGTTCCAGTCTTTTGATCATTCACCGGCTTATCAACTTAAAAAACATTATCCGGAAATTTATGAAAAAATGATGGCCAATGAAATTGAAGATTGTAGTCATATGTTTCGCCAAAACATTATAAAAGGAATAACTGAAGGCTTATACCGAAAAGAAACTGACATTGAGGCGGCTGTAAAATTTTATTATACCTTGATTTTCTCCATCAATGAAAATACCATGTTGGAGAAAGATGCTTATGAGCTAGAATTAAAAGCTTTGGAATATCATACGCGTGCCATCGCAACAGAAAAAGGAATCCAAGAACTTGAAAAACATTTAGAATCCAATATATAATCATCAATCCATGAAAAAGAACATCATTTTTACCTTACTATTCTTGGCCACCAATTTACTGGCGCAAGACAAAAAAGAAAGCTTTTCTTTTAGTCTGCAACAAGCTATTGACCATGCCATCCAACACAATTACTCGGTTATCAATGCCAACAGAGACATTGAAGCCGCCAAACAAAAAAAATGGGAAACTACCGCTAGCGGTTTACCACAAATTAATGCCGGACTAGACTATCAGAACAACTTTGAATTGCAAAAATCGGTTGTCCCTGCCGAGTTCTTCGGCGGAAATCCGGGAGAGTTTGCCACCGTTGCATTTGGCACCAAACACAATATGGTAGCGCGTTCGACCTTGAGCCAGTTAATTTTTGACGGTTCTTACATCGTAGCACTTCAGGCCTCAAAAACCTATTTAAAATACTATGAAAATGCTAAAGTAAAAACCAACTCCGAAATCAGAGAAATGGTTATCAATGCTTATGGCAATGTGTTGTTGGCGCAAGAAAGCATTAGTATTTTGGAAAAAAACAAAACCACTTTGTCTAAAACATTATCCGATACTGAACAGACCTACAAAAACGGTTTGATTGAAGAAGAAAATGTAGAGCAACTCCAAATTACTTTGTCAACCATCAATAGCAATTTGAACAACACTCGAAGGTTATTGGATGTAGCCCATAAAATGTTGAAATTTACTTTGGGCATCGACATTAATTCGGATGTTACCTTAACGGATAAGTTAGACAGTCTATCGAGTTCTAACCTAGAGTTGGCTTTCGGTCAAAGTGAATTCTCGGTAAACAATAATATTGACTATTTAATGGCTTCCAACTTCCAAGAGCAGAAAACCTTGGAATTGAAATTGGAAAAAAGCAAAGCCCTGCCTTCATTGGCTGCCAATCTTAATTTTGGGTACAACGCTTTCAACAACCAATTCATGTTTTTCCAAAGAAATCAGCAATGGCTGAACTACTCCAACTTAGGATTGAGCTTAAACGTTCCTATTTTCAGCAGCTTTGGCAGAAGTGCTCGCACTCAACAAGCCAAAATTGCTTTGGAAAAAGCCAAAACACAGCTGACCGCCACAGAGCAACAACTGAAATTACAATACGAAAAAGCCAAAAGCGATTTTGAATTCAGCATCGAAGAATATGCAACGTCCAAAAACAATTTGAACTTGGCAGAACGCATCGAAAAAAAGCAACAAATCAAGTTTGCCGAAGGTTTGTCTTCTAGTTTTGACTTCAGCGAAGCCCAAAGACAATTGTACACCGCCCAACAAAACTACCTGCAATCCATGGTAAACATCATCAACAAAAAAGCAACTCTGGAAAAAATCATCAATAAAAACTAATCCATACAATATGAAATCGAAGATTCACGAAAACCCAATAAAAAATATTTTCAACATGAGTAAAAAGACTTTAATGCTTTCCCTTTTGGCCATACTGTTTTACGCCTGTGGAAACAAAGAAAATGCTGAAACGGTTGACCAACTGATTGCAGCAAAAAACGTGACTGCTTTACAAGCTAAAAAAACAGCTTTACAGGGAGAAATTGCTAAAATTGAAGAAGCGCTTGCTACTCTAGATGTCAAAAAAGAAGAGGCTTTAGTTGCAGTAACAACAGTAAAAGACACTTTATTCACACACTATCTTGACATTCAAGGAAGTGTAGATACCAAAGAAAACATTTTAATCCAACCGGAATTCAGCGGAACGCTAACTTCACTAACCGTAAAGGCCGGACAAAAAGTGGCTAAAGGGCAAATTTTAGGTCGCGTAGACGATGCCGGTATGAGTCAGCAACTCGCCAGCGCTGAAAACCAATACGCTTTGGCCAAAACGACTTTTGAAAGACAAAAAAATCTTTGGGACAAAAAAATCGGTTCTGAAATTCAGTACTTGCAAGCGCAAACTCAAATGATTTCTGCCCAAAAAGCAGTAGCGCAAATCAAAGCCCAATTGGCCAAAACTGTCATTCGTGCACCGTTTAGCGGAACCATCGACGAAGTTTTTGTTGAAAAAGGAGAAGTGGTTGCTCCAAGCCCGCAAGGATTGATGCGAATTGTTAACTTGAGCAACATGTATGTATCGACTACAGTACCTGAAACTTATATCGGGAAACTAAAAGTTGGAACTGAAGTAGATGTATTCTTATCTTCTTTAGGCAAAACCTACAAAGGAAAAGTACGTCAAATTGGCAACTTTATCAACCCAAACAACCGTAGTTTCGGTATTGAAGTAAGCGTTCCGAATCCTGAAAACTTGTTAAGACCGAATCAAGTAGCAAAATTAAAAATCATAGATTATGTGAATAAAGAAGCGACTGTAGTGCCAACGAGTGTGGTTCAAGAAGATGGCAGCGGAGCCAAATTCATTTATATTGTTGAAAACAGTAACGGCAAAACCGGAACCGCCAAAAAAGTGATTGTTACTACCGGAAAATCTTCGGATAATGTAACCGAAATTTTAAGTGGCATTGACGTAAATACGGTCATTGTTACCGATGGTATCAACAATATCTCAGACGGAATGAAACTAAACTTTTAAAAATGGTTTAAGATGGTTTAAAGTTTAAGATTGTTTAAATACAGTCTTGTCAAACCTTTAACCAAATTAAACAACTTTAAACTAAAAAATATGTCACATCAAAATAAAGAATTCGGAATATCAAGTTGGGCAATAGACAACAGAGTAACGGTGTATATTTTCACCTTGCTGATTGTGGTTACCGGTTTGATTGCCTATGTTACCATGCCTCGAGAAGATTTTCCGGAAATCATCGAAAATAAAGTATACATTTCTTCTGTTTTTCCGGGAAACTCAGCGGAAGATGTAGAAAAACTCATTATCAAACCACTGGAAAAAGAGTTCAAAAACATCAGTGGAATTGAAAAAATAACGGCCAGTTCTTTCCAGGATTATGGGATGATTATTGTTGAATTTGGTGATAAAATAGGTATTGAAGAAGCCAAAACCAAAATCAAAGACAAAGTTGATATAGTTAAAGCCGATACTGATTGGCCTAACTTAGACAACGGCAGTAAAGTAGAACCGAGTGTTTTCGAATTAAACATTTCGGAAGAAGTACCTATTTTGAACATCAACTTAAAAGGAAATTACACTACGCAACAGCTTAAAAAATACGGCGAATTGCTTCAAGATGATATTGAAGAAATTGCCGAAGTAAAAAAAGTGGACATCTTAGGGGTTGACGATAAAGAGGTGGAAATTGCGGTGGATATTTTCAAAATGACCGCAGCCCAAGTCTCTTTTGATGACATCCAAAATGCGGTGAAATATGAAAACATGACGCTTTCGGGCGGAAACTTAATCTCACAAGGGTCGCGCAACAACATCCGAATCGTGGGTGAAATTAAAGACCCGAAAGAACTGGAGAATGTCATCGTAAAATCGTTCGGTGGTTCAGTGTACCTAAAAGACATCGCCAAAGTCAGTTTTAAAGAAAAAGAAAAAACTACTTACGCCCGTGAAAAAGGGAGAGAAGTAGTGATGTTGAACGTAAAAAAACGTTCGGGTCAAAACATGATTTCGGCCATTGAGCAAGTGAAAGAAAAAATCGAATTGGCCCAAGAAAACTATTTGCCAAAAGATTTGAAAATCGATTTAACCAACGACCAATCCTCACGCGTAGAACACCAAGTAGACGAGCTTTCCAACCACATCATCTTTGGTATTGTTCTGGTAATGATTGTTTTGATGTTTACTATGGGATTGCGCAACTCGTTGTTTGTAGGTGCGGCGATTCCGCTATCTATGTTGATGGCTTTCACTATTTTATCAGCCTTTGGCATGACCTTAAATACTATGGTTTTGTTCGGATTGGTGATGGGATTAGGAATGTTGGTAGACGACGGTATAGTGGTGGTCGACAACGTGTTTGCCAATATGAAAAAAGGCATGCCACGGGTGCAAGCTTCCAAAATTGGTATTGGAGAAATCGCTTGGCCGGTAATTTCATCGACCGCTACAACTTTAATGGCATTCTTGCCTTTCGCCTTATGGCCTGGTACTATGGGTAAATTTATGATTTATTTCCCGCTCACCTTATCGGTAACCCTAGGCGCTTCATTATTTGTAGCAATGATTGTAAATGCGGCAATGACGGGTGGTTCTATGGATATTGAAGACAGAAATGTAACGAATCGTTCGGCCAAAACTTATTCTATTATCTTCGGAATTATTGGGGTTATTTTTGTTATTCTCGGTAATGTATACGATTCAAAATTAGGCAGAGCTATTGGGCATTTAGCCATCATTGCCTTAGGTTTAATGTGGCTTTACAAATGGAAAATGTACCAATGGACACAAGATTTCCAACACGATTTCTTCCCGAGAATGGAAGAAAAATACAAAAACTTCTTGGCCAAAATCTTAACCGGAAAAAACGCTTGGTATGCGCTTGGCGGTATCATTGCCATGTTGTTCTTGTCGTTTATCTTGTTGGGTGTTTTCCCGAGAAAAGTATTGTTCTTCCCGGATAACATTCCGAACCAAGCCATTGTTTACATCGAATATCCGCAAGGAACAGACATCGAAAAAACCAACAAGGCGACTTTATTTGTAGAAAAACAGGTCATCAATATTTTGAGCAAATATGTGGATGAAAAAAATCCGGACGAAAACTTCCTAGCCGAAAGTATCGTTTCTCAAGTTGGGGTTGGTGCCGGAAATCCAAATGTAGATGCAGGTTCGGCCTCGGAAACACCATTTAAAGGAAAAGTAACGGTGAATTTCTCTGAGTTTAAATTCCGTCAAGGGGTGAACACCTCCGATGTTTTAGAAGAAATTCGAAGTAAAGTAAAAGGCATCGCCGGAGCTGTAGTAACGGTAGAAAAAGATTCCAACGGTCCGCCGGCCGGTTATCCGATTAGTATTCAACTAACGGGTTCCGACTATGATCAGATGATTGCAGAAGCCGACAAAATGATGGCTTTCATCAACAGTAAAAATATTCCGGGTATAGAGAAATTAAGTGTAGATGTTAACAAACAGAGTCCGGAATTAGAAGTTATTGTTGACAGAGTTAATGCCGGAAGTACAGGTGTTTCAACCGGACAATTAGGATTTAATTTGCGTCGTTCGGTTTACGGACAAGAAATCTCCACTTATAAAGAAGGTGATGACGACTACAATATAGTGGTTAGAATGCAGGAAGACCAACGTAAAAATGAAAACATCTTGTTCAACCAATCGTTGACCTTCAGAAACCAAAACAATGGTCAGATGATGCAAGTGCCGATTTCAGCGGTTTCCAAAACAGAGAAAACCTATACTTATAACCAAATCAAACGCAAAGGATACAAACGCATCATGACGGTGTATTCTAATGTATTGACCGGTTACAACGGAGATGAAATAACCAAACAAATCGCAACCGAACTCAACGGATACGAATTGCCCAAAGGCATCACCTACTCGTTCTCGGGTGTTCAGGAAGAGCAAGGCAAAAACCAAAGCTTCTTGATGTATGCTTTGTTCTTGGCCATGGCTGGTATCACGATTATCATCGTGTTGCAGTTCAACTCGGTTTCTAAAACTATAGTGATTTTGTTCACAGTATTGCTGAGTTTCAGTGGTGTATTCTACGGTTATGTGATTGCCAACATGGATTTCGTAATCTTAATGACCATGATGGGAATCATTTCCTTAGCGGGAATTGTGGTGAAAAACGGTATCGTATTAATGGACTTCTTTGTGTTACTTTTAGATCAAAAAGTACGCGATAAAGGCGTTGAGTCACACGATGATCTGAACTTAGAAGAAATTAAAGAAGTCATCATCGAAAGCGGAAAATCGCGTTTGCGTCCGGTATTGCTAACCGCCTTAACTGCAGTACTAGGTTTGATTCCGTTAGCCATCGGATTAAACTTTGACTTTTTCGGATTGGTAACCGATTTGAATCCGCACTTGTACATGGGCGGAGACAACGTAATTTTCTGGGGACCATTGGCCTGGACCATTATCTTCGGATTAACTTATGCGACTATTCTAACCTTAGTCATGGTGCCGGTAATGTTCTTCTTAGTGAAACGAACTAAATATTGGTTGCGTGACCGCAGAGAAGCCCGCAAAGCTTTAGAAGCTTAATTTCAGATTTTTAAATAAGCAAAAAGGAACTCCATTTGGGTTCCTTTTTTTATATTGCATAAAATTTATCCGATGAAAAAAACAATCCTATTGTTGGCTTTTATAGCTTTCTCTTGCGATGTTAAAGAAGAATTTAAAACGATTACCATTCCCAACCAATTTTCGTTGGATATCCCTAATAGTTTTGAAAAGGTAAACAATCTCAACGAAGCAGCAACTTTACAATATCAAAATGCGCTGAAAGAGTTTTATGTGATTGTGATGGATGAATCTAAGGAAACTTTCGACAATGCCGTCATCACTAATCAAGTTGATATGACGCCTGATTTGGAAGGTTACTTCAAAGCCATTCAAATCAATCTGAACGAAGCGATCCAGAACATCAAAATATTCGACCAAAAAAACACGGAAATAAATGGGAGAAAAGCCAAGATTTTTTCTGTAACCGGAAATGTAGAAGGGTATGCTATTTTTTATCGCTATGCCATAGTACAAGGCAAAAAACACTACTATCAAATTATGCTGTGGACTGAACTGAAAAAAGGCAAATCCTATCTGCAAACCATGGATCAATCCATCTATTCTTTCAAAGAATTAATCCGACATAATAAATTATATAAAGAATAAAAAAAGGACTTCAATTGAAGTCCTTTTTGATAAAGCAATATTGTTGCTCTTATTTGTTTACGATAGCTTGCTGTGTCCACGACTTAACAGAAGCTACTCGACTGTCCGAATAATCTACTTCACTTAAAGAAGTATTGTTCCAAAAAAACCATTTCCCGGTTTTGGCTCCGTTAACATACTCGCCAATAGATTTTTTATTACCTTGTTCATCAAAAGCAATCCACTGACCGGTTAACTTTCCATCCTGAAAATATCCTTGTTGTTGGATTTTACCATTATCGTAGTAATAAGTAGCCTTAACCAAATTTCCTTCTTGTTCTAAAACCGGTTTAGTTGTTTGGGCAAAAGCAACTCCCGATAGTAAAAACACTCCTAAAATCAATATCTTTTTCATAATTGTAGGTTTTAATTGTTTACATTAACAAAACAAAAATATAAAATATTTTACATTAAAAAAACTTTTGCTTAACAATTTGGTAACATTGGAAAAAATTTAACATTGGAAAATAAAAAAGCCCCGCAAATACGAGGCTTTCTATTGGTCTTAAAATGTTGTGGTTACTTCACCAAACCGTCTAATTGTGTTTTTAACTTAGGATTGGAAGGTCGAGCAGCATCAGCATCAATTACCACTCCTTTCGGGTCAATTAGGATAAAACGCGGAATCGAATTGATTCCGAAAGCCTTGATAAAATCGGAATTCCAATTTTTATCGGCATACAATTGGGTTCCGCCTAAGGCTTTTTCGGTTACAAAAGTTTTCCATTTTTCATAATCTTTCTCCACATCTACAGAAACACTGACAAACTCAATGTTCTTTCCGTGATAATTTTTTTCTAATTCTTTCAAAAAAGGAATTTCGGCTCTACAAGGCCCGCACCAAGTAGCCCAAACATCTATATAAACATATTTACCTTTCATACTTTCCAAGGAAGTCTTACCGCCTTTGTGGTTTTCATAAACAAAATCAGGAGCAGCAGTATTATTGAGTTTCTTATTTGCCATGATTTGAGTATGGTATTGCTTTAATCCTGACAAGTTGGCTTCTAAAGTATTTTTGAATAAAGTAGCAAAATTGGTGTCTAAGGCCGCTTTGTCCAAACGTCCGGTATCAGCATTTCTTTTTTCTTCAATGGCTTTGTTAAAATTGGTTTCCTCCATGGCCAATAAACTATCAAAGTCCATTTTTTGATCAATTAAGGATTGCTCTGCCAAAAAAGTATTTTCATTAGCTCCTTTTCCGGAAAACTTCAAAGTTTCATCAAACTTCTTAGCGTCTAAGGACATTTTCAAATCATAACCCGGTTTTAAAAACAACTGAGCATATTCGTTGCCGTCAAAAAACTGGTACATGCCTTCTTTAATGGGAAAAGTAGACTTAAAAATACCTTTGTCATCAACCTTTATTTCCAAAACATTTTTTCTGCCTTCTTTTAAATAAACCACGTCACCGTTTCGATTGGCAATTTCAACTTGTATAGTCATTGTTTCCTGTCCAAAAACTGTTATCGAAACTAAAAACAACAACGCCGTGGAAATCCATTTTTTCATAAATAAACTTTTTAAAATTGTTAGAGTAACCAAATATACTTTTTTTAAAATCAACCAGACAATTTTATGTGAAAATTTCGAATGAATTTTACCCTTCTTAATTGATTTTAGTTTTTTACTTTTGCACCCGTGATCAAAGGTCAAATTATAGGAACAAAAAAACAGTCATTCTGATGTATAGAAGTCATAACTGCGGAGAGCTCAACAGCACTCAAATCAATAAAGAAGTTACGCTTGCCGGTTGGGTGCAAAAATCTCGTGATAAAGGATTTATGATCTGGGTAGATTTGCGAGACCGATATGGTATTACCCAACTTATTTTTGACGAGCAAAGAACTGATAAAGCAGTTTTTGAAAAAGCCAAATCATTGGGTAGAGAATTTGTAATTCAAGTGAAAGGAACCGTTATTGAACGCGAGTCCAAAAACCCAAACATGGCTACCGGTGCTATTGAGATATTAGTTTCGGAATTAAACATCTTAAACGAAGCTTTGTTGCCACCATTTACGATTGAAGATGAAACCGATGGTGGCGAAGACATTAGAATGAAATACCGCTATTTAGACATCCGAAGAAATCCGGTAAAAAACTCTTTGTTGTTCCGTCATAAAGTGGCGATGGAAGTCCGCAAATATTTATCTGAATTAGATTTTTGCGAAGTTGAAACGCCTTATTTAATCAAATCAACTCCGGAAGGCGCTCGAGATTTTGTAGTGCCGAGCCGCATGAACGAAGGACAATTCTACGCTTTACCGCAATCGCCTCAAACCTTCAAACAATTGTTAATGGTAGGTGGCATGGACAAATATTTCCAAATCGTGAAATGTTTCCGCGATGAAGATTTGCGTGCCGACAGACAGCCTGAGTTCACCCAAATCGATTGCGAAATGGCTTTCGTAGAACAAGAAGATATTTTAAATGTATTTGAAGGCCTAACCCGTCATTTACTAAAAGAAATCAAAGGCATAGACGTAGCAGAATTCCCAAGAATCACCTACGATTACGCTATGAAAACCTATGGTAACGACAAACCGGATATTCGTTTTGAGATGAAATTCGGAGAGTTAAATGCGGTGGCACAACACAAAGATTTTGCCGTATTCAATTCGGCCGAACTAGTAGTTGGAATTGCCGCTCCTGGCTGTGCTTCCTACACTCGTAAAGAAATAGACGCATTAATCGACTGGGTAAAACGTCCTCAAGTAGGCGCTTCCGGAATGGTCTACGTGAAGTGTGAAGAAGACGGAACGTACAAATCATCGGTAGACAAATTCTACGACCAAGACGATTTGAAAAAATGGGCGGAAGCCACGAATGCTAAAGCAGGCGACTTGATTTTAGTACTATCAGGCAACGCTAATAAAACCAGAACGCAATTGTCCGCACTTCGTATGGAAGTAGCTACTCGTTTAGGGCTGAGAAAACCGGATGAATTTGCCCCATTATGGGTGGTAGATTTTCCTTTATTGGAATGGGACGAAGAAAGCGGACGCTACCACGCTATGCACCATCCGTTTACGTCACCGAAACCGGAAGACATGAAACTCATCGAAACCGAACCGGGCAAAGTGCGCGCCAACGCCTACGATATGGTCTTAAACGGAAACGAAATCGGCGGTGGTTCTATCAGAATTCACGATAAAGAATTGCAAAGCAGAATGTTCAGTTTGTTAGGTTTCACTCCCGAACAAGCGCAAGACCAATTTGGATTCTTGATGAATGCCTTCCAATTCGGAGCGCCGCCACATGGCGGTTTGGCCTTCGGTTTAGACCGCTTGGTAGCCATTTTAGGCGGACAAGAAACCATCCGCGACTTTATTGCTTTCCCTAAAAACAATTCCGGACGCGACGTAATGATTGACGCTCCATCGGTAATTGATGAGGCCCAATTAAAAGAATTACACATCAAATTGAGCGTTTCGGAATAAATATCATATTCTCATTTTAACAGAAAGCAATTATTTAAAAATTTATAAATGATTGCTTTTTTTGTTGTCATTTTTAGAATAATTCAAATATTGTATTGAAAATCATTCAATTATATAACAAAAACAGTAAAAAAAATTTAACTTTTTATTTGAATTTTGTTGGCTATGTTGCAAATAAGTATATCTTTGGGCATTATTAATTTTTTTTATATTACAAAATGCGCACAGGTAAAGTTAAATTCTTCAATGAATCAAAAGGTTACGGTTTTATTACTGACGATGAGACAGGAAAAGACATTTTCGTACATGCTACCGGTATTAAATCAGAAGGTTTAAGTGAAGGTGACAAAGTATCTTACGAAGAAGAAGAAGGAAGAAAAGGTAAAGTAGCGGCTCAAGTAGTGGCTATCGAAGACTAATATATATTATTTTTTGATTACCTAGAATGACTCAACGTCCCGAAAATTTCGGGACGTTTTTTTATGGCATAAACTTCTTATTTAAAATCAGTTTAAATAAACATTTTTAAAGAAATAAATAACAAACGTTTAGCCTTTGATTTTTGCGAATTCAATATTGCAACGTATATTTGTGGCTATTTTAAATACACCTAAATTTTAGCCTTATGCAGTCTAATCAATTAGATTATTTACCAATCCTAATGCAAGCAGGTTTAGCCATAGGATTCGTGGTCTTAACCATCATCGGTTCCAGCTTTTTAGGCCCTAAAAGACATTCCAAAAGCAAAGATAAAAACTTCGAGTGTGGAATTGAATCTGTCGGCAATGCCAGAATTCCGTTTTCTGTAAAATATTTCTTGGTCGCCATCCTATTTGTGCTTTTTGACGTAGAGGTTATTTTTCTTTACCCTTGGGCCATCAATTTCAAAGAGCTAGGCATGGAAGGTATGATTAAGATGGTTATTTTCATGTCGCTTTTATTAGTAGGTTTCTTCTACATTATCAAGAAGAAAGCGTTAGAGTGGGAATAATTAATTACGAATTATAAATTACGAATTATCCATGAGTGATTCAAAACCAAATATGGTTGCTCCGCCGGAAGGAGTTGTTGGTGAAGGTTTCTTCGCTACTAAATTAAATGACGTTGTCGGATTGGCGAGAGCCAATTCCCTTTGGCCATTGCCTTTCGCGACTTCTTGTTGCGGCATTGAATTCATGGCCACCATGGCTTCTCACTACGATTTAGCGCGTTTTGGTTCGGAAAGAGTAAGTTTCTCTCCGCGTCAAGCCGATATGCTAATGGTAATGGGAACGATTTCTAAAAAAATGGCACCAATTTTACGTCAGGTTTACGAACAAATGTCGGAACCAAGATGGGTAATAGCCGTGGGCGCATGTGCTTCATCAGGTGGTGTTTTCGATACTTATTCTGTTTTGCAAGGCATTGATAAAGTAATTCCTGTTGACGTTTACGTTCCGGGTTGTCCGCCAAGACCGGAGCAAATTGTAGACGGTGTAATGCAACTACAGGAATTGGTGAAAAACGAATCGGTGCGCCGAAGAAACTCACCGGAATATAAAGAATTATTAGCTTCTTATAACCTATAATATGGCTTTAGAAACAGCTTATATCCAAGATAAATTGGCTCAGGCATTCGGCAACAATGTGCTGAACTTTGAAATGAAACGCGATATTTTCACTTTAGAGGCAACACCAAACACCATACACGAAGTAATTCGCTTTTTGAAAGAACAGGAAGATTTAAACTTTCACTTCTTAACCGATTTAGCCGGAATTCATTTCCCTGACAATGACGCAGAACACCAATTTGCCGTGACTTATCAATTGCACAACTGGATTGAAAACGTGAGAATTCGTGTAAAAACCTTCTTGCCGGATCCGGCTGAAGTTGATACGATAACCGACTTGTTTCTATGTGCCAATTGGATGGAAAGAGAAGCTTGGGATTTCTTCGGCATCAATTTCAAAGGACATCCGCAATTGAAACGCATTTTGAATATGGAAGAGATGGTTTCTCACCCGATGCGAAAAGAATTCCCGATGGAAGACAGCGGAAGAACCGATAAAGACGACCGTTTCTTCGGAAGAACACCAGTTAATAATTAAATAATTCAACATTATAAATGTCAGATTTATTATTATCACCAGAGCATCGATATGCTAAAGTTATAGAAAAGACCCGCAATGAAGACGGAAGCGAACTCTCTATATTAAACTTGGGACCAACACACCCGGCCACGCATGGGATTTTCCAAAACATCTTATTGATGGACGGAGAAAGAATCTTAGATGCCGAGCCAACTGTGGGTTACATTCACCGTGCGTTTGAAAAAATCGCCGAAAACCGTCCGTTTTACCAAATCAACGTATTGACCGATCGTATGAACTATTGTTCTTCGCCTATCAATAATATGGCTTGGTGGATGACTGTTGAGAAATTATTGAATATTGAAGTACCGAAACGTGCACAATATTTAAGAGTTATCGTAATGGAGTTGGCCCGAATTACAGACCACTTGATTTGTAATTCGATTTTAGGAGTAGATACAGGTGCTTATACCGGATTCCTTTATGTATTCCAATTCAGAGAAAAAGTATACGAGATTTACGAAGAAATTTGTGGCGCTCGTTTAACTACCAATATGGGAAGAATAGGCGGTTTTGAAAGAGAATGGTCTGACGAAGCCTTCAAAAAATTAAACACTTTCTTAGAAGAATTTCCGGTAGCTTGGAAAGAATTCGAAAACCTATTCGAAAGAAACCGAATCTTCATCGACAGAACGGTTAACGTTGGTCCGATTTCAGCTGAAAAAGCAATGCAATACGGATTAACCGGCCCGAATTTACGCGCTGCCGGAATCGATTATGATGTTCGTAAAGCGGCTCCGTATTCTTCTTATGAAGATTTCGAATTCGATATTCCTGTTGGAAAATCAGGCGATACTTATGACCGTTTTTGCGTGCGCAATGCCGAAGTTTGGGAAAGTTTGAGCATTATCAAACAAGCCTTGGCAAAATTGCCTGAAGGACCAATCCATGCCGATGTACCCGATTATTATTTGCCTCCGAAAGAAGACGTTTACACCAATATGGAAAGCTTAATTTATCACTTCAAAATTGTGATGGGTGAAGTGCCGGTTCCGGTAGACGAAATCTATCATGCGGTAGAAGGCGGTAACGGTGAGTTAGGATTCTATTTAATTACCGACGGAAGCAGAACACCATACCGTTTAAAATTCAGAAGACCTTGTTATATCTATTACCAAGCGTATACTGAGATGATTAAAGGCGGAATGCTATCGGATGCTATCGTTATTTTATCAAGTTTAAATGTAATTGCCGGCGAATTAGACGCCTAAAAGAAATTATAAATGATGAATTTTAAATTCTAAATTATTCCAAACATTTAAAATTTACAATTCAAAATTTAAAATAAAACCAATGGAAAGATCACATATCAAACAAGAGATAAACATTACTGAACCGTTGATGGCGCGCATCAATGAGTTAATCAGTCATTATCCTGCCGATAAAAAGAAATCTGCTTTATTGCCGGTTTTGCACGAAGTGCAAGACGCTCACGACAACTGGTTGAGCATTGAATTGCAAAATAAAGTGGCTGAAATTTTAGAAATATTGCCGATTGAAGTATACGAAGTAGTGACTTTTTATACCATGTTCAACCAAAGACCTATTGGTAAATACATGTTCGAATTCTGTCAAACCGCTGCCTGTTGTCAAAACGGCGTAGAAGATTTGATGGATTATACTTGTGAAAAATTGGGTGTAGGCATTGGCGAACCAACGCCTGACGGGATGTTTGAAGTACGCGGTGTAGAATGTTTAGGCGCTTGCGGTTATGCACCAATGATGCAGTTGGGCGATTTCTACCAAGAGCATTTGACCAAAGAAAAAGTAGACCAGCTAATCGCTGATTGCAAAGAAGGAAAAATCACTTTACACGATAAATAATATCATGGGAAGAAAAATATTATTAGACAAAATCAACGTTCCGGGCATCAAAACCTATGAAGTGTATCGCAGAGAAGGCGGTTACGCTTCAGTGGAAAAAGCCCTGAAAAAAATGACACCGGATGAGGTAGTCGAAGAAGTAAAAACTTCAGGATTACGCGGTCGTGGTGGCGCAGGTTTCCCGGCCGGAATGAAATGGAGTTTTATCGACAAAAAATCAGGCAATCCAAGACACTTGGTGTGCAACGCCGATGAGTCGGAACCGGGAACTTTCAAAGACCGTTACTTAATGGAATACATTCCGCACTTATTAATAGAAGGAATGATTACGTCGAGTTATGCTTTGGGTGCCAATCTATCCTACATCTACATTCGTGGCGAATACATGTGGGTTTACAAAATTTTAGAAAGAGCCATCGCCGAAGCGAAAGCTGCCGGTTGGTTAGGCAAAAACATATTAGGTTCTGGCTACGATTTGGAATTATACGTTCAAATCGGAGGCGGTGCTTACATTTGTGGAGAAGAAACAGCCTTAATTGAAAGCTTAGAAGGTAATCGAGGTAATCCTCGTTTGAAACCACCATTCCCGGCTGTAAAAGGTTTGTGGCAAAATCCAACTGTAGTCAACAATGTTGAAACCATTTCAGCAGTGCCTTGGATCATCAACAATTCAGGGGCGGATTATGCCGGAATCGGGATTGGTCGTTCAACGGGAACCAAATTAATTTCGGCTTCCGGAAACATCAAAAACCAAGGGGTTTACGAAATTGAGTTAGGGGTTTCTGTTTACGAATTCATGAACTCCGACGAATATTGCGGCGGAATGCAAACCGACAGACCTTTGAAAGCTCTAGTTCCCGGTGGAAGTTCGGTGCCAATTCTTCCTGCCCATTTAATCTACAAAACCGCTGCAGGCGAAGACCGTTTGATGACTTACGAAAGTTTATCTGATGGTGGATTCGCAACAGGTTCAATGTTAGGTTCAGGTGGATTTATCGTTTATGATGATAGAGCTTGTATCGTTCGCAACACATGGAATTTCTCGCGTTTCTATCACCACGAATCTTGCGGTCAATGTACACCATGTCGCGAAGGAACGGGTTGGTTAGAAAAAGTATTGTGGAGAATTGAAAACGGACAAGGACGCGAAGAAGACATCGAATTGTTGTGGAGCATCCAATCCAAAATTGAAGGAAACACGATTTGTCCTTTAGGTGATGCGGCTTCATGGCCGGTGGCTGCGGCAATTCGTCACTTCAGAGACGAGTTTGAATACCACATTCGTTTCCCTGAAAAAGTAAAGAACCGTGACCATTTCGTTCACGAACCGTTTTCTCAAGTCTTAATGTCGAAAGTCTAAAAGTCATAAAGTAAATGGGAAAATTTAAATCTTTTGAAGAAATTAATTCTTGGCAGAAAGCCAGACAGTTTAATAAAAGGATTTATGAAATAACCGATAATCAAAATTTTAAAAAAGATTTTGATTTGGTCAGACAAATAAGAAGAGCATCTATTTCAATTTCTTCTAATATTGCAGAAGGTTTTGAAAGGAACACAGATAAAGAATTTATACATTTTTTGTATATAGCTAAAGCATCCGCAGGAGAAGTTCGATCGCAATTGTATTTAGCATTAGATTTGAATTATATTGAAAAAATTGAATTTGAAGAATTATTTAATGATGTTTCTGATATTTCAAAATTAATAAGTGGATTTATAAAATATTTAAATGACAGTCAAAAGTCATAAAGTCATAGAGTTGAGCAATTCGACATTAAGACATTAAGACATTAAGACGTTAAGACTTAATATAAATGAAAGTAACCATAGACGGTCAAGAAATTGAAGTAGCACCGGGAACCACCATCCTGCAAGCTGCTCGTATGATTGGTGGAGAATCTGTTCCGCCGGCCATGTGCTATTATTCTAAATTAAAAGGAACCGGCGGTAAATGCCGTTGTTGTTTGGTAGACGTTACTAAAGGTAGCGAAGCCGATCCAAGACCAATGCCTAAATTGGTAGCGTCATGCGTTACCGGTTGTCAGGACGGAATGGAAGTAGCCAGCAAAAAGTCGGATAGAGTTGCCGAAGCCCGTAAAGCCGTAACCGAATTCCTTTTGATCAATCACCCACTCGATTGTCCGGTTTGTGACCAGGCAGGCGAATGTGATTTGCAGAATTTGAGTTTCGAACACGGCAAACTGCAACAACGTTTTGTGGAAGAAAAAAGAACTTTCGAGCCCGAGGATATCGGAGATAAAATTCAGTTGCACATGAACCGTTGTATCGTTTGTCAACGATGTGTAGAAGTAGCCGATCAATTAACCGATAAAAGAGTACACGGCGTTTTAAATCGTGGTGACCATTCGCAAATTTCGACTTGTGTTTCGGCAGCGATCGACAACGAGTTCTCCGGAAATATGATTGATGTTTGTCCGGTAGGTGCTTTAACAGACAAGACTTTCCGATTCAAATCGAGAGTTTGGTTTAACAAACCTTTCAATGCTCACAGAGAATGTACTACGCCGGGTTGTTGCGGAAAAACTACGCTTTGGATGTTCGGTAACGAAATTCAAAGAGTAACTGCTCGCAAAGACGAATACCACGAAGTAGAAGATTTCATCTGTAACACTTGTCGTTTCGACAAAAAAGAAGTTTCTGATTGGGTGATTGAAGGGCCGCGTCAATTCGAAAAAGATTCGGTAATCAACCAAAACAAACACTTTGGTAAAACAGATAAAGTAGTAATCGAAACTGAAAAAGGCATCCTTCAAGGTAGAGATATCGACCGTAAAAAAATCAGTATGGCCGATATCGATTACAACGAAAAAATAGACGGTAACCCTATAAACGATAAGCAAAATGGATAGTGCTTTCATCATAGAAAAAAGTGTGGTTATCGTAACCGTATTTGCCATTACCATGATTATGGCGATGTATTCCACTTGGGCCGAACGTAAAGTAGCAGCTTTTTTGCAAGATCGTGTCGGACCAAACCGCGCCGGTTGGGGTGGTTTATTACAGCCTTTGGCCGATGGTATGAAATTATTCGCCAAAGAAGAATTTGAACCGAATACTAAAAATAAATTTTTATTCTTTGTCGGACCGGCGATTGCGATGAGCACAGCATTAATGACTAGTGCCGTAATACCATGGGGTGACAAATTGCATATTTTCGGAAGAGATGTAGTGCTTCAAGCGACCGATATTGACAATGCTTTGCTCTATGTTTTTGCCATTGTCTCAATCGGAGTTTACGGTATTATGATTGGAGGTTGGGCTTCTAATAACAAGTTCTCCTTAATGGGAGCTGTTCGTGCCGCTTCGCAAATGGTTTCTTATGAAATTGCTATGGGTTTATCCGTAATCGCTTTATTGATGATGACCGGAACTTTGAGCTTAAAAGAAATCTCTGTACAACAAGCCGGAATGAACTGGAACGTATTTTACCAACCTGTTGGCTTTTTAATCTTCTTAATCTGTGCTTTTGCGGAAACCAACAGAACGCCATTCGACTTAGCCGAATGTGAATCGGAATTGATTGGGGGTTACCACACCGAATATTCTTCCATGAAAATGGGATTCTATTTGTTTGCCGAATACGCTAATATGTTTATTTCGTCAGCGATTTTGGCCATCCTTTATTTTGGTGGTTACAACTATCCGGGTATGCAATGGATGGTGGACAACGTTGGTGTAAATACTGCAAACCTCATTGGAATCGGAGTTTTATTTATCAAAATCTGCTTCTTTATCTTCTTCTATATGTGGGTGCGTTGGACCATCCCGCGTTTCAGATACGATCAATTGATGAACTTAGGCTGGAAGATTTTAATTCCGCTTTCAATCGTCAACATTATAATAACCGGAATTTGCATTTTAGCTTTTAAATAAGAAACTATGTCAACAGCAATACAAAGCATATCGCTTTCAGGTAAAAAGAAACAGGTTTCCAATAAGGAAATGACGTTCCTGGAGCGCCTTTATTTAGTAGCCATTGTAAAAGGCTTACTCATTACCATCAAACACTTTTTCAGAAAAAAAGCAACGATTCATTATCCGGAGCAAGTCCGTGCTTTTAGTCCGGTATACCGTGGTCGTCATATGTTGAAACGCGACGAACAAGGTCGTGAAAACTGTACCGCTTGCGGATTGTGTGCTTTGTCTTGTCCGGCCGAAGCCATCACGATGAAGGCCGCTGAACGCAAAAAAGGCGAAGAACATTTGTACCGTGAAGAAAAATATGCCGAAATCTATGAAATCAATATGTTGCGTTGTATTTTCTGCGGTTTGTGTGAAGAAGCTTGTCCGAAAGACGCTATTTACCTAACGATTTCAAAAGAATTGGTTCCCGCGCAATACGACCGTGAAGATTTTATTTTCGGCAAAGACAAATTGGTGATGCCTTTAGAAATGGCTATTAAAAATACTCAACTTAAAAACGCTAACTAATGTCGCCTATCTTAATTACCTTCTACTTTTTAGCAGCCATTACGTTGGCCACGGCGTTTTTAACCATTTACAGTAAAAACCCGATTCACAGTGCGATATACTTAGTACTTTGTTTCTTCTCTATTGCCGGTCATTATTTGTTGTTCAACGCACAGTTCTTGGCGATTGTACACATTATAGTGTATTCGGGCGCGATTATGGTACTCTTCCTTTTTACCATCATGTTGATGAATTTGAATAAAGAAAACGAAGTCCATAAACCCCGAATTACCCGTTTAGGCGCTATCGTTGTTTTCATTTTGATGAGTATCGTCTTGGTAACCATCTTTATCAATTCGAAAACCATCATGGGCGAATACGATACTTCTGGCGAAGATTTCCAATCGATTAAAACCCTTGGAAAAATACTATTGAACGAATACATGGTGCCATTCGAATTTGCTTCCATCTTATTGTTGGCGGCGATGATTGGTGTGGTTTTATTGTCTAAAAAAGAAAAAACAGAGAAAAAATAATGAACAATATTTTAAATGAAATAGGAATAGAAAACTACATCTTCCTTTCGGTACTCTTGTTTTGTATCGGAGTTTTCGGAGTGTTGTACCGCCGAAATGCCATCATCGTTTTCATGTCTATTGAAATCATGTTGAACGCGGTGAATTTATTGTTTGTAGCTTTTTCAACGTACCACCAAGACGCCGAAGGACAAGTATTTGTATTCTTCTCGATGGCGGTTGCCGCAGCGGAAGTTGCCGTAGGATTGGCGATTCTGGTTTCTGTATTTAGAAACTTAGGGTCGATTGATATCGATAATTTAAAGAATTTAAAAGGATAATCTGAGATGGAAACAAATTTAGCTTTACTATTACTCTTATCTCCATTTGTTGGATTTCTTTTCAATATTTTCTTTGGAAAAAAAGTAAGCCGAAATGTATCCGGTGCTATCGGAACGCTAACTGTAGTGGTTTCGTTCTTATTAAGCATTTGCTTTTTTGCCCAATTGAACCAAAACGGAAAGCCGTTTGAAATTGCTTTATTCGATTGGATTCAGGTAAGCAACTTCAAATTAGACTTCGGGATTTTATTAGACCAATTGTCGTTATTGTGGTTGTTGTTCGTAACCGGAATCGGTTCGTTAATTCACCTCTACTCTATCAGCTATATGCACGATGACGAGAACATGCACAAGTTCTTTGCTTACTTAAACTTATTCGTATTCTTCATGATTACGTTGGTCATCGGAAGCAACTTATTGGTGATGTTCATTGGTTGGGAAGGCGTTGGATTGTGTTCGTATTTGTTAATCGGATTCTGGTATAAAAACCAACCTTATAACGATGCGGCTAAAAAAGCATTCATCATGAACAGAATTGGAGATTTAGGTTTCTTAATTGGAATGTTCATCATGGCTGCTTTGTTTTCTACTTTAAATTATAACGAGATAAAAATAGCACTTTCAGCCGGAAATACGGATACCGTAATGCTTGGTGTTGCCGCTTTATGCTTGTTCATCGGAGCTTGTGGTAAATCCGCTCAATTGCCATTATACACTTGGTTACCTGATGCGATGGCCGGACCAACACCGGTTTCTGCGTTAATTCACGCCGCGACGATGGTAACCGCCGGTATCTTTATGGTAACCAGAATGAACTTCTTATTCGATTTAACGCCGAATATCCAACACATTATTGCCATTGTTGGTGCTGCCACTGCTTTAGTTGCCGCTTCCATAGGTTTATTACAAAACGATATTAAAAAAGTATTGGCTTACTCTACCGTTTCCCAATTGGGATTAATGTTCTTGGCTTTAGGCTTAGGTGCTTATACAGTAGCGGTATTCCACGTAATCACGCACGCCTTCTTTAAAGCTTGTTTGTTCTTAGGTTCCGGTTCGGTAATCCACGGATTGCATGGCGAACAAGACATGAGAAAAATGGGTGGTTTGCGCAAAGCGATGCCAATCACGTTCTGGACGATGATGATTTCAACCTTAGCCATTGCGGGTATTTTCCCGTTCGCCGGTTTTTGGTCGAAAGACGAAATCTTGATGGTGGCTTTTGAACACAACAAAGTATTATGGGTAGTGGCTTCGATTGCATCAATCATGACCGCTTTCTATATGTTCCGATTGATGTACTTAACCTTCTTCAAAGAATTCAGAGGCACCGAAGAACAAAAACACCACTTACACGAAAGCCCGAGTTTAATCACTATTCCGTTGGTAATTTTAGCGGTTTTAGCGGTAATCGGTGGTGCGATTAACTTACCGGGCAGTATGTGGTTGAACCATTTCTTGGAACCGATTTTAGCGGCCAAACATGAAGCACATCATTTGGGAACTCAAGAATTTATGTTGATGGGTATTGCTTTAGCAGGCGCTATCGTTGGGATTATTTGGGCGAATGCCAAATACATCAAAGGTGGCTTTGTACCGAAAGAAGATGCGGATATCAGCGGCTTCAACAAAACGGTTTACAACAAATATTATGTGGACGAATTTTACACATTCTTAAT
>NZ_JBILQL010000103.1:0-6989 GCF_044373165.1 Flavobacterium sp.
ACAACGGACGAGTAGCCCTTAAATGCCGATATACTTGGAATTTCACCGCATAGAGTTTACCTGGTTTCACTACAGCCTTACCTGTACATACTTTCTGTTGCACTTGTCCTTCTCGTCCCAAAAGACGAGAGACGGGCGTTACCCGCTATGCTACTCTGTGGTGTCCGGACTTTCCTCCCTCTCGTCTGCTAAGACGAGAGAGCGATAAGGCGGTCTGCGGGGCAAAGATAGGGATTTGAGATTGAAGATTGGTGATTGAAGATTTGAGATTTGGTTATTTTTAGAATTTGGTGCTTGGCATTTGAAATTTTTAAATCTATATTTGTAATCCTATAAAAATCTATGGAACAATTTGTAGTATCAGCCCGTAAGTATCGTCCGCAAACGTTTAAAGACGTTGTGGGACAACAGGCTATTACCAATACGTTACTCAATGCCATAGAGAACAACCACTTGGCTTCTGCCCTGTTGTTTACCGGTCCGCGTGGTGTGGGTAAAACCACTTGTGCGCGTATTTTGGCCCGAAAAATCAACCAACCCGGTTATGACGACCCAAATGAGGATTTTGCTTTCAATGTATTTGAATTGGATGCGGCTTCTAATAACTCGGTTGACGACATCAGGAATTTGATTGACCAAGTTAGAATCCCGCCACAAACCGGACAATATAAAGTGTACATCATCGACGAGGTACACATGTTGTCGTCGGCTGCTTTCAATGCGTTTTTGAAAACTTTGGAAGAACCGCCGAAACATGCCATATTCATCTTGGCTACGACGGAAAAACACAAAATCATTCCAACCATATTATCGCGTTGTCAGATTTTTGATTTCAAACGCATTACGGTGAAAGACGCTAAAGAGCATTTGGCAGAAGTTGCAGCGAGTCAGGGCGTACAATTTGAAGACGATGCCTTGCACATTATTGCACAAAAAGCCGATGGTGCTATGCGTGATGCATTGTCGATTTTTGACAGAGTGGTTTCGTTTTGCGGTACCAACTTAACACGTCAAGCCGTAACGGAAAATTTGAATGTATTAGATTACGAGACGTATATCAATATGACCGATTTGTTATTGGAGAACAAAATCCCGGAAGTGTTATTGGCCTACAACGAGATTTTGTCCAAAGGCTTTGACGGTCATCATTTTATAGCCGGTCTGGCCTCGCATTTCAGAGATTTGTTAGTGGCCAAAAATATCGCTACGCATTCTTTAATGGAAATGGGTGAAGCTGCACAAGCGTTATACCAACAGCAATCTCAAAAAACCAATCAAGAGTTCTTACTGAAAGGTATTGATTTGGCCAACGATTGTGATTTGAAATACAAAACTTCCCAAAACCAACGCTTGTTGGTAGAACTTACCTTAATGCAAATTGCCTCTATCACTTTTGATGGAGAAAAAAAAAAGCTGACTTCATAATTCCGCCAACGTATTACCGCAATAATAGTTATTCCATTACAGAAGTACAAAGTACGAAGTTGGAAGTACGAAGTGATGAAAACAAAGTTGCACTACCGACAACCGACAACCGACAACCGACAACCAACAACGAAGAAGTACAAAGTACGAAGTTGGAAGTACGAAGTGTGGAAACTCTTGTATTAGAGGAGAAGGTAGAAAGAACAACGCAGAGCGCGGAACAACTGACAACTGACAACCGACAACCGACAACCAACAACGAAGAAGTACAAAGTACGAAGTTGGAAGTACAAAGTGATGAAAACAAAGTTGCACTACCGACAACCGACAACCGACAACCGACAACCAAAATCTCGGCACTTTCTTTAGCCAGTATCCGAGCCAAAAAAGAAATGGCGGAAGCGCAGAAATCAGTAGTCAAAGAAACGCAGCATTTACCTAATGAACCCTTTACTGAAACCGAAATGTTGGAGCAATGGTTGAAATATGCCCAACGTATGGAAGACAAAGGCTATCGCATTATAGCTTCATTGTTAACCATAAACGATCCGATTTTAGAAGGCGCTACCATTATTCATGAGTTGCCTAATGAAAGTTCCAAGATTGATTTTGAAAAAGAAAGACCGGAATTATTGGGGTATTTACGCGGCAAATTGCACAACCACGACATCCAAATTGTGGTGAAGGTGAATGAAACTTTGGTGGTGAAAAAAGCGTTTACCAACCAAGACAAATACAATCGTTTGGTAGAAATCAATCCGAATTTAGAGGTTTTGAAAAAAATGTTCGACTTAGATGTTTAAAGCGTTCCTTGGTACATAGCTTTAACGATACCATCGGCCAAACCAATTTTCGGCACAAACAATTGGCGTGCGCCACTCCATTTCATTGCATTTAAATACACTCGTGTAGCCGGTATGATTACGTCGGCACGGTCGGTATTCAAAGCCAACTCGGCAATTCTTTGTTCGTAGGTTAGCGAACTCAAATATTGGTATTGCGCATTTAAGTACAAGTAAGACAAGGGTTTGTCTTGCATTTTCCCCGACAATTTGAACAACTTATTGATATTACCGCCTGAACCGATTAGGATTACATTGTCATAGGGCTGGGTTTGGGTTTTGATCCATTTTTCAATTTCCTCCCAAACGATATCGGTGACCATATTGTTGAGCAAACGAACGGTGCCAATTTTGAAGGATTTCGAGGCTATCATTTTACCATCGGCAAAGAGTGAAAATTCGGTGCTTCCGCCACCTACATCCACATATAAATACGTTTGATCAGTTTTTAAGAACGAATGCAAATCGGAACTGGCTATGATAGTAGCTTCGATTTTGCCGTCGATGATATCAATGTCGATATCGCATTGGTCTTTGATAATTTGGGTAACTTCTTTTCCGTTATAAGCTTCACGCATGGCCGAAGTAGCGCAAGCTTTGTACTTTTCCACTTTATATACTTTCATTAAAAGTTTGAAAGCCTTCATGGCATCAACCATACGGTTAATGTTTTCCTCAGAGATTTCGCCCACGGTAAAGGCATCTTGACCTAAACGAATAGGCACTCGAATCAATGCACTTTTATTGAATTGCGTTTCTTTGTCTTTTTGTTCAACTATATTAGTAATGAGCAATCGCATGGCGTTGGAACCAATATCGATAGCAGCATATTTTTTAATAGATATCATGGAGCTTTTAAGTAATTTTATTTTTGGCAGGTAATTCACAAAAATCCAAACGATCTCTGTAATAATTATAGGTTTCAAATTGGGCTCTGAACACCGGTTCATCTTCTTTGCGAACTCTGTATTTATTATCAAATTTTTCCGAATGGAATCGGGCTTTTACGTTGCCTTTCCATCCTACATTAAACGTATCTATGATTTGCTTTTTAATCTCTTCATCATAAATCGGACAAGTCACTTCCACTCGACCATCTAAATTCCTGGTCATAAAATCGGCAGAGGAAATAAACACTTCCGGGTTGTCATCATTACAAAAAATATAGCAACGGGTATGTTCTAACAGATAATCTACTATACTGATGGCTTCAATGTTTTCGCTCATGCCTTTTACCCCGGGAATTAAAGAACAAATTCCTCTTACTTGCAACTTGATCTTAACTCCGGCATTACTGGCTTCATAAAGTTTGTCTATCATAGCGTTATCGGAAAGACTGTTCATCTTTAGATTGATATAAGCAGTGCGACCGGCAATAGCGTTGTTAATTTCGCGATCGATGAGTTTGTAAAACTTGGAACGGGTATAATGGGGTGAAACAATTAAATGTTTGTAGCGATGAATACGATAATTGACATCAAAAAAATCGAAAATTTTAGAAACATCTTTTAGGATTTGTTGGTGACTGGTAAACAATGTCAAATCGGTATAAATTTTAGCGGTAGTTTCGTTGAAATTACCGGTGGAAATAAAACCGTAACGCTTCACTTTTCCCTCTTCTATTCTATCTATGACACATATTTTACTGTGCACCTTCAGGCCTTTGATTCCAAAAATCAATTCGATTCCTTCTTGTTGCATTTGTTCAGCATAAGAAATGTTACTCGCTTCGTCAAATCGCGCTTGTAATTCGATTTGAACGGTAACTTTTTTTCCGTTTTTGGCAGCATTGATAAGCGAACTTACTATTTGTGAATTCTTGGCCAAACGGTATAAAGTGATTTTTATAGTAGTCACTTTGGGATCCAAGGCCGCTTCTCTCAAAAATTTAATCAGATAAGAAAACGACTGAAATGGTGCATTGATCAGGTAATCTTTTTGGGCAATTCTGTTCAAAATACTGCCATCAAGTGACAATCCATCTACTGGTAGCGGTGTTTTGGGTTGGTACAACAAATCGTATCTGCCCAAATTTGGAAAATTCATATAGTCGCGGCGGTTGTGGTATCTTCCGCCCGGAATGATTCCGTCGGTAGCGTTGATTCCCATTTTATCCAAGAAGAACTTGAGTGTATCTTTTCCAATAGATTGATCATACACAAATCGAACAGGTTCTCCAATTCTGCGGTCTTTTACAGAAGTAGCGATTTTTTCTAACATGCTTTTGCTCATATCGCTATCAATATCCAGCTGAGCATCTCTGGTAATTTTTATCATGTGAGCCGATATGTTTTCGTACTCAAAGATGTTAAAAATACTGCTGAGATTGTAGCGAATCACGTCGTCGAGCAACATTAAATATTGCTTGCCCTCTTTCGGTGGTAATTCAACTATACGATTGGTGTTTTTGGGAATCTCTATAACCGCGTAACGGATTTCAGGTTTGGGCTTAACCAAACCTAACATCGAAGGTTTTTGTTCCGGTTTCATAACCAATTTTACGGCTAAATAGCCCGAAGTATCTTTTAAAAGTGGGAATTCGGCCAAGTCATTTAAGATGATGGTGACCAATTCAGGGCTGACTTTTTGGATAAAAAAATCTTTGACAAAATTTTCATGATCACCGGTAACTTCTGTTTCATCAATGATAATGATATTTTGCTTTACCAACTCTTCTTCAATCAGTCGCAATACACGCAAACTTTCCGCCTGTTGTTTGATTACAATCTCGGTAATATCTTTAACCAATTGTTGGGCTGAAATACCTCCCAAAATTTTTTCGCCGGAAATACCCAATAAGCTCAAACGCCGAACTGCGGCAAAACGAACCCGAAAAAATTCATCTAAATTATTAGAAAAAATACCGATAAATCTCAAACGCTCCAATAAGGGAACAGATTCATCCGCAGCTTCTTGTAATACTCTGGCGTTAAAAGCCAACCAACTTTTTTCTCGGTCTATATAACGATAATTATTGTCTGTACTCATATTCTATTATAAATCTTTGGGGAAAACTATGTTATTGGTTTTTCCTTTTGATATATCACTCCAATTAACTGTTTCAAAGCTCAATTGCACAAAACCGGCTGTTGGCACATTATCTATAAAAGTATTGCCAAATTTATTGACAAAATTTGTAATCGCCTCATTGTGTCCAAAAACAATTAAATGATTACAGTGATTGGGACAAGATTTTATAATTTCTTCCAATTTTCTGTGGTCGAAAGTGTATAGTTCATTTTTGAATTCGATGCTATCAATCGGAAAAGATAAATTTTGAGCAAAGATTGTAGCGGTTTCAGCAGCTCGTTTAGCAGCACTACTCCATACCAGAAATGATTTAGGGATTATATTTTTAATTCCTGAAGAAATTACATGAGCATCTTGTATTCCTCTATTCGTTAAAGGCCTGTCAAAATCATTTAAGGGAGCGGTCCAACTGGATTTGGCATGCCTAATTAAAAATAACTGTTTCATAGATTTGAAATACCATTTTTTGAAAGGTTAAATTTAAGGTATTTAAATATTAAATCGAAGAATTAATAAGACGGATTTAATAATATGCATCAAAATCAGGTTAAAATTGTTTGTTGCTTTCCTTTAAAGCATTTAGATTCAATTTCATTCTAATTAATATTTTTAGAAATATATGTTAAAAACATCTATTAGTTATAAACAAATAGATGTTAATTATTTTTGTAGTATTTAACCTTCCAAATTATCTGATAAATGCACTTTATCTATAAAATAATGCATTTTGTCGATTTTTTTTTTGGCTGTATGAAAAAAACAAATTACTTTCGAACTGTTAAAATATAATTAAACTAAAAAATTAACCCTTAAAACCCCAAATTTTATGTCAAAATTCAAAGAAAAAAACCCGCAAAAACAAGGCTCGAATTAAAAAAATGAAAGAAAAGTGTCATTTAATCGAGTTTTCTAGTTGTTTGTAGAGAAAATTGAGGTGCAATGAGCAAAGTATATAATTTAGCTCTCAATAGTATAACCCAAAATATTATAATCCTCACATGCCTACACACTCACTTCAAGCCCGAAATGCAAATTTTTCAAAAATTTATTCTACTAAAATTAATTGTATGAAATCAAAAATCATCATGATTATTGTGCTACTTATCAGCAGTTTAAATGCTGTTGCACAACGATTGTCCACCAGTGACAATACCGAAGAAACCTCGGTTCCTGTGTTAGAATTGGACGCTTTCTTGAGCGCTCCTTCTCAGACTGCCAGAGCTGCTGCTGTTTCAAATGTTACACTGCTTAACATGCAGAATGTAAAAGAGTTGGTTTACAATACCCAACCTTCCATCTACTATACTGGAGGTGTTGTAAAAGTATTTGGAGACAAACCGCGTAATTTATTTACAGATGTAAACTCAATTGCCGGTTTAAACAATTCCATTACATTAAAAAACAACATTGAAATTGTAATAGTGAATTTGGATAATCCAAATCAATTGAACACTCCAATCAATCTAAGTCAACTTTCGGAATTTAAAAACCTAAAATACATTTATATCATTACCACTTTTGATGTAAGTAATGATGCTATTGCTAACTTAATTCAAGGCGATAGCGAAAAGTATATGGTTTTTTATAAAGTTCAGAAAGGCGATAACAATTAACCCAAATTGGTAAAAATAACTATTATGAAGAATTTATACATAAACACCTCCAACACGAAGCTTAATTACTTGATTGTGA
>NZ_JBILQL010000104.1:0-6924 GCF_044373165.1 Flavobacterium sp.
AGGAATTGCACGATGCCTTTGAAAGCTTGGAAAACAATACCGAAGTAAGGGTTATTATCGTAACGGGCGAAGGTGAAAAAGCTTTTGTAGCCGGTGCCGACATTTCGGAATTTGCAGAATTCAGCGTAGAAGAAGGCGCGCAATTGGCAGCACAAGGTCAGGAATTGCTATTTGACTTTGTGGAAAAATTAAAAACGCCCGTTATTGCGGCCGTTAACGGATTTGCGTTAGGCGGCGGATTGGAATTGGCTATGGCTTGTCATTTCCGAGTGGCTTCCGATAATGCCAAAATGGGTTTGCCGGAAGTATCTTTGGGTGTCATTCCCGGTTATGGTGGAACACAGCGACTGCCTCAATTGGTGGGTAAAGGTCGTGCCATAGAACTAATTATGACCGCCGGAATGATCGACGCCGAAACCGCTAAATCATACGGATTGGTCAATCATGTAGTGGCACAAACCGAACTGTTGGAATTCACCAAAGGCATTGCTTCGAAAATCATGCGCAATTCGCCATCAGCCATCGGCAAAGCGATTAAAGCCGTGAACGCCAATTACAAACACGATGTGGACGGATTTGACGTAGAAATCAGAAACTTCGGGAAATGTTTTGGTACCGAAGATTTTAAAGAAGGCACTACGGCCTTTTTGGAGAAAAGAAAAGCTACTTTCACAGGTAAATAATTTCAGTGTTCAGTGTTCAGAAGATAAAAAACTGAACACTGAACACTGCTTACTGACCACTAACACTCTCCTTCCCATTCGGCATAAAACTGCGAGAGAAAATTTTCCATAAAACGATGGCGTGCTGCTGCAATTTTTTTACCGGTTTCGGTATTCATTTTGTCTTTCAACAACAATAGTTTTTCGTAGAAATGATTCAAAGTTGGAGAGTCAGAATTCTTATATTCTTCTTTGCTCATATTTAAATTTGGAGCAATCGCCGGATTGTAAAGTGCTCTGTTTTTGAAACCACCGTAGTTAAAGCATCTGGCAATTCCAATCGCACCAATGGCGTCCAATCTATCCGCATCTTGAACTATTTTCAATTCTTTGGAGGAAAATGTTCTCTCAAAATTGCCGCCTTTAAACGAAATGTTTTCGATGATATTAACCACATGAATAATCGTGGCTTCGTCGACATTTTCTGCTTCCAGAAACAATCGAGCGGTTTTGGGACCGATTGTTTCATCGCCATCGTGAAACTTGCTGTCGGCAATGTCGTGCAATAAAGCGGCGAGTTTTACCACGGTTATATCGCACGATTCTTCTTGGGTTATCAACAGCGCATTTTTATATACGCGTTCAATATGAAACCAATCGTGTCCGCCTTCGGCTTGTTCGAGCTTAGATTGGACAAAAAGGATTGTTTTATCTATGATAGACATGTTATTGTAGTTAAAAAAATCCTTTCGAGAGGAAAGGATTATTATTTATTATCGAATTACAGCAGGTTCTACCCATTTAAAAATTTTAGTTTCTTCGGGCAAAACCAAACGCTCTGAAATCTTGGCCATTCTTTCAGGCAGCTTCATCAGATAGTCTCTGGCTTTTTCGGCTTCTGCCGTTAAGTTATTGATTTTATCGATTTCCCATTTATCAATTAGCTTCTGCATAATGTCGACATAATCCGCTGCGGTATAAACGCCTAATTTTTGCGCAGAGTTTGAAAATTCCTCAAAGGCGGTGCTTATTTTTTGCCCTGATTCTCTGAGAAAATGCGCCGGCATGGTGATTTTTTGTTTCATCATGTATTGAAAAGCCAACATCATTTCGCTCGGATCCACTTTGAAAATTTGGTTTACAAATTCAGAATACGCGTGATGGTGACGCATTTCATCTCCGGCTATTAGCTTACAAATTTTGGCTAATTTTTTATCCCCATATTGCTTGGCGATTTGAGAAACCCTATTGTGTGAGACATAAGTAGCCAATTCCTGAAAACTGGTATAAACAAAGTTTTTGTATGGATCTTTTCCGGTGCCGATGTCAAATCCATCGTTGATTAAATGCTGTGTAGTTACCTCAACTTCGCGCATGTTAACCCGTCCTGAAAGGTATAAATACTTGTTGAGTAAATCCCCGTGTCGGTTTTCTTCACCGGTCCATTGTCGCACCCATTTTGACCAGCCGTTACGGCTTTCGTTGTCAACACCTTCTACTTCCATCAACCAGGATTCGTAGGTTGGCAGAGCTTCTTCGGTGATGGTATCTCCGACCATTACTACCCAAAAATCATACGGTAGTTCTTTCGCAATTTCTCTTAATTCTTTGACTTCTTCGATAAAATTATCTTCCTCGGAATTGGGAAGCAAATCAGAAGGTTGCCATATCTTTTCCACCGGAATCAAAAACTGATCGACAAAGCTATCGACTTTTTTTTCCAGGAATTGCATGACTTCAAGTCGGATGTTTTTTTGAGGCATTATTTAATTTTTAATAGATTGTTTGACTGCTTTTTCTGTTTTTTCCATCAATTCTTCAAAAGAAAAATCTTTAACAGCTATAGGTTCGTGAATGATAAACTGCAATTGAGTACCTAACCCCATAGGGAAAGCACCAAATTTAACCATTTTCCACGAGTTATTGATGGTAATTGGCACCACATAAGCAGAAGGCGCATATTTGCATAAGATTTTTAGGCCACTTTGGGCAAATTCTTTAGGCGTTCCGTTTTTGCTTCGGGTGCCTTCGGGGAAAATAACGGCTGATCGATTGTGTTTTTCAATGTATTCCGATAATCCTTTGATCACCGGAATGGCTTGTTTAGGATCTTTGCGGTCAATTAATACTGAACCGCCGTGTCTTAAATTATAAGAAACACTTGGAATGCCTTTGCCCAATTCTTTTTTGCTGACAAACTTGGCGTGAAAACGTCTCAAATACCATATGATTCCAATAATATCAAACATGCTTTGGTGATTGGCCACAAAAATAATCGGTACGTTTTGCGGAATGCATTCTCGATTTTCAACGGTATAAGTTGTACCTAAAAGATTGGTACATTTTACTAAAAAGAAGTTCAAATAATCGACACTTTTCTTGTGTGCTTGGTATCCGAAAAGCGTCAAGCAAATCCACTGAATCGGATGAAAAATAACCAAGGTCAATCCGAAACACAGATAATAAACAATTGATATCGGGTAAGAGATTATCTTTTCCATGCTTGTAAAATAGACTGCAAAAATAGTTAAAATAGCGGGGCGGAATACATTTGACAAAAGAAAAAAGCCAAATATTTACCCTTAAAATGTACACTTTTTGCGTACTAAACATTAGATTGAATCTTAGTAATTTTAAAAAAACTAAACCCTAGTGTTACAACCAAACTAATTTGTTCAAAACTCCTGTTAACAGAACCGAATCAGAACAAAAAAAGCATTATTTTTATGCCACTAAAATTTTAAAAAATGAGTTCAGAAAAAGAAGCCAAATTAAAAGCGTTACAATTAACCCTTGATAAATTAGACAAAGCTTACGGTAAAGGAACCGTCATGAAAATGGGCGACAGGGCTGTGGAAGAGGTAGAAATAATCCCTTCCGGTTCTTTAGGTTTGGATTTAGCTTTGGGCGTCAACGGATATCCTAAAGGAAGAATTATTGAAATATACGGTCCGGAATCATCGGGTAAAACCACTTTAACCTTACATGCCATTGCTGAAGCTCAAAAAGCAGGAGGTATTGCGGCTTTTATTGACGCGGAACATGCCTTTGACAGACATTATGCTGAAAAATTAGGCGTTGATATTGAAAACTTAATCATATCACAACCGGATAACGGAGAGCAAGCTTTAGAAATTGCAGAAAACTTAATTCGTTCGGGAGCCATTGATATAGTGGTTATCGACTCGGTGGCTGCTTTAACTCCGAAAAGCGAAATTGAAGGCGAAATGGGTGATTCTAAAATGGGATTACACGCTCGTTTGATGTCGCAAGCTTTAAGAAAACTTACGGGAACCATTAGCAAGACCAACTGTACGGTATTCTTCATTAACCAGTTGAGAGAGAAAATCGGGGTAATGTTTGGTAACCCTGAAACTACAACCGGAGGAAATGCTTTGAAGTTTTATGCTTCGGTGCGTTTAGACATTCGCCGATCTTCTCAAATTAAAGAAGGTGAAAATGTAATTGGAAACAGAACCAAAGTAAAAGTGGTTAAAAATAAAGTAGCGCCGCCGTTTAAAACCGCTGAATTCGACATCATGTATGGAGAAGGCGTTTCTAAAACCGGAGAAATTTTGGACTTGGCTGTGGAGTTTGAAATTATTAAAAAAGCGGGTTCATGGTTTAGTTATGGTGACACTAAATTAGGTCAGGGACGCGATGCTGTTAAGGTGCTGATTAAGGACAACCCGGAATTAGCAGATGAACTCGAACAAAAAATCAAAGAGTTGATCAAAGAATCCAATAACTAAATAGCAACGTCTCGTTTAAAAGCGGGACGTTTTTTTATTTGAATTACGCAACCATTTACTAACCTCTACATCTAGACCAAAAATAGAATTTACCATCATGAAAAAAATTATTTCTGTAGTAACCTTACTTTTTTTACTTATTTCTTGTTCCCCTGAGCCGGATACTCGATATTCTTTAGAATTATTGCCGGTTGAAAGTGTTGAAATTCCTACCGAGATGACATTGGGAGAAACCTATCAGTTCAAGATGTTTTATCGACTGCCTACAAACTGTCACGCTTACAATACCATTTATTATCACAAAAATTTAAATGTAAGAACCATTGCTGTTGAAAGTGCGAAAAGGGAACAAAATAATTGCCAAGAATTGACAGAAAATAACTTGTATGAGTGCACTTTTGATTTCTTGGTGACCAGTAATGGCTCATATATTTTTAAATTTTGGCAGGGTAAAGACGAACAAGGAAACGATATCTTTTTAGAATATGAAATACCGGTAATCGATTAAACCATCAATTTTTGACAATTGGATTTAAAAGAACTCATTAATGATTGCAAGAATAACAACAGAAAAGCACAAGAACAATTGTATCGGTTGTACTCGGGAAAATTGTTTGCTGTGTGCTTAAAATATTCGCGTAATTATACTGAGGCACAAGACAATTTACAAGATGGGTTTTTGATTATCTTCCAAAAAATAGGACAATATTCCTTTAAAGGTTCGTTTGACGGTTGGTTAAAAAGAGTAATGATTAATAATGTGTTGCAACAATACCGAAATCAAACTTTCTTAAGCTTGGTGAACGAAGATATAGCGGAAGATTATGAAATTGAACTTGATGAAGACAATATCTCTTTAGATTATTTGTTAAGAATCATCCAAGAATTGCCTGATAGGTATCGATTGGTTTTTAATCTTTATGTAATCGACGGTTATTCGCATGCCGAAATTGCGGAAATGTTGCAAATTAATATTGGTACGTCTAAGTCAAATTTAGCCAGAGGCCGTATGATATTAAAAGAAAAAATTGAACAGTTAAAAAACGAAGAAACGAAAAAGTTTCCTTCTGCAAAATGAGTGAAAGAAAGAATATAGATCGCCTTTTTCAGGAAAAATTCAAGGATTTCGAAATTAATCCTCCTGAGGAAATTTGGGGTAATATTGAAGCCGGTTTGGATAAAGATAAAACCAGACGAGTGATTCCGCTTTGGTGGAAACTCTCAGGAATTGCGGCAGTATTTCTAGTTGGGTTATTAATTACACAAACGGTTTTTAACAACAAAACAGTGCCGTCGAACCAGGTTACGTTTGAAGAAACTAAAACCACTAAAGAGACAAAAACAACAACGAATACATCTCTTCCAAACAGTGATGCTGTTAACCCAAAAGAAAAAATTCAAGGGAATGTTGTTGTACAAAACGAGAATACAAATGACAATGTTTCTCAATCAACATTTGAAAAAGGAATCACTGATCCTAAAAATTATCAGCAAAAAAATACAGCAAAAAAATCAATCGGAAATCAAGCATCATTGAACAAAACCGTAGCTGAAAACAACAAATCGAAAAATGCTGTAAATGCGACCGATAGGTCTGTTACCTCATCGCGGCAAACCCAAAAAAATGGCTTGCTTGAAACCGAAAAAGCTATAACCGATAACCTTGGTACCATGGCAGATAAAGAAAATAAAACTACTACTGTTTCAGAAATTTCCAAAGAAATTTCATTAGAGTCTTTAAAAGGCAAGAAAAACAGTGTAGCCGAAAACGATGCTAAACCAAACCCTACAGACAGCACCAAAACAAAGGAAACACCGAAAAATCCTTTAGAAGAATTATTAGCCGCTATAGAGGAAGAACCGAAAAAGCAAGAAACCAAACAAAGCAAATGGCAAATCATTTCTAACGTTTCGCCTATTTTTATGGGTGCGCTTTCCGGTGGTTCTGCTATTGATTCTACCTTGGCCAACAACAGTAAATCATTCAACACTAATGTTGGGTTTGGCTTGGGTGTAAGTTACGCTGTTAGTCCGAAAGTAACCCTTAGAACCGGGTTAAACAAACTCAATATGAGTTATAACACTAACGATGTTTTTTACTTTGCGAGTATGCAAACCCGCGCCTTGAGTGGTTTATCTCCTTCAGGAGCCGGTCACACTATACAAGTGGAAAATGCCAATGGCCCAAGTCCTTCAGCTTCTTTAGGCACTTCAGAAAATGATTTGCTGTCCTTTGAACAAAACTTTACCAAAAACAAAGGTTACATTAACCAAGATATAGGCTATTTTGAAATGCCGATTGAGATGACTTATGCGTTTGTAGCCAAAAGATTTGGATTAAAAGTTATAGGTGGTTTCAGCACTTTATTTTTACAAGACAATTCCATTTCCGTGGTTTCAGACAATAGAACTATCGTTTTGGGAGCAGCCAATAACCTAAATAACATTCACTTTAGCACCAATATTGGTTTAGGATTAAAATATGATTTACTGAAATCTTTTGAGTTTCA
>NZ_JBILQL010000002.1:0-83860 GCF_044373165.1 Flavobacterium sp.
TAAATTGTGTAAAAAAGTAACGATGTTGGTGAGAAGCGAGAAATTTAGAGCTTCTAAAATTATGGAAGAGCGCGTTCGCAAAACTGAAAATATTGAGATATTGATGAATCACGATACTGTTGAAGTTGTTGGAGACGGACAAGTGGTGACGGAAATCAAAGCTTTGAATAAAACTACCGGTGAAACCATCACCATTCCGGCTACCGGTTTCTTTGTGGCTATTGGTCACAAACCCAATACCGATATTTTTGCGAATTATATCAATTTAGATGAAACCGGATACATCGTGAATGTGCCTGGAAGTTCAAAAACCAATGTAGCGGGTGTATTTGTTGCCGGTGATGCTGCCGATCATGTTTACCGTCAGGCGATTACTGCTGCAGGAACTGGTTGTATGGCAGCTTTGGATGCTGAAAGATATTTGGCAGCTTTAGACTAAAGATAATTTTCTTGAATAAAAAATCCCGTCTCAATCAAATGAGACGGGATTTTTTTATTTGCTGGGTTTTTTATGAAGTTCGGCACTATCGATAAAACGTTTCATTTCTATTTTTACCGGTTCGCCATAAAGTTCAATTTCGCTGTCGCCTGAAGCATCGATAGTAACAATATTACTCACTTTTATACTGCTTTTAGAAAATCCGCTGGTTTCTAATAAGGCATTCTTCGCGGTTAATTTTTTTCCTGTAAAATCGGTATTGTTATCTAATCTTAATTTGAGGTCTATGATGTCACCTTCTACTTCGGCCGCTGATTTTTGGTACAAATCGAATTTCATTTCGCTTGAGGAAATTAGTGCTTTTACATACGCACTTTTGCTTAAGTCGATGGCGGTTTTGACCGATTTTAAATTCAGTTCCACTTTTGATTTGTCGTTAGCCATTAAAGTGAAATTCTTGGTGTTGGCATTCAGAAACAATTTGGCATAATCGTAACTCTTGAAGGTCACATTGTCCAATAACACTTCTGACAAAGCCGTAACATTGGTTTCGTCTTTGGCGATAACCATATTGAGTTTGTCGGTGTAAGTGATGCGAACACTCAGTTTTTTGAAACTCGAAATATCTTTAGTGGTAACCACTCTAAGGTTACTTCCTGTTAATTTGTAATCGATGAACGGAATCAAATTGTCATCGGCTTCAATTTCCAAAGCACAGTCATTTCCCTTTACTAAAAATACTTCTATGTTGTCTTCGAGTTCGATACTGTCAAAATCTTCAATGGTTTTGAGTTCCGATTTGACGATTTTTGAGCCTTTAATTTTTTCCTTTTTTTGGCCTAAAGCGAATGCTGTTAGGAGAAGACAACAGATTAGTAGATACTTTTTCATTAAGGTAGTTGTTTGGTTTTTACATCAATTTGTACAAATGACTTGGTGAGTCAAAAATAGAAAAAAAAACATCCCAATGGTTATTGGGATGTTTTATTAACTTATTCTTTTGAGACACTTCCACCGGAGCTTTCTTCAACCCTGACTTCTTTAGGTGTTTTGACATAGGTTATGGAACTGCCGCTGGAGGCTTTTCCGTCTAAAAGCAATACAGCATTGACTGTGGTTGAACTGCCGCTGCTAGATTGCGAATAGACTTCGTTGGCGATTAATTCATTTGCCTCTATATGACTTCCGCTGGAAGAGGCTGTATACAATTTTAATGCTTTACCGGTGATTTGTTGTTCGCTACCACTAGTAGTTTCCAGTGTAATTTTATCTGATTCCACTTCTACTTCCATTGAACTTCCACTGCTCGATTTGAGCGTAATATCTTCACCGGTTAACAAACTTACTGATTTTAATGTTGAGCCGCTGGAACTCTCTAAACTCAATATTTTAGGCAATTTCACTGTGATTTTTTTGGAAGTCACGTTGATATAATTGTTGTATTCTGAATAGATTACCAAGGTGTTGTTTTCGATATGGGTTTTTATACCGTTGATTAAGTTATCATCGGCTTCTACCGTTACTTCAAAATTGTCGGCTTGAATCACTTCACAATCTAAACCATTGGCTACGGTTATTTTGTTGAATTGACTTACATTGCGTTTTTCGGTTACTATTTTACCGCTTCCGCTGACACTGTTGCCCAAGTTGAAATTGCCGTTGCATGAGCTTATCGACAAAGCGACTAAAGCAGCGCTTACTATCTTTGAAAAGAGAATTACAATTTTTGTCATGATTATTCGGTTTTAATGATTACTCCGTCGCTTCCTACGGTTAATTTTCCTTTTTTATTTGTTTTGCCTGACTTGGTTTCGGATACCACTTTGCCGTTTATTTTAACCGTAACAGTCTCTGAGGTGTCACTTTCGTTGATAATGTTAATTTCTTCGGATTGCACTTCTCCTTGGATGTCATTGTATTCGTTTTCATCTGCAGGACAATCTAAACATTTCACTTGGGTCTCATCCACTTTATAAGTGTATTTATCAGAAGTGTGGTGAAGGTTGAAAAACTGATTGTCGGATTCGTCAAAGTGTTGCACAGATTCTTCGGCTACAAATACGGTTCCTTTAGGAAGGTATAAATACAATTCTACTCTTTGGTCTCTGTATTTGCTGGCCATTTCAGTTAGTAAGTAGTTGTCTAATAACAATTGGTTGCCTACCACTTTGAATCCGTATTTGATTTTTTCAGCTCTCTCATTGGCTTCTTTGAACGATTTTCCGTCGGCCAGTTTTTCAATTTGAAGATACGGTTGTGCTTTATCTGTACTTTTGATTTCGAAGCTGATTTGGTTGGAATAAATTACTTCGTTTTTAACAGAATCTTGAGTAAAGATAAAATCTTCATGTTCGTAAACATTTTTAGAGAAATAATCGTTGCTCACAAATTTGATTTGTAACGTATCTGTGGGTTGGATGTTTAAGGTTTCTTTTTGAACCACTTTCCCTTCAAAAGCAGATTCTGTTGATTGCTTGATTCCGATTACAAATAATGAACCCACGGCGAAAATCCAAATGGCCAATAAGCTGTATTTAGCGGCAGCACTAAGCGATTTCATGTTGCTGACCAATAGTTTCAATCCTAACAACAAGAAGAAGAATAACGGAATTCCAATGGCTAAGAAAGTCAATAATCCGAAAGCCCAAAGCGGAATGTCAGTATAATTTACGGCTTCTACATATCGTTGCCAAGGAGCATCAATAAAAGAGGTAGAACCGAAAGTAAACAATCCTATAAAAAGTCCGGCCAAAGATAAAGCTGAGAACACCAGTATGATTGACCCCAAAACTTTAGCAAATACTCCGAAGATTTTCATGAGAACATCGCCTAAGCCGCTGGCTACTCTTTCAGCGCCGGTTTTGACTTGGTTTCCCATTTCGTCATAATTGGCGTTTTTGAATTTATTAGAAACCGAATCGAATTCTTCTCTGACTTTTTTTTCAATATTGGAAATGGTTACCGGTTCTCCGGTCATTTCTAATTTTTCGGAAGTGGTAACTGCTTTAGGCGTTGCAATCCAAAGGATTAAATAAGCAATTACTCCGAAGCTGGTGAACGCCAACAACAAGAAGATGATTTTAATCCAAACAGCCTCTACTCCAAAGTAGTGTCCTAATCCGGTACAAACCCCGCCGATCAAGCCACGGTCTTTGTCTCTGTATAATTTTTTTCGGTTAGGCATGTTGTAGAACGGTTCAGATTTAGCGTCTGTGGCCTCGTCGTCAATGCGGTAATCTTCCGGTTGACCCATCACTACAATTACTTCGTCAACATCTTTATTATTGATCACGTGTTTGTCTGACTTTTGTTTTTCTGTTAAAAGTTCGGCCACACGCATTTCAATGTCTTTCATGATTTCGTCTTTTCCGGAAGAATTGGAAAGAGAACGTTTTATAGCATCAAAATATCTTGATAATTTTTGGTATGCATCTTCATCGATATGGAAGAATAAACCACCTATATTAATATTTACTGTTTTGTTCATGATTGTTATTTTTGATTGGTTATGATGTTCACGGCGTCTGACAATTCGGTCCAAGTGCCGTTCAATTCAGTTAAAAATGTCTTTCCTAATTCGGTTAAGCCATAATATTTTCTGGGCGGTCCCGAAGTTGATTCTTCCCAACGATAGTTGAGCAATCCGTCGTTTTTAAGTCTTGTCAATAGCGGATAAACCGTTCCTTCTACTACAAGCAGTTTAGCGTTTTTTAAAGTGTCTAAGATTTCAGAAGTGTAGGCGTCTTTTTCTTTTAGGACAGACAAGATACAAAATTCTAAAACACCTTTTCGCATCTGGGCTTTTGTGTTTTCAATGTTCATAGTACATGATTTTTAATTTTTCTGATTAACATTCGTTTTTTGATTGTTTCCTTGATGATTGAAACCGGTGATTGTGATTGATGATTGATTGATTTTATTTGAAAAAAGGGATGCTCAACGGGTATTTATAATGTTCACCGTTTGAGGTTTTTACGGCACCGTATATGATTAAAACAAATTCGATTACTTTGATAAAAAAGAACAACAATACCGCGATGATTCCTAAGATTGAAATGCCGGTTAAATTTCCCATACTCAAATTGTCGATTACAAAATCTCTGTTGAAATGGAAGTCTCCATCGGGCACATTTTTGAAAATGGAGTAAATTAAAATCGGAATAGCAATCAAACACAATATTACAGTGTAAACAAAGATGCTCAATTGAAAGTTCAAGACTTGCTTTCCATTATAATCTACAAATTCAGATTCGTTTTTTTTGGTACTCCAAATTACAATTGGGAAGATGTAGTTTCCAAAAGGGATCACATATTGGGTTAAAGCACTCAAGTGCAGAAACGTAGCCAAGTTTTTTTCGTTAGTAGTTGTCATTTTTTTTGATTTATTAAGTGATGATTGAAACTCCTTTATTATAATACTATTGATAAGCTATTAATTTCTTATACAAAGATAAGGTTAAAAAAAGGTATTATGCAATACAAAGTACTTAAAATTAACAAAATATTAACATTTGGAATAAACTTTAAAACCCACTATTTTTTTGTACTTTTATAGCAAAATCAAGTGTTTATGGAATTTTCTCCTTCTAAATTGAATACCTTTTTATTTTTCAAATTGCCTTCCGCGTTTTGGTGCGGCGTTAGGGTAAAATCGATTTCAAAACAGCAATGTGTGGTTGCGGTCAAGCACCGATGGTTCAACCAAAACCCCTTCAACTCCATGTATTTTGCGGTTCAAGCTATGGCAGCCGAATTGACTACCGGTGCTTTGGTAATGATGCAAATCAAAAAATCAGGCCAAAAGATTTCTATGTTGGTAGCTAACAATAACGGTAACTTTACTAAAAAGGCAACGGGTCGCATTACTTTTACCTGTAATGATGGTCATTTGATTGAAGAAGCCATTCAGCGAACTATAAACACTGGAGAAGGGCAGACTTTTTGGATGAAGTCGGTCGGAATCAATCAAAAAGGAGAACAAGTTTCCGAGTTAAACTTTGAATGGAGTATAAAATTAAAGTAATTAACAAAAGTTAAACCCTTTATAATTAGCCTTTTTTTAGGAAGTTATCATTGTAACTTTGATAAAAATAAAAAGACAATGAAAATTCTGATCACCGGGGCAACGGGTTTAGTAGGTAGTGAACTGGTTAAGTTGTTGTTAAAAAACAAGCATACCATTCATTATTTAACTACTTCCGCCTCCAAAATTGAGGATAAGCCAAACATCAAAGGTTTCTTTTGGAATCCTCAATCAGGGAAAATAGATGAAAGTTGTATTTATGGAGTTGATGCGATTGTACATTTGGCAGGCGCTAATATTGCCAAAAGATGGACCAATGCCTACAAGCAAGAAATAATTGAAAGCAGAACTTTATCCAGTGAATTGCTTTTTAATCTTTTAAGAAAAACACCCAATCAAGTCAAGCAAATTGTTGCTGCTTCAGGCACAGCCATTTACCCTGAAAGTTTCAATCAAGTATTTGATGAAACTACCACACAAACAGAAGATAGTTTTTTGTCTAATGTGGTCAAGAAATGGGAGGCAAGTGTCAATACTTTCAATGTGTTAGGTATTAAAGTCTGCAAGCTAAGAACCGGTATAGTGTTGTCTGATAAAGGCGGAGCATTGCCTGAAATGGTAAAACCGATAAAGTTTGGCTTTGGCTCTGCAATGGGTTCGGGTAAGCAAATGCAATCTTGGATTCATATTGAGGACTTAATTGCTATGTACAATTTTGCTTTGGTAAATCAGTTGGAAGGAATTTACAATGCGGTTAGTCCCAATCCGGTAAGTAATGCTACATTAACCAAAACGATAGCCAAAGTAATCAAGAAACCCTTGTGGCTTCCCAATATTCCAGAGTTCATAATGAAACTCATTTTAGGCGAAATGGCTTATTTGCTTTTTTCCAGTAAAAATCTCAGTGCTGAAAAAATAAAAACTGCCGGTTTCCAATTTCATTTTCCCCATTTAGAGAAAGCCCTTTACAATTTGTATCAATAAAAAAGAGCTGTCAGTTGACAGCTCTTTTTTACTATAAAAGATTGTTGAATTAATAATTTTACAGCATAAAGCCAACCTTGGGATTTGTGTTTTAAAATGTTATGTAACAAATATAGGTTATACGAAAACGTAATAGTCTTAAAATTATATTAAAATTATATTAAATTATCCGATAGTTTATTTTTTTTATTGTCTGATAAAATTAATGACAATTTGACATTTTCAAAGAATTGGCAGTACTTTTGCTTACTCGAAAAAGGAAAAATTCCCAAATGAAAATCAAAAATATTTTTAAAAATACACCACCAATGAATACTGATAACACGGATAAAGAGCCTATTGAAAGTGCCGCAGAAAATGTAGCCAATGAAATTGAAGCGGCAGAAGAACTTA
The DNA here is from genome assembly GCF_044373165.1 of Flavobacterium sp. Lineage (GTDB taxonomy): Bacteria > Bacteroidota > Bacteroidia > Flavobacteriales > Flavobacteriaceae > Flavobacterium. The sequence continues at coordinate 6,840 of NZ_JBILQL010000002.1, forward strand.
GTGTTGAAGCCCAATTGCAAGAAGAATTAGCCAAAGAAAAGGACAAGTTTTTACGTCTTTTTGCCGAGTTTGAAAATTTCAAAAAAAGAACCGCCAAAGAGCGTATCGATTTATTCAAAACTGCCAATCAAGAAGTTTTGCAAGCCATGTTACCGGTTTTAGACGATTTTGACAGGGCTATGGTGCAAATTGCCAAAAGTGAAGACGAACTTTTGCTGAAAGGCGTTGAATTAATTCACGAAAAGTTGAAAAACACTTTGGTGTCCAAAGGTTTGGAACAAGTAGACATAAAAGCTGGTGATAGTTTCGATGCTGATTTTGCGGAGGCTATAACCCAAATTCCGGCACCAACTGAGGATTTGAAAGGTAAAATTGTGGATGTAGTGGAAAAAGGATATAAATTGGGCGACAAAATTATTCGTTTTCCAAAAGTCGTAATCGGACAATAACAAAGAGTATGAGCAAAAAAGATTTTTACGAAATATTAGGCATTTCCAAAAGTGCTTCTGCTGAAGAGATAAAAAAAGCTTACCGAAAAAAAGCTATCGAGTTTCACCCCGATAAAAACCCGGGCAATAAAGAAGCCGAAGAAAATTTTAAAACAGCAGCTGAGGCTTATGAAGTCTTAAGCGATCCGGATAAAAAAGCCAAATACGATCAATACGGTCATGCTGCCTTTGACGGAGCCGGCGGTTTTGGTGGCGGGCATCACATGAACATGGATGATATCTTCAGTCAGTTTGGTGATATTTTCGGAGGTGCTTTTGGCGGTGGCGGATTTGGCGGATTTGGCGGCAACAGTGGCGGACAACGTCGCGTTAAAGGCAGTAATCTTCGCATCAAAGTTAAGCTAACTCTGGAAGAAATTGCCAATGGCGTTGAAAAGAAAGTCAAAGTAAAACGCAAGGTGCAAGCACCGGGTGTAAAATATAAAACTTGTACCACTTGTAACGGTCAAGGTCAAGTATTGCGGGTAACCAATACCATTTTGGGCAGAATGCAATCGGCCACAACTTGTCACGTTTGTGGTGGAGCTGGACAAACCATAGAAAGCAAACCCAACAATGCCGACGCGCACGGAATGATAATGGAAGACGAAACCGTATCTATCAAAATCCCTGCAGGCGTTGTAGATGGCATGCAACTCAAAGTTTCCGCTAAAGGAAATGACGCTCCGGGTAACGGAATTCCGGGTGATTTGATTGTAGCCATCGAAGAATTAGAACATGAGTTTTTAAAACGCGAAGGCGAAAACCTCCATTATGATTTGTACATCAGTTTTGCTGAAGCCGCTTTAGGTGTTTCCAAAGAAATTGAAGCCGTTAACGGAAAGGTAAGAATCAAATTAGAAGACGGTATCCAATCGGGTAAAATTTTACGTCTCAAAGGTAAAGGAATTCCGAGCCTTAACAGCTATGGCAATGGCGACTTGTTAGTACATGTAAATGTATGGACACCAAAGAGTTTGAGCAAAGAACAACGTCAGTTTTTTGAAAAATCACTAACTGATGATAACTTCATCCCGAAACCTGAAAAAAGCGATAAATCTTTTTTTGAAAAAGTAAAAGATATGTTTTCATAATTAAAAAATATGTTTTACATTTGATTATTACTTGGAAACAAGTAATTTCTTTTTCATAGCAATTTTTCCCATCCTTTTGTAAAAATCAGGGTGGGTTTTTTTTTGTAACAAACATTTTCGTTTGACTACTTATTGGTTACTTTTACAAAATATAACACCAAATTTTAAAAGCCAAAAAACAAGTAATAATCAAATTTCAATTTTCAAATTTGTTCTATTTAATGTTTTGGAATTTTCAGATTTGGAATTTATTTGAAATTTGTTATTTATCTTTTTGAAATTTATCTCAATCATGAGCAATATACTTGAAGTAAACAAAGTCGTAAAGCAATACGGTGATTACACCGCGCTCAACGAGGTTTCTTTAACCGTTCCCAAAGGCAGCATTTACGGACTTCTCGGACCGAATGGCGCCGGAAAAACTTCCCTAATCCGTATCATCAACCAAATCACCATGCCTGACAATGGTGAAATAATTTTGGATGGAGAGAAACTTAATCCTTCTCATGTACATTCTATTGGTTATATGCCGGAAGAACGCGGTTTGTATAAAACCATGAAAGTAGGCGAGCAATGTTTGTATTTAGCACAGTTAAAAGGCTTATCCAAAGCCGAAGCCAAAAGAGCATTAGACTATTGGTTTGACCGCTTGGAAATTCAAGGTTGGTGGAATAAAAAAGTGCAAGAATTATCTAAAGGAATGGCGCAAAAAGTACAGTTCGTTGTGACCGTTTTACACAATCCCAAGCTGCTCATCTTAGACGAACCGTTTTCAGGATTTGACCCGGTGAATGCCAATTTGATTAAAGACGAAATCATCGAGCTCAATAAACAAGGAACCACTATTATTTTTTCAACGCACCGCATGGAAAGCGTAGAAGAAATGTGTGACCATATCGCCCTGATTCACAAATCCAACAAACTCATTGAAGGCCGATTGTCTGAAGTCAAAAAACAATTCAGAACCAATGATTATGAAGTGGGAATATTGACCAATAATGTAGAAGGATTGATGTATGATTTGTCACAGAAATTTACTTTGGCACCAACCGATTTCAAATCGTTGCACGATGAATTGAAATTGAAGATCAATCTTGGCACGGCTACGCGAAATGAACTATTGAACACTTTAGTGCAACGCGGACAAGTAACCCATTTTGTGGAAAAAATACCGAGCGTGAATGATATTTTTATTAAAACGGTAACGGAATAAAATAACAAAAATCAAAACCCAAATAACAAACCAATAGCAAATGTCAAAAAAAACAAATTTCAAACATTGATTAACAGATTGTTTTGAATTTGAAAAATTGAGTTTTATTTGGAATTTGGATTTTAAAATATTGGAATTTAAAAAATATGAGCAAACTAAGTCTAATTATCAAAAGAGAATTTGTCGCTAAAGTGCGCAACAAATCATTCATTGTTATGACTTTTTTAAGTCCGTTGTTGTTTGTAGGCATCGGTGTTTTTGTGGGTTATCTCAGTACCATGAAGGCCGATCAAAAAACGATAGCCATTCACGATGAAACCGGGTTGTTTGTCAAAGAATTTAAAAGTGATGCCGAATATAAATATGTGGATTTGTCTTTAATCGATACCAAGACTCTAAAAGACAGTATCATCAGCGAAAGCTATGAAGGTTTGCTTTTCATACCCAAGATTACCGCTTCCGATTCACTTCAAAAGCAAATAGAATACATCTCTAACGATAGTCCAAGTGTGCTGTTTGTAGAAGATTTAGAATCGATTATCAACGCCAAACTCACCACAGAAAACTATACCAAATCGGGTTTAGACGTGAAAGCCATTGAAAAAGCCGAATCAAAAGTCAGTATCAATTTATCCAAAGCTTCCGGAGAAGCGGCTTTAAAAGGATTAAACGAAATTAAAATTGGAATAGGAGGTGCTTTTGGGTATTTGATTATGATGTTCATCGTAATTTATGGCAACATGGTGATGCGAAGTGTCATCGAAGAAAAAGTGTCTCGTATTATTGAAGTCATCATTTCTTCGGTAAAACCTTTTCAACTCATGATGGGTAAAATCATCGGAACTTCCTTAGCGGGAATTTTACAGTTTATGATTTGGGCTCTACTCGGATTAACTGCCATGTTTGTTTTGTCCTCTATTTTTGGGATACAAATGGGAGCAACATCGAGTGTTGACGCTCAAACTTTACAAAATGCCCAACAAGAAATGGGCGGTTCTGTTGCCATGTACATGAAAGAGCTATGGAACTTACCGATAGCGACTATTCTAATTTCGTTTATCTTCTATTTTATTGGCGGCTACTTTTTGTATAGTTCGTTTTATGCTTCAATAGGTGCAGCAGTGGATAACGAAACCGATTCGCAACAGTTTTTATTGCCTATCATCATGCCTTTGATTTTGGGTGTTTACATCGGATTTTTCACTGTTATCAATGATCCGCATGGAACGGTCGCGACAGTGTTTTCTATGATTCCTTTGACTTCGCCTATCGTAATGATGATGCGCATCCCGTTTGGCGTACCGCTTTGGCAAATTGCCGTTTCTTTGGTTTTATTGTTTGCAACATTCCTCCTAGTGGTTTGGTTTGCAGCCAAGATTTATCGTGTGGGAATATTGATGTATGGCAAAAAACCAACCTGGAAAGAACTCTACAAATGGTCAAAATACTAAAGATGAAAAAGTTAGTTTTATGGGGTTTATTGTTTTTTAGTTTTTCGGGTCAGGCCCAAAAGGGCGAAGTGCAAAAAACTATCGAAACGTTCTTTGAAGGTTTTCATGCCAAAGATACTGTCAAAATCAAATCGACTTGCAGCGAGAAATTGGTATTACAATCCATCTCCGAAAGTGCTAAAGGCAATAAGTTTTCGGAAGAATCACCAAAAGAGTTTTATGTTTCAATAGCCACCATTCCGGCTGATGTAAAGTTTGAAGAACGTATTCTAAGCTACAATATTCAAGTCGACGGTACCATGGCACACGTTTGGACGCCATATGAATTCTACCTCAATGGCAAGTTTAGCCACAAAGGCGTGAATGCTTTTACTTTGTTTAAAGATACTTCGAGTTGGAAAATAGTGCATTTGATTGATACCCGAAAGAAGAAATGAGAAAGTTATTGTTTTTAGTATTGTTTGGTATTACTGCCTTCGCCCAAGAAAATAAAGCATTAAAATTATCCTTTTCAGGCTTTTTAGAAACCTATTATGCTTACGATTTTAATCAGCCCAAAGCTGAAGCAAAGTTACCGTTTATGTATAATTATAACCGACATAATGAGTTTAGTATCAATGTAGGTTTGTTAAGAGCCAAAGCCGAATACGAGAATGCTTATGCTGCCATTGCTTTGCATGCCGGAACTTATGTAGAAGATAATTATGCCAATGAAAACACTAAGATTATCAGTGAAGCTTATGTAGGTTTGTTTCTTGACAAAGCCAAAAAATCAACCCTTGAAGTTGGAATTTTGCCCAGTTATATCGGATTTGAAACCGCAACTTCTGCCTCAAATTTGAATTTGACTCGCTCCTTATTGGCTGAAAATTCACCCTATTTTATGACGGGAATTAAATATACTTATAAACCCAATGACAAATGGCAGTTTTCCGGTTTGGTAACCAATGGATGGCAACGTATCAATAAACCTAATAAAAATGTTTCACCGGCTTTGGGTTCTCAAATAGTCTATAAGCCATCTGAAAAGGCAACTTTTAATTGGAGTACTTTTGTAGGGAAAGAATTGTACAACAATGAATGGGGCATGCGCTATTTCAGTAATTGGTATTGGGACAAACAATGGAATTCCAAATGGCGCACTATTGTAGGCTTTGATGCAGGAATGCAGACAGATGTTACCGATAATGACCGTAAATTGTTTTGGATGAGTCCGGTAATAGTGACACAATATACCATCGTTCCCAAGTGGCAAACGGCCTTAAGAGTTGAATTTTATCAGGATAAAAACAATGTAATTATAGCTTCTAATGATCAATTTAAAACCCTTGGATTGTCCTGGAATGCCGATTATCTCATTAATGATAAAGTCAAATTCAGAACTGAAGCGAGGTATTTAAACAGTCAGAAAGAGATATTTATAAATGATACTTCTATGGTCAATAACAACTTTTACATCACCACGAGTTTATCATTTGAATTTTGAAAAAAGCATCTTTAATCATAAAACGAACTTCATTTCCAATACTTCTTTAAAGGCAGCTTTATAATCTGTTCCCTTTGTTTTTTTCATTATATGTTTTACTCCGGCATCCTGATAGTGTCTCAGTAGCTTTTTAGGCAAAGCTCCGGAGACTATAACTATAGGAATAGCTTTTAAATTTTCGGAGTTTTTTAGGATGACAATCAGTTCTTTGCCATTCAATATAGGCATATGAGTGCCCAAAAAAAGGATATCGGGTTTGGTTTCAGATTGTTTCAAATCTTGCATCATTTTATAACCGTCCTTATAGATGGAGATACGATGTCCCAGTGCTTCTATAACATGTTTGAAAAAATATAAATCTTCATTGTCTATGTCAAGATAATAGATAGTACGAGAGTCCATGATTACAGCTTTTTTGGAAAGCTAAGATATGGACAAGGTCAAAAAAACTTCTTATACTATTCTTGAAGAAAATTATATAATTCCTTCATTTTCCGAAAGACTTATTTTAGGGGTTATTTAGCAATCCGCCATATTTACAGCCACAGCCAAACCACCTTCTGAAGTTTCTTTGTATTTGGAATTCATGTCTTTGGCCGTTTGCCACATGGTGTCGATGACTTTGTCTAACGGTACTTTGGCATTTTTGGCATCCGTTTCCATGGCCAATTCTGCGGCATTGATGGCTTTAATAGCGCCCATAGTATTGCGTTCGATACACGGAATTTGAACCAAACCACCAATAGGATCACAGGTTAAGCCTAAATGATGTTCCATAGCGATTTCAGCTGCCATTAACACTTGCTCCGGTGTTCCGCCCATCACTTCACACAAAGCTCCGGCCGCCATGGCTGAGGAAACTCCGATTTCGGCTTGACATCCGCCCATAGCCGCGGAAATGGTTGAGCCTTTTTTGAAGATGCTGCCAATTTCTCCGGCCACCATTAGGAATTGTTTGATTTGTTTCTCGTCGGCTTGGTGGTTTTCTATCACCATGTAGTACATCAATACGGCCGGAATTACGCCGGCGCTACCATTGGTTGGCGCGGTTACGACTCTACCTAAAGCAGCATTGACTTCATTGACCGCTAAGGCAAAACAGCTAACCCATTTAAGGATTTGGCGAAACTTCACTTCGGTTTTACGGATGGTTTCCAGCCATTCTTGAGGCGAATTATAGTTGGCTAGCCCGATGAGATTTTGGTGCATGTCGAAAGCCCTGCGACGAACGTTTAAGCCGCCGGGAAGTATGCCTTCGGAATGGCAACCAATAAACATACATTCTAACATGGTGTTCCAAATGCGCATCAATTCGCTGTGCACTTCTGCCTCGGGACGCATCGAAATTTCATTGGCATACACTATTTCGGAAATCGATTTATTTTCTTTGATGGTGTATTCCAACAATTCGGCAGCATTCTGAATAGGGAAGGGAAACGCACATTTAATTTGGTGTTTCTTTTGGGCATTGATTCTTTCTTCTTTTACCACAAAGCCGCCACCGATGGAATAGAAGGTAGAGATAATTTGTTTTCCCTCAGTGGTAGTAGCGGTAAAGGTCATTCCATTAGCATGAAAAGGCAAAAAGTTTTTATTGAAAACGATAGCTGTTTCCGGATTGAAGTCGATTACCAGCTCGTTGGCCAAATTAATTTGCTGCGTTTTTGCAATAGTCTGAATAATACTATCGATATTTTGTACGGGAATATATTCCGGATCTTGACCACTTAGTCCTAACATTACGGCATAATCTGTGGCATGACCTTTTCCTGTTAACGATAACGAACCATACAAATCTACTTTTATGGTAGTGATTTTATTTAACTGATTGTCTTCTCTTAATTCCTTTATAAAACGTTCTGCAGCGCGCCAAGGGCCGAGTGTGTGTGAACTTGAAGGTCCGACACCAATTTTAAGCATATCAAATACCGAAATGCATTCTTCCATTACTATATCGATTTAGTTGCGACAAAGATATTCAAATTAGTGTTCAGTTGTCAGTTGTCAGTGTTCAGTTTTTTTTGATTTTTTGGTCCAAACTTATAGACTCTTTTGTTAGTAAATAAACTTTGTAATTCAAAGTACTTTTAATTTATTTGTTTTTTTATAATTTAGCCAAAAAAAATCATGGAATTCTTTGTAGAACGACATTCAATCGTTAGAAAAATTTGGGGCAAGAGCGACACCATTTTATTCATTTTTGCCGGTGCTGCGGCTGAGTTTGCTTTGAACAAAGCGGTCGATTGGCTTTACTTTACCGGAAAGTTGCCATCGGATCCTTTGGGTCGTTTGTTTTCAACGGTAAGGTATGCCCGAATGATAGTATTTGCTCCAAAAGAAGAAGCCGATAAAGCCATTGATACCATGCGAAAAATACACAGTGCTGTAGAGGAAAATCGCGGTGCAGTCATTCCCGATTGGGCGTATCGCGATGTGTTGTTTATGTTGATTCATTATTCCATTGCGGCTTATGAACTGCTTGAAACAAAATTAACCGAGGCAGAAAAGGAAGAAGTGTACAATGTCTTTTATCGCGTTGGTGTTAGAATGGGATTAAAGGAATTACCAACGAATTATATGGAATGGCTACCGGTAAGAGAAGCTCATTTAATGGCCGACTTGCAAAAGAGTGCGTTTACAGCCGATCTTTTTAAGCAATACAAAAAACACCTTGGCACTATGCGTTTTAAAGTTTTAATCGAAGGGCAAAAACTAGTTTGTCCGAATAGGGTCAAAGTTTTATTACAGTTTAGCGATTTCTCTTTGCTAACGCCTGTCGTGCCACTGTATAAAGCAAGTAGATTGCTGAAAATAGATGGGTTGCTTAAAGGAATCTTACTGCCGTCTGACTATAAAGAACAAATTAAAGCATTGGACGTTTACTAAAGAAAATCAATCCGGAATGGTTTCTGTAAGCATTGCTTTCCCGTCTTTGTCGTAGTAAGTACAAGTCATTTTTTCCATACAAACCAACCATTTTTCAACACCCGATTTAGCACAATCATTACAAAAAGTCATATAATCGGTTTGGCCTTGTTGGTGCGCTTTTAAATCGATTTTGAATTGGTCGATATTGCTTTTTTCGGCTACAGTTAAGGAGTCGTATTTTGCGAGTGCCGTAATTTTGTAGTTGTCTTTTCCAAAATAAGCTGTGTGACCATCTGAAACAAAGGCTTCATAATGAGTTACACCCAATTGGATAAGCTCTTGTACATAATTAGGGAAATCGGCTCCCGATTGTACTTTCGCATGGGCCGATTTGATTTGTTCTAAGGTGAACATGGTTTTGATTTTAGTTGCCGGCTAAAATAAATAAATATTCTAAAAAAAGAGGATTAACTGTCGTTTGAAATGATTATCTCAAGTTGTTTAATTCTTCTTCCTCTTCTGTTATTTCTGTAAGGTCAGTATTAAAATACGCTGTTACCTTTTTTTCATCTTTTTGATTTTGACGAATCAGATAAGCAACCAATCCAATAGCGGCAATCGCTACAATAATTATTATAATCCAATTGATTTCCATGACTTAAGGTTTTATCTAAAGGTAAAAAAAATTAGTGTCTAAATCCTATAATACGGATTATCAAATTGTTAATTGTGAGTGGTTTAAAATGAAATTGGGGTTTACAACAACCCTGAACCCAATCCTAAAGAAATCAATATCAGCAGTACAGCTACGGTTACTTTTACAAACTGTAAAGTTACCTTTTTCAATAGTTTGTTCCCAAGGTAAGCTCCGGCAATAGCAGATAAAGTAGCACAAATCACCAAAGGTAAATTGTTTGTCAGCCCGGCTTTGTCGAAGCTGCTAGTGTACACACTCAAACGGGTAATGTCTACAAAAGTGGAAACCACAACGGTAGTTGCGATAAATGATTCTTTAGACAAACCGGCTTTGATTAAAAAAGCACTTCTGAGCGCGCCTTGAACACCGGCCAATCCGCCAAAGAAACCACTCAAAACACCACCGAGCGGTAATTTTTCGGGGCCAAATTCTAGTCGGCTGAAATAGGGAATAAGGTCAAGTAAAGCAAAAATGATTAACAAGACAGCCACGATAAACTTCACCGGAAAGACTTCAATGGTTTTGTCAAAAAGGGTATAAGTAAAAAGCGGTTCAATATCAGAAATATTCAATAACAACCACGAACCCAAAGCAGCTGCAATAATGGCCGGAATGCCGAAACGCAGTACAACTTTGCGGTCAGCTTTTTTTCCCACTAAAATCAACTTAAATACATTATTGATAAAATGGACAACACCGGTGAGTCCGATGGCAATATTTACCGGAAAGAAAATCATAAATACCGGTGTTAAGATGGTACCCAATCCAAATCCGGAAAAGAAGGTCAGTAGAGCTACAACAAAAGCAATTATTGAAATAATATAGATTTCCATGGTGACCTAAAGACTATAATAAATGGCCATAAAATGTAGTATGGTTCCCAATAAAACAAAGACATGCCAAATGGTGTGATAGTAATTTTTATAACTCTTGACATAAAAATAAACCCCAACGGTATAGCTCAATCCACCGGCTAATATCCACCAAAAAACGTTTAGCGGTACTGAATTAATTAACGGTTTAATCACAAATACAATCATCCAACCCATCACTAAATAAAGCACCACCGACAACCATTCGAACTTGTTGATGAAAAAGATTTTGAAAAACATCCCTAAAAATACTACCGTCCACATCGTAGTCAGAAATACAAAAGCTGTTTCACTCGGCAGGTATTTAATCATCAAGGGTGTATAAGTGCCGGCAATGAGAAAATAAATACTGATATGGTCGGCAATTTGTAACCAACTTTTGGTCTTTTCTTTTTGCGCAAAATGATAAAAAGTAGAACAACTGTAAACCAAAAACATCCCAACAGCAAAAGCGGCCACCGAATAAAAAGTCGTTAAGTCGTTGTCGTTATAAGTGATAGCCAAGACAATGGGCATCGCGATGAGACAAAACAATACGCCTAAACCATGGGAAAGGGCGTTGGCCAATTCTTCTTTACGGGTTTGTTCACGGTGTTTCATCAAAGTAGTAATGTGTGCTGTAAAAATAGTAAAAAGCAAGCATGGTTATATGCACAACGGTTTTAAAAATCCGGAGTTGTATTATTGGGCTTTTTAACTTTAGCAAGGAGTTTGCCTAATCCGACAAAGGCAACGGCCAAAACCATAAAAACCAATACTAAAGTACCACTATTTACCAACACTTTTTCCAAACCCAAGGCATTTACATTCACAAACGGGTAGGGATAAAAACCAGAAAGATGGCCGCGGAAAAGAATGTATACCAAGTAAAATAAAGGATAAAGCAACCAACTCGGGATGGCTTTCCACGAAACCGCTTTTTTATTTTCATAAGCCATCCAAAATACAATAACATAAATTGGGATGACTGAATGCAACAGTTCATCAATCACTCTTTGCATTCCTGTTGATTCCCAAATCCAGCGCAATACCAACTGATAAACGGTACCTACCACTGTTATGTAAAGAGTTGTAGCCGTTAGAAAACCCGGTTTTTCAAAGCGCGACACCAACGAACGAGGTTTTTGATACCACAATACCGAGAAATACAAAGCCACCAAACAATTGGTAAGTATGGTAAAGAAACTAAAAAAGCGTATGGTGGTTTCTGTTAACGACTCCACACGGTTTTGCATCATTAGCACAAATTGCAGGATTACCGCAAACCAACCTATGGCAGCACCAACAAAAATGGCTTTATGTTGAAGCTTTTCCATCATCTCAAGGACAAACTATTTTTTTTAAAGGCATATTGTAGTTGAATTCCAATTTAGCAATGTCTTTGAAACGGGTTCCGTTTTTAACGCGTTCTCCATAGCCTTCCACAAACTGATTGTCCACCAATTTAAAGGCAATTTGACGCTCACTACTAACTCCTTCGGATTCAAAAGTGTAATCGGCTATCAAAATATTGTTGACCATTTTCCCTTTAAAAGTTCCTGTGTTGAGGTCTTTACCCACAAAAGCATACGTTAAAGTCCCGCTAATGTCCTTCGAATGGTATTGGATTTCCATTTCTATGATGTTGCCTTCCAAGTTGGCTACATAACAATCTTTAAGTGTATTGATATTTGTTTTGGGAGTTGTTTTGGTTTTAACCGGCATTTTTTCAGGGGTTTCCGGCACTTCTTTTTTACACCCGATAATCATCGAGGTAGTTAAAAAGACTAAGGCAAAACATTTTTTCATGGGTTAGGGTTGAGTTTTAATTGTTTTTTTAATTCCAAAGATTCTAATGTACTTAATCTTGAAAAAGTACTTAATGTTTCAGCGGTCTTTTTTTAATCATGCCGCCTTTGGTGTCTTTTATGCTGTTCATTACCACAAAAGCGGTAGGTTCAATTTTTTCAATTTCAGTATTGAGTTTGTTCAGTTCCAATCGGGTGATTACCGTGTAAATAATTTCTACTTCCTTGGTTTCCCCGCGTTTGCCATAACCGCGTTTACCGCTGTATACTGTAACGCCACGGCCCATAACCTCAATAATCATCTGACGGATTTCATTGCTTTTAGAGGAAACTATAGTCACTCCGATATATTCATCAATACCTTCCACAATAAAATCTAAGGTTTTGGAAGCGGCCAAATAGGTAATCATCGAATAAAGTGCTACTTCTATGCCTAAGAAATAAGCCGCCGCAGAGAAGATCAAGATATTGATCATTACTATAATATCGCCAATGGTTGTCCCGAATTTTCTACTTAGAAATATCGCCAAAACTTCAGTGCCGTCAATCACGGCACCGCCTCGAACAGACAGTCCGATTCCGGCTCCCAGGAAAAATCCGCCAAAAACGGCTACCAATAAATTGTCATCGGTTACATTGGGGAACGTTACCGTAGCCAAGCAAATGGCCAGCCCGCCAATGGCCAAAGCGGTTTTAATGGCAAAGGCTTTCCCCATCACGCGATAGCCCATAATCACAAAGGGTAAGTTAACCCCAATGATGAGCAGGTATAACGGTATGTTTGTCAGGATTGAAATGAGCAACGAAATCCCGGTAGCGCCACCGTCAATAAAGTGATTGGTGAGCAAAAAGCCTTTGAATCCGAAGGAAGCCGAAAAGATACCCAAAGTAATCAATATAAAATCTTTGAAATTCCTTTTGGCTAAAATCACAAATTCCCGATAGCCTTTGGCCAATTCATATTTAGAATAGCTTTTGGTTTTACCGCTTTTTTTACGCGGTTTTTTGAGGATGGTTTCAATAATGACTTTTTCCCAGAATGAATTCATATCAGGTGATTTTGAGTGCGTGTACAGATTAATTGGGTTAATTTACAATAAATTGTCGAAAGCTACAAACTGTTATTTAGAAGGGTTGGTTCTTTAGCTCTTTAGTGGCAAGTGCAGACACTTTATTCTCGGCATTGAGCGTTACTCGTAATTCTCTTTTAAAAAGTGGTTTTTCATACTGTATGGCATACCTAAACAAAAGTTCATCGGTTACCTCGTTATGAATCACTTCAGTTAACTTTAAATCGATAAACTTTCCGTTGCGCAAGATGATTTTTTGACAAGTGGCCGATATCTTTTCGGCGGTGGCATTGGCTATCACTTTGCTTGTGGCTTCGGCCGTAGTAAAAGCTTTAAAACGCGAAGTGTTGCAGGCTTCCAAAACCCGTTTGCCCAACTCATACGCTTTGGTTTTTTTGGCCGTTTCCACTGCTTCGGGTGGTAGAATAACCGCCGTTCTTTTTTCGGTAGCCACGGTTTCGGTTACGCTTTTTGGGGTTTTGCACGACAGCCATAAAAAAATACTAAAGAAGACCAATGCTTTTTTCATATGCTTTGTTTTGAGTCAGCAAGGTACTTTTTTTGCTCCTGTAACCCTAACGCCTTAACATTTTGATAATATCAATTCTGTTGATACAACCATCAAAAATCTCCATTTTTTAAGCCTTGATTTTAGCTTTGAATTTGTATTTTTGAAGCACTTAAAATCCTTGCAATGAAAATTGTCATCTCTCCGGCCAAATCTTTGAATTTTGATAAAACGGTTCCGGTAACTGCTTATACGGAGCCGCTGTTTTTGAAACAAGCCGCTACCATTCAGAATACTTTGAAAAAGAAAAAGCCCAAACAGCTTTCAGCTTTGATGGACATCTCCGAAAAGTTGGCGGAGTTGAATTGGCAACGCAACCAAGACTGGCAACTGCCGTTTACCCCTGATAATGCCCGTCAGGCGGTTTATGCTTTTGATGGCGATGTGTATACCGGTTTGGATGTGTACAGTTTGCCGGTGGAACAATTACCGGAATTGCAGGACAAACTCCGAATCCTGTCGGGTTTGTACGGTTTACTTAAGCCACTCGATTTAATGCAGGCTTACCGTTTGGAAATGGGCACGTCTATGCCCGTGGGCAAAAACAAAAACCTCTACGAGTTTTGGAAAAAAACCATTACCAAAGCCTTGAACGACGAATTACAAAAAGACGAGTTGTTTATCAACCTCGCGAGCAACGAATACTTTAGTGCAGTAGATGCCAAAACCTTGAAAGTGCCGGTGATTACGCCCGAATTCAAAGACTACAAAGACGGAAAACTTAAAATGATTAGTTTTTTTGCCAAAAAGGCGAGAGGCTTAATGGTGCGCTATATCATTGACACCAATGCCGAAACTATAGATGATTTAAAAGGATTTAATTACGAAGGTTACGCCTTTGACGCAAATCTGAGTAAGGGGAATACGTTGGTGTTTACGAGGTGAGTTGTGAAGTTTTTGGCCACGAATAATTCAGATCGGACAGATTTTTACCGATTTTAAAGCAGCGCTGCCTGGTTTTACCCTATAACTCAATTGAATGCAAGTTTGTCCTGCTGAACCTGTCGAATCACTTCCCACAAAACAATTAAACACTTACCCCAAAAAGATATCCTACCAACGCTGAAAGTACCATAGCAATGGTTCCCCATATTGTAATACGCAATATGGCTTTTTTAATGCTTGAACCACCGGTTTTGGCAGCCGTGGCTCCCAATATGATTAGGAAAATAGTGGTGAAACCATATAGCCAATATTCCATTTGGAGCACGGGTGCAAAGAGGATAACTAAAAGCGGTAACAGACCACCAACACTAAACGCGGCACCTGAGGCTAAGGCGGCTTGAATAGGGTTGGCCTGACTAATTTCATTAATCCCCAACTCGTCTCTAATGTGAGCGCCTAACGCGTCTTTTTCGGTTAGTTCGATAGCCACTTGCCTTGCGGTTTCTTTTTTTAGGCCTCGCTTCTCATAGATTTGCGCCAAAATGTTGAGCTCTTCCTCGGGCATTTCCCGAAGTTCTTTAATCTCTCTTTCAATGTCTGCTTTTTCGGTATCGGTTTGGGAACTTACCGAGACATATTCTCCGGCTGCCATAGACAAAGCACCGGCAACAAGACCGGCAACGGTGGCTAAAACAATAGGTTCTCTAGTGGCACTGGCAGCGGCTACGCCAATGGCCAAACTGGAAATAGAAATGATGCCGTCGTTGGCACCCAAAACAGCGGCTCTTAACCAATTGCTTCGGTGAATGTAATGGCTGTCCAGGTAGTTGTCTATGGTGATCATAAGCTTAGGATTTAGTTATAAAGTTACGATTATTTTGACCACGGATAACACAAATTAAACTGATTTTTGCGGATTTTTAAAGTGGCGCTTTTCTTTTATGGCTACTGTAGAAGTGGTGGTCAAAAGAATTAATAGGACAAGTAGAGGTTTTAGTTGGGTCATGATGGTGGGGTTTTGGTTTTTCTTTTTGTTTTTTGAGAATGGGCTAACATCTGTACTTTCGGGGTTTCCTTTTAGAACACTACGCAAAAACCTACATCAGAACGAGTTACTGATGGATATTTGTTTAAATTTACGCTTCTTAAACAATAGCTATGAAATTAAAAATTACATTCGGTTTAGTATGGTTTGCTGTTTTGGCTGCCAACGCACAAGTGGTGTTCGAGGAAAACGGGGTTATTGATGCCTCGTTGTATGTGTCCTCGGCCTTTGGGGTAGCTCCCGCTGATTTGGATGGGGATGGCGACAAAGACGTGGTGGTTCCTTCGTATTTTGGCAACCGCTTGGTTTGGTTGGAAAACCTTAACGGCAGTGCTACTGAAGTGACGGTGCATGTTATTTCAACCACCATACAAACACCATGGGGCGTGGCTGCGGCCGATTTAGATGCCGATGGCGATTTAGATATAGTTGCGACTTCTTTGTCGGGCAACACCCTTACTTGGTACAAAAATACCGATGGCAACGGCACCTTTGTCTTACAACAAGCTACCTATGCTTTTCAAGCCAATCAAGTTATCGTAGCCGATATGGACAACGACAACGACCCTGATTTACTCTGGGCTTCCAGTGCCGACGGGACCATCAAATGGATTCGAAATACGGATGGCTTAGGGACTTTTGGTACTACTTTTAATATCGAAACTAGTGCCTCTTCCGTGACGTCTATTTTTCCGGCTGATATTGATGGCGATGGCGATTTAGACGTGCTTTCAACCTATTCCATCAACAGTTCACAGGGCGTGGCTTGGTACAAAAACAATGGCCTTTCCGGTTTTGGAACACGCACTTTACTAACCAATGCCATCGATTTTGCTACGTCAGTCTATGCCGGCGATTTAGACGGTGACGGGGATATGGATGTGGCTACCGCCTCGGGTGGTGACAATAAAATAGCGTGGTACGAAAATCTTACGGGTACCGATGCTTTTGGTCCGCAACAAGTATTAACCACTTCGGCTGTTTCTGCGCAAGTTGTCCGCATAGTGGATGTAGATGGCGATAACGACAAAGACATCGTTTTTGGTTCGAATACCGATAGAAAATTAGGTTGGTTTGAAAACACCAACGGTAACGGAACTTTTGGCCCCGAAACCCTCATAGGCAACAACGGCGGCAGTGTACGCGACATAGAATTTGCCGATATGGACAACGATGGCGATTTAGATTTTATAGCGCCTATCGGCGGTAATAATGTGACTTTATTTACTAAGGCTAACAGTGCCGTCAGTTTTACGCCCACCATACTTACCAAACATATAGATGGCGGACGTGTAGTGGCTGCTGAGGATATTGACGGCGATGGCGATAAAGATTTGGTAGCCGCTTCCTACTGGGACGATAAAATATCCTGGTATGAAAACCTGGACGGTCAGGGCAATTACTACAATACGCAAGTACTTATTGATTATTTTGTTAACGGTGCATCTTCTGTATTCGTAGGCGATGTGGATGGTGATGGCTTTAAAGATGTACTGGCAACGTCCTACTTAGACAATAAAGTCATTTGGTATAAAAACACCGACGGTTTGGGTACTTTTGCCGCTCCGGTAGCCATTGATACCAACCTGTACCTGGCCTCAAAAGTGTATTTGTCTGATATTGATAATGATGGTGATATGGATGTGTTTGCCCTCGGTACCACCCGTGTAGCTTGGTATAAAAATTTGGGTTCAGGCACCTTTGGTCCGCAACAAACCATTGATAATATCAGCAATTTTACCATGTATCGCATCGATTTCGGCGATTTAGACGGCGACAGTGATTTGGATTTATCGGTAGCCGGCAGTTATGGAATGATGCGTTTTATGAATACCAATGGCTTGGGAACTTTCAGTGCCAGAATATTACTTGAAACCAGTACTTACAAAGCTTACTCTACTAAGATAGCCGACCTTGACAACGATGGTGATAACGATTTGATTTATATAGGCGATATAGGCCAAACATCCTCGAACTCTTATTTGGGTTGGTCTAAAAACTTGAATGGTTTGGGGAATTTTGGTCCCATTCAAATCATCAGCACTCTTTTTGCCTATCCAAAAGACCTCATAGTAGCCGATTTTGACAATGATGGTGATAAAGACATTGCTTCGGCTTCTGCCGGCACTATTAATCCGCTCATAGCCTGGTATGAAAATACCGATGGGTTGGGCGCTTTTGCCAATACCCAACAAATAATTGCCCAAAATATTTTTAGTCCGAATACCTTAGTAGCTTCGGATATCAACAACGATGGCAAAGTTGATATTGTAGCGATTTCAGAGGAAGACCAGCTTTTGTGGTATGGCAACACCGGAGTGCAAACGTCTAACAGTATCAGTGGAAACGTGCGTTTCGATTTGTTAGGCGATGGTTGTACCGAAGCCGATGCCTTGGTTAGTGGTGTGTTGCTGGTTGCCACAGATAGTAATGGTTCTAATGCTACATTTTCACAAGAAAACGGACAATTTCAAATTTATACGACCGAAGACGGCATAGTAACCACGCAGGTTACTTCGCAGTTGCCAACGTATTATGCTGCCAGTCCGGCGAGTTTTCAATCTAATTTTACAGGCTTAGGCAACAGTGATACGGTTAATTTTTGTATAGCGCCTATTGCCAATATCAATGATTTGGTCGTTAGCTTTTATCCCACGATTAACGATCCGAGACCCGGCTTTATGACAGGTTACCGCATAGTTTATAAAAATGTAGGAACTACTCAATTGAGTGGAACAGTGTCTTTTGAGTTTGACAATACCAAATTGAATTTCTTGGATGCTACCACAGCTATAGCTTCGCAAACCGCTAATACTTTGACTTTTAATTTTACCAATATAAATCCATTCGAAACCCGTACCATTGATTTGCGATTCAATGTATTTGCACCACCGGTTACCAATATTGATGAGGTATTGTTGTCCACAGCTACCATCAACCCAATTGGAGGCGATTATACGCCCGAAGACAATGTGTTTCAATACAGTCAGGTGGTTATTGGTTCCTACGATCCCAACGATATTACCTGTTTGGAAGGCGACCAAGTTTTAATAGCTGATGCTGATGAATACCTTCATTACCTCATTCGTTTTCAAAACACCGGAACGGCCAGCGCTATCAATGTGAGGGTTGACCATACCTTGGACAGCAAATTGGATTGGACCACCATGCAGTTGGAAAGCTTGAGTCATGCCGGTCGTGTAGCTATCAGCAATGGGAGTGAAGTGAGTTTTATTTTCGACAACATCAATTTGCCGGATAGTACTACTGATGAACCTAACTCTCATGGGTTTATTACTTATAAAATCAAACCACAAAGCAATGTTGTGTTGGGCGATGTTATAAACGCGGTAGCCGCCATTTATTTCGATTTCAATCCGCCAATTATTACCAATACAGCTTCTACCGTATTTGTGGAAACCTTATCAGTAGTTGATTTTGAAGCGGCTAAAGTAACGGTATATCCCAATCCGACTCAAGGCATTTTGACAGTGGTATCCGAGATTCCTATTGAAAGCATTGGCCTATACAATCAATTAGGACAATTAGTCCTTACGGTGAAAGATACTTCTGTGATAGATGTTGCTTCCTTGCGTCAAGGGGTGTATTTAATGACTTTGAAAGATGCTTCCGGTACAACTTGGACCAAAAAGATAATCAAACAGTAACCTCAGGCTGGTTTTTAAGGCTTATAAAGCCGTTTTAGACTTGCATAAAGATTTTGTCTTATTATAAAAAAAAGCCCTGTAAAGGGGCTTTTTTTTATCGCATATAATAATACTCTTGGTATTCTAAATTGGTTTCCCGACTGATTTTGCGTTGGTCACGGGCTAGTTCTCTCATGGCTTCAACCCCTTTTTTGGCGCAACGTTTAACTTTTGTCAGGCGAGAGGAGAAGTCCATTAGTTTTTGGGCGTCTTCCGGACTTAACTTGGTTTGCAGTTCTTCTACAAAATTGGAGAACTCATTAACCACTTCTTGGTTTTCGTCATATTCGGTAGTCAGGTCTTCTAACAGGTAATCAATTTCTTTGCTGATCTCTTTGAGGTGGCTTTCGCTTTTTTGGTGAAGTTCCTCTATGAGTTTCTTCTCTCGGTTGTTAAATAGTCCCATGACGTTTTGGTTTAATAGGTTGTTTTTTGACAGTAGTAAACCAAATTTAGGAAATTGTTTTCAGAAATCTTGCAAATTGTTAATAACTAAGCAATTACGGTGATAATTATCGGGATGTAACTTGATAAATAATCACTATAGTCAAAATCTATACATAATGTTTAAATATTTGTTTTCCAACACTATATGTGTATTTATTTAAAGTATATTTTGGATAAACTTTCCGGTGCTGTCCGTTCCGTTTTTAGAGAGGAATTGTATAAAGCTACTGCCGATTATCGCTCCTTTTTGGTGTTTGGTGGCTTGGTAAAAAGTGGTTTTATTGCTAATACCGAAACCTACAATTTGAGGATTTTTCAAATGCATGGCAGCAATTCTTTCAAAATAAGCTTCCTGATTTTCATCAAAACGATCTTTGCTTCCGGTGACGCTTGCACTACTCACCATATAGATAAATGCATTGGAGTTAGCGTCAATCAAACGAATTCGCTCTTCGGAAGTTTGTGGGGTAATGAGGAAAATCATCGAAATACCATGACTTTCAAAGTATTCTTTGTATTCTGAAAGGTAGATTTCTAAAGGCAAATCGGGGATTATCAGTCCGTCGATGCCGGTTTCTTGACATTGTTTCAAAAAATTTTCTATACCATATTGCAGTATCGGATTGAAATACCCCATAATGATTAAGGGGATTTTTACCGTGTTTCGAATGCTGGTTAATTGCTCAAAAAGCAGCGCGGTAGTCATGCCGTTTTTCAAAGCTTGGGTAGAGCTAGCTTGTATGGTAGTACCATCGGCTAAAGGGTCGCTAAAAGGCAGCCCGATCTCTATCATACTGACCTTGTTTTTGGCTAAATCTTCTATTAAATCTCTGGTGTCATTTAAAGTGGGGAAGCCTGCTGTAAAATAAATAGATAGGATTTTATCAGTAGTGGTAAATTGTTGTTGGATTCTATTCATGATTACAGGTTGAAATAGTTAATAAAAGTATTCAAATCTTTGTCGCCACGACCGGATAAATTGATGACCACAACGTCATTTGGCAAGAACTTTTTATGCTTCAAAACGGCAAAAGCATGAGCAGTTTCTATGGCGGGAATGATGCCTTCGGTTTGGGCTAATTCTATGCCGGCTTGCATAGCGTCGTCGTCAGTAATGGCAATAAACTCGGCGCGTTGGGTTTGGTAAAGATTAGCATGCATTGGCCCAACGCCCGGATAATCTAATCCAGCGGAAATAGAGTAGGGCTCGGTGATTTGCCCGTCGGCCGTTTGCATTAACAAGGTTTTGCTGCCGTGGATGATGCCGATTTTACCCAAAACAGAAGTCGCAGCACTTTCGCCTGAATCAATGCCTTTTCCGGCAGCTTCTACAGCAATAAGTTTTACGTTTTCTTCGTCTAAAAAGTGATAGAACGCTCCGGCTGCATTGCTGCCGCCGCCAACGCAGGCTATGACGTAGTCGGGGTTTTCTCTGTTTTCTTTTTCTAATAACTGACTTTTAATCTCCTCGGAAATCACACTTTGGAACCGCGCTACCATATCAGGGTAAGGATGAGGTCCCACAACCGAACCGATAATGTAAAACGTGTCTTCGGGGTTGCTGATCCAATCGCGAATAGCTTCGTTTGTGGCGTCTTTCAAGGTTTTTGAGCCTGAAGTCGCTGAACGCACTTCGACCCCGAGCATTTTCATACGTGCTACATTCGGGGCTTGGCGTTCGATATCGACTTCGCCCATATAAACAATGCATTGTAAGCCCATTAGCGCACAAACGGTTGCGGTGGCTACACCGTGTTGGCCGGCACCGGTTTCGGCTATGATTCGGGTTTTGCCTAAGCGCTTGGCCAAAAGGATCTGTCCGATGGTGTTATTGATTTTGTGCGCGCCGGTATGACACAAGTCTTCGCGTTTAAGGTAGATTTTAGCGCCAAATTGATCCGATAAACGCTTGGCGTAGTAAAGAGGCGTAGGGCGACCGACATAATCCTTTAAAAGCGCTTTAAATTCGTCTTGAAACGAAGGCTCGGTACTGATGGCTAAATACTGTTGGCGCAAAGCTTCCACATTCGGGTAAAGCATTTCGGGGATGAATGCTCCGCCAAAGTCGCTGTAGAAGCCCTTTTCGTTGATGTTGTAGGTTGGATTCATAACGTATGTTTAAAGTTTTGCATAAATGTTTTTATGGTTTCCGGGTTTTTAAGTCCGGGTTCGATTTCGAATTGGCTGTTGCTGTCTATAGCGATGCATTGCTTGGCATAGTCTTTTTGAAAAAAATCTTTTAAATCAGTAATGTTATCCGGACCAATGCCGCCACTTAAAAGGTAAGGTTTGTCTAGCGAATACTTTTCTAAAATGCGCCAATCGAACGTTGTTCCGTTGCCGCCGTAGTTAGTTCCTTTAGTGTCAAATAAGAAATGGTCGCAAGAATTAAAATATTTATTTAAAATGTTAAAATTAAATAGATTATCTATATTAAACGATTTTATTACTTTAAGTTTTTTTTGTTGTAATGAACTACAGAATTCGGGCGATTCTTCCCCGTGTAGTTGCACTAAATTCAATACATGGGTAGTCACTTTTTCCATGATTTCTTCTAAAGTCGCATTGACAAACACGCCCACTTTTTGAATGGATTGGTCTAAAGTCGGAATCTCGTTTTCAACATATCTTGGCGATTTAGCATAGAAAATAAAGCCCAAATAATCGGGTTGCAAAGCGGCTATTTCCAGGATGTTTTCCGGATGTTTCATGCCGCAGATTTTGATTTTGGTTTCCATTAGACCTTTAGTTTATTGATGAATTGTTCCAATGCTTGTCCGGGATTGTCAGTCTTCATCAAGCTTTCTCCGATTAGAAACCCTTGAAATCCGTGGCTTTGTAATTCTTTTATGTCTTCAATAGTGCTCAAACCACTTTCAGAGATCTTGACAAAGTCGGCCGGAAGATGAGGAATCAAATCGATACTATTTTGCAAACTCACTTCAAATGTTTTAAGGTTTCTATTGTTGACGCCAATGATATCAAGACTTGGCATAATGCTTTTCTCCAATTCTTCCTGATTGTGTACTTCTAATAAGACTTCCAACGCGATAGAATGCGCGAATTCAGATAGCGATTTGATTTCGGCTTGGGTTAAAACGGTGGCAATTAAGAGTATGGCGTCGGCACCATTGGCTTTCGCTTCTAAGATTTGGTACTCATCGATAATGAATTCCTTGCGCAATAGAGGTGTATTTACGGCGACTTTCGCCAAAAGCAAATCGTCTAACGAACCCCCAAAATACTGACTGTCCGTTAAAACAGAAATCCCGCTCGCACCGGCGTTTTCGTAGCCTGTAACGACTTCTTCCACCGATAGACTGTGATTGATAGTGCCTTTGGAAGGCGAATGGCGTTTGTGTTCGGCGATAATTCCGAAAGGGGAATTGAGGATAGATTTGCTTAACGAATGGGTTTTAGCGTTGAATAAAGCCGTATTTTCCAATTGGTTAATGGCAATAACGCTTTTCTTTAAAGCGATTTCTTTTCGTTTACTGGCGATGATTTGATCTAGTATGTTCATGAGGCTTGGCTGATTTGTTGGAGTTTCTGTAATTTTTCTAACCCTTTTCCGGATTGCAGACTTTCTTTGGCTTTGGCGAAAGCGTTTAGAATACTTGAGTTTTCTACGGTTGAAATTGCCATAGCGGCATTGGCACAAACTACATTTTGCTGCGCTTCGGTACCGTTTCCGGAGATGATTTGCATAAAGATACGGGCCGATTCTTCGATAGTCGTGCCGCCTTTGATGTCTTCGAATGCTAGTTTGGTTAAGTTGAAATCATTGGCATTAACAATGCTTTCCGAAGATTTGGTAATGATTTTGGTCTCCGCGGTTAGCGAAATCTCATCATAGCCGTCTAAAGCGTGTAGGATTGAATAATTCACCGTTGTCTTTTGGTACAAATAAGCATACATACGCGCCAATTCCAAACTAAAAACGCCCACCAGTTGGTTCTTAGGAAATGACGGATTCACCATCGGTCCAAGCATATTGAAGAAGGTTTTGACGCCTAATTCTTTTCTAATCGGTCCTACATTTTTCATCGCGGGATGGAATAAGGGTGCGTGTAGTATGGCGATATTGGCTTCTTCGAGGCATTTGGTTAAAAATCCTTTGTCGTTGCTGAATTTTACACCCAAAGTTTCCATCACATTACTCGAGCCTGAAATAGACGAAACGCCGTAGTTGCCGTGTTTGGCGACCTGAATTCCGGCACCGGCTGTAACAAATGAGGCTAAGGTCGAAATGTTGAAGGTGTCTTTCCCGTCACCGCCGGTGCCACACAAATCGATGGTGTTGTAGGCTGAAAAGTCGATGGCTATGCAAAGTTCTAAAAGCGCTTCGCGAAAGCCGGAAAGCTCTTCGATGGTAATGTTTCGCATCATGAAGACCGTTAGGAATGACGCAATTTGACTCGGATTGTATTGCCCTGATGAGATGTTGACCAAAACGGTTTTGGCTTCTGCTTTGGACAGGGTTTCGTGATTGATTAATCGATTTAAGAGTGTTTTCATAGTACTTAGTTTTAGTGAACTGCCGAGAATCGACAGCGTAAAATGTTTACTGTCGACTTGTGGCAGACAGTAAACTAAGCGTTAAGCCAGTTTTTTAAGATGGTTTTGCCGTGTGGCGTGAGTACGCTTTCGGGGTGGAATTGGACGCCTTTCACGTCGAGCGTTTTGTGTCGTAGTGACATGATTTGGCCGTTGTCATCGGTGGAAGTGATTTCTAAGACTTCGGGAAAATCATGGGTGTTGACTACCCAAGAATGGTAGCGGCCGACTTCAAACTCAGTTGGTAAATCCGTGAAAAGCGATTCATCGGTAACCGTTTGGTTGACTTTAGTCGCTACGCCGTGGTAGACTTTGTCGAGATTGGTAAGGCTTCCGCCAAAAACTTCTCCGATGGCTTGTTGGCCTAAGCAAACGCCTAGTATGCTTTTGGTTGCGGCATATTTGGCGATGATTAATTTCAATAAACCGGCTTCGTCGGGAATTCCCGGACCAGGCGACAATAGGATTTTATCGAAAGACTCGAGTTCTTCTAATTCCAATTCGTCGTTGCGAAAAACAGTCACTTTTGCGTTCAAATCTTCCAGATAATGAACCAAATTGTAAGTGAAACTATCGTAATTGTCGATAACGGCTATTTTCATGTGGTAAATTTAAAGGGTTTCTGCTAATTCTAATGCTTTATTTAAAGCGTTTAATTTGTTATATACTTCTTGGGTTTCATTTTCTTCAGAAGAACTTTCCACGATTCCGGCTCCGGCTTGGTAATGGAGTTGGTGGTTTTTGGATAAAAAGGTCCGAATCATAATCGCGTGATTAAAATTGCCTTCAAAGTCCATAAAACCGATAGCGCCACCGTAAAAGGTTCGGTTAGTGGGTTCGATGCTTTCAATTAACTGCAGGGCTTTGTGTTTTGGAGCACCACTTAAAGTACCGGCCGGAAAAGTATTTGCTATCAGTTGTATAGTGTTTTCTTTTAGTTGACCACTGACTTTGGAAACAAGGTGAATGACATGCGAAAAAAATTGCACTTCTTTGTATTGTTCCACTTTAACTTGGGAGCAATTCCGACTCAAATCGTTCCGGGCTAAATCGACTAACATGACGTGTTCGCTGTTTTCTTTAGGGTCTTCAGATAGTTTCTTGGCCAGCTCGGCATCGTGTTCGTCGTTTCCGGTTCGTTTAAAAGTTCCGGCTATCGGATGGATTTCAGCTCGATTGTTTTTGACCACCAATTGGGCTTCGGGCGAAGAACCGAATATTTTAAAGTTGCCATAGTCGAAGTAAAACAAATAGGGAGAAGGATTGATGTTACGTAAAGCACGGTAAACGTTGAATTCATCACCTTTGAATCCTTGTGTAAATCTTCGGGACAACACCAATTGGAAAACGTCGCCGCGATGACAGTGCTTTTTGGCCAAAGTGACCATTGCTTTGAATTCGGCATCGGTTAAATTAGACTGTGTATTTCCTTCTTTAGAGAACTGATAACTGGCAAAAGTTTTGGTTTGCAAAAGTTGTTCAATTTCGGCTGTATTGTTGGAGTCATCAATGCTATGGCAAAAGAGATAGGCTTCGTTTTTGAAATGATTGATGGCGATAATGTTTTGATAAACGGCATAAAACAAATCGGGTATAGCTAAATCATTGCATTTTTTGCGGATGTTGATTTTTTCAAAATACTGTACCGCATCATAACCGATATATCCGAATAGGCCATTGTTGATGAACTTAAAGTTGTTTGGTTTGGGTTTGAATCGGCCCACAAAAGTCTCTAATTCCTTAATGACGTTGGTATCAGGATTGAGAGTGATACTGCTTGATGTGCCATCGGGAAAAGATTGACTAAGGATGTTGTTTTCTAATTTAATCGAAGCAATCGGATGGCAACAGATATAGGAAAAACTATTATCTGACGCGTGATAATCGCTGCTTTCTAATAAAATACTATTGGGGAATTTGTCGCGAATTTTCAAATACACACTCACCGGAGTAATGGTATCGGCCAGGATTTGTTTGAAATGGGTTTGGAGTTGATAGGTTTTCATAGTTCAATTTTTAGCATAAAAAAAAGGCTTGTCGTGAATGACAAGCCTTTTTGGATATTTAGATTTTAAAATATACTCATAGCGGACTAATTCACGACGTTCGACGTAAAGTATTCCACCACCAAGTATTGTTTAAAATATTGTTCATTGAGAATTATTTTTGACAAAGTTAGCCAAGTGCCTTTGAATATCCAAACAGAAAATAAAAAAACCTCGAAAAATCGAGGTTTTGATTTCATAACAATGTTTCCCGTAATTAGAATTGTAAGCTTACTTTCAATTCAAACTCATCATAGATGGTTTTGTCTCCTAAACCTTCGAAGAAACTTTTAGAACCGTATTTGATATCGTATTTAGCGCGATCAACCACTACAGTTGCAGTAGCGTTGTTTCCTTTAACGTTCAAGTCGAAGTTAACCGGTTTGGTGATACCTTTGATGGTTAAATCGGCTGTAACTCCGTATACTCCGTTTCCTTTATCAGCAATTTTAGTGAATTTTAAAGTAGCTGTTTTGAATTTGTCAGTACCAAAGAAATCATCAGCTTTCAAGTGACCGTCTAATTTGGCTTTCCATTCACCGGTTAAGTCAGTAGTGTTGATAGAAGTCATATCTACTGTAAAGTTACCTCCGGCTACATTTTTACCTTTAAAAATCAACATACCTTCTTGGAAATTGATGGTTCCGCTGTGTTCTCCTGTTACTTTTTTACCAACCCAGTTGATGGTACTTTTTTCAGTGTTGATTTTTTTGTTTTGGGCTGTAGCTGTTGAAATTCCGAAAGCTACGAATGCTGCTAATGCAATTGTTTTTAAATTTTTCATTGTAAGTAATTTTAGTTATTGATTATAAATTGATAAATAATTCTTCGTCTGATTTACGCACTTTAGCGTAGTGTTGTGTTGCATCGTCTGCATGTCGGTAACCTATTGTTGCCATGAGGCTGGCATTCAACCCCAGTTCTGTTAGGCCTAAAATTTCATTCACTTTTTCCGGTTCGAAGCCTTCCATAGGCGTCACGTCAATGTTCAACTCGGCAGCCGCGTTTAATAAATTGGTTAAAGCGATGTAGGTTTGTTTAGAAGTCCATACATTTCTTTGCGCTTCCGGAAGAGTACTGATTTTAGATTTCATGAAATCACCATAGCCTTGTAAAGCGTCTTTCGGCAAGCCTCTGGTTTCAGCCATATTGTTGATGTGTGCTTCGATTTGAGTATCGCCGAAATTGGTAATGTTGGCAAATACTAACAAGTGCGAGGCTTCTACAATTTGGCTTTGTCCCCAAGCTGCCGGTTGGATTTGTGCTCGTAACTCAGGGTTTTCTACGAAAATGAGTTTGTAAGGTTGTAATCCGTATGAGGAAGCACTCAAGCGTAAAGCTTCTTTTAAAGTTAAAATATCTTCCTCAGACACTTTCTTTGTTGCATCGAATTTTTTGGTGGCATAGCGCCAATTGGCATTTTTTATAAAGTTACTCATAGCAATATTTAATTTAATTTTCTGTATTTCTCTAGCAAGGTATTCAAGTTTTGCAGCTCTTCATCGGTTAGATTGTCGGCAAATAACTGTTCGTGCTCGTCTACTTTAGGGTCTAATTCTGTTAAAACATCTAATCCTTTTGGCGTGATTAGCACTTCTATTTTACGGCGGTTGTCCGGACAAACTTCTCGGGTAACCAAATTTTTCAACAAGAGCTTGTCAATCAATCGGGTAGTGTTACTGTTTTTAGCCAACATTCGTTCTTGTATGATGCACATATTGGCCGGATTGCCTTTTTGTCCTCTTAAAATACGCAATACATTATACTGTTCGCCGGATAAATCATAAGGCTTCAGAATTTCGTTGAACTTATCATTGATCACATTTTGTGTGTACAGGATATTTAAAATCACCTTTTTCGTGTCTTTCAAAGCAACGTTTGATTTTATTACTTCTTCGATTTTCATAATTACCATTACAATATTTGTAGATACAAATGTAAAATCTTTTTTATTTGTATATACAAATGTTTTGTTATTTTTTTGTTAATTTTAGAAAAGCCCGAGTAGAATAGGGTTTCAAAAGGTTTTGACCAAACAAGAAATGCGCTATATTTGTTAAGTTAATACTTTTATCATGATCAACTTATCGCAACAAGATTGGAAAACACAACTCGACCGAGATTCGAATGCTGTTATATTAGACGTAAGAACTGCTGAAGAGTGCAGTGAAGGCTATATTCCCAAGGCCATTAATATTGATATTTACAAAGGACAAGGTTTTATTTATGCCGTTGATGAGTTAGACAAATCCAAAAACTATTACGTGTATTGCAAAGCCGGTGCGCGCAGTGCTCAGGCTTGTCAGATTATGAATCAGATGGGATTTGAGCATACCTACAACTTAGAAGGTGGTTTTATGAATTGGAAAGGCGATGTGGCTTTTTCTAATGAAGAGTAATCGGTTATGAACATTCCAAATTCAGGAAAACCTCGTGTGGTTATTATTGGCGGTGGCTTTGCAGGAATTGCCTTGGCAAAAAATTTAAAAAACCAAAATGTTCAAGTGGTTTTATTAGACAAGCACAATTACCACACTTTTCAACCGTTATTGTACCAAGTGGCCACCGGAGGATTGGAGGCAGGGTCAATTGCCTATCCGATTCGCAAAGTGATACAGGAATATCCCAATTTTTATTTCCGATTGACCTCGGTGAAAGAAATCGACACCAAAGAAAAAAAAATCATCTCAGAGATAGGCGATTTGCACTACGATTTTTTGGTCATTGCCACAGGTTCTAAAACTAATTTTTTTGGTAACAAAGAAATTGAGCGCAATGCCATGTCGATGAAAACCATTCCGCAATCGTTAAACATTCGCAGTTTGATTTTGGAAAATTTTGAACAAGCGGTTTTGCTTCGAGAAGAAAGCGAAAGAAATTTGTTGATGAATTTTGTGCTGGTAGGTGCCGGACCAACCGGAGTAGAATTAGCCGGAGCTTTAGCCGAGATGAAAAAAGCCATACTTCAAAAAGATTATCCCGACTTAGACATTTCCAAAATGGAAATCAATCTTATTCAAAGCGGTGATAGGATTTTGAATACCATGAGCGAAAAGTCTTCTATAGCTTCAGAAGCCTTTTTAACCCGTTTGGGTGTGAAAGTATGGAAAAATGTAAGGGTAACCAATTACGATGGTCGAACGGTAACCACTAATTCCGATTTGACTTTCGATACCGCTACCGTAATTTGGACAGCCGGTGTACAAGGTGCTGCAATTCGTGGTTTGAAAGCCGAAGCTTTGGTAGAAAAAGTGGAGCGCATCAGAGTCAACGAATTCAATCAAGTAAAAGGATACGAAGACATATTTGCCATAGGCGATATCGCAGTGATGGAAAGCAAAGCGTTTCCGCAAGGACATCCCATGATGGCGCAGCCGGCTATGCAACAAGGTAAATTATTGGCAGAGAATTTAATCCAATTGATAGGCGGCAGAATCATGAAGCCTTTTGTATACAATGATAAAGGCTCAATGGCTACCATTGGCAGAAACTTGGCTGTGGTTGACTTACCTAAATACCATTTCAACGGTGTTTTTGCTTGGTTTGTTTGGATGTTTGTACACTTGTTTTCGTTAATCGGTTTTAAAAACAAAGCGGTAGTGTTTATGAATTGGGTGTACAATTATATCAAATTTGACCGAGAAGGTCGATTGATTGTGCGTCCCTATAAGAAAAGAAGTTTTACCACGTTTACCAGTGATGAAGTTTAAATATGAAGAAATTATTCTTACTGCTGATAGCTATTTTTTTAGTCTCTTGTAAATCAACTTATTTAGACTCAAAAAGAACGGATGTATTATTAGACATCAACAAAGAAACAGATGACAATGCTTTTGTCAACCTAAAAAACTACAGCAATAATTTTGTGTTCGATATGAAATACGCCACAACGGATAATTTTTTAAAAGAAAAAGTCTATCCGTGTGACGAATGCTTTCTCAGAGTTAAAACAATCAAGTCGTTGTTACAAGCCAACCAAGCTTTTATCGAAAAAGGATACCGTATTAAGTTATACGATTGCTATCGTCCGTTAGCCATTCAGAAAAAGATGTGGAAGATAGTTCCCAACCCAACTTATGTTGCCAACCCGAAGAAAGGTTCGATACACAACAAAGGCGGCGCAGTAGACATTACCTTAGTTGATTCTTTGGGAAATGAATTGAATATGGGAACTGCCTTTGACTTTTTTGGTCCCGAAGCCGGACACAATTATACGGAATTCTCTGCAGAGATTTTGGCGAACCGTCAACTGTTGAAAGCTATAATGTTGCAAAACAACTTCAAATCTTTTGATTCAGAGTGGTGGCATTACAACCTAAGTAACAGTTCGACCGATGAGGTTTCTAATTTAAAATGGCGTTGTATCGATTAATTTTCTACGCATTTTAAATAATCGATGAAATAGTTTTCAGGCTCATATTTCAATTTATCCATTTCTGAAGTAAGCTCAGTTCTAAATGGATAATCTAACGTTTCTCCGGCAAATTTTACTCGCATAAAGGTTACAGGTGAAGTTCTTAATTCTTCAAAATTTTCTTTAACAAACACAAAACTACCTGTAGTCACGCGGTTGTTAGTGTTATTCTCACCTACTATTAATGTACCACAAGTTTCAGCTCCAACATATAGTAATGTTACAATTTTACCATTCCTTAATTGTAAATAAATTTTAGAATTTTTATCAAAGCAAGTGGCTTTTATAAATTCCTGACTTCTTTTTAATATCTGTGCTTCTAATCCTAAAAGGCCATTGTCATTGGTTAGTGAAAAAAAAATGTTGGTCGAATTTCCGGCAAAACTTCTTTCAAAAACAATGTTGTTCTTGGTGGATTTAAAAGTACCTAAACTATCGGTAATATTTTGGTCAATTTCGCAAGGTTTTTGAGCAAATGCAGTAAAATTCAGCAACAGTATCAAGGCAAAAAATAATCTTTTCATTGGAGGTTTATAATTTGCTGCAAAGTAAAACTATTTTGTGATTATTTATATCGGTAGTAAAAAAAGTATAACAATTTCCACCGTCTTTAATTTTCCATTTTTTTCGAATGTTTTCCACACTATCCGGAAAATTTCTTGCAGTAATATTCGCTTTTTGGCCAATTAAGTGTTTCATGTCTAATTTATTATAAAACAAAATTTGATCGATTTTAAAAACCCTGCCAGGAAATTCAATTAGCGATTCAGAAGTATATAAATGCGAATGCGGATGGAGTTTTTTGAGTTTAAACTTTGCCGAAATCCAATCAAATCCGCCCGATTTCATGATGGCTGCATTGGGTTCGTACAGGTATTGTTCAGGATTTCCGAAATCAGCCTCAACGGTTAAATTCCATTCAAAGCCAAACGAATCTGTTTTGTCTTTACTTAAATTATGAGCAACGATTTCTGTTTTCTCCTTCCAGTCTTTTTCAATTATCCACAACAACTCTTTGACTTCGTTTTCCAAAGCTACTATATGTATTGCTTTCACATTTCGCAATTCGTTTAAACCCGCAGAAATATCTAAGATAGGAGCGGTTTTAATCATTATGTTGGAAGTGAAATTGAAATAAAAGTCGAGTTTTTCCGGTACATTCGGCAAGCAATCTTTGAGCATGAATACTTTGCCTTTGGTTTCGTTTCTTCTGGATGGATCAATATAAATCCAATCGAATTTAGTCTGTAATTTTTGCAAAGTAGTTTCGCTGTCGCCCGAAATACAGTTGATGTTGGAAACCTTAAGTTGGCTAAAGTTGTAACGAACAATTTCGGAGAGTTGCTCGTCAACTTCGCAATGTGTTACTTGCTTGAATTGTTTTGCAAAGTATAAATCATCGACACCAAAACCGCCGCTCAAGTCAATTAGTGCTTCCCCCGAAACCAATTCTGATTTGAACTTCGCTGTTTTTTCGGAAGAGGTTTGTTCTACGGAAACTTTGCTCGGATAATAAATATTATGCGTTTGGAACCAAGTTGGGAGCTTGGTTTCTGCCTTTTGCTTTGCGGCTAATTGTTGCAAGAGCTCTGTCCAATTGACATTTGGAAAAGGGTTTTTCTGCAAAGCCAATTTTGAAACATCTGCCGTAATATTTTGATTGATAAAGTTTTGTATGACTTCGGTCAATATGGAATAATCCATGCTAAATGTGTTTGGTTAGCAATTGGATGATTTTATTTTCGGGATAAAATTCTTTTCCGAAAACTTTCAGGATGGTGTAAAAAGGGATGGCGATTATCATTCCGATGATTCCGAAAAGATAGCCTACAATCAATACAATTAAGAAGATTTCCAACGGATGCGAACTCACACTTTTAGAAAAGATGATAGGCGAAGTAACGTTGTTGTCTATCAGTTGCACTATCCAAAAACCAATCATCACATAAATCGTCAAGGGAAGCATTTGGGTTTGAAAATCGCTGCCTAAATTTCCCAACATAGTTAAAATCGCTGCAACTACCGATGCAATTAGCGGTCCGATGTATGGAACGATGTTTAAAATGGCACAGAGAAAAGCAATCACGACTGCATTTTCAACGCCAAAAATTAATAGTACAATTAAATACAACACAAAAACTATCGAAAGTTGTATTAGCAAGCCTATAAAATAACGAGACAGCAAGGTGTAAATTTTGTCGAAGGAGTTCAATATTTTTTCCTCTTGGGCATCCGGAATTAATTCTTTAGCACTGATGATAAAAGCAATGCGGTCTTTAAGAAAGAAGAATGTAATAAATAACACTGAAACGACTCCAATGCCTAAGGAACTGACGGTGCCGATAATGGCATTGAATAAATTCGGAATAAAGCTAAAATTCAGTTTAGAACTGAGGTTGGCTTCTTTAAAAATTTTAACAGAATCGATATTGTGATTTTCCAAATACAGCGCTATTTTGTCAAACAGTTCCAGCGTGTTTTTTTCGATTTCGGGAGAGTTTAATAATGATAAGTTATTTCCTTGATCAGCAATTAACGGGATAAACATTAATACTAATCCGAAAATCATCAATAAAAAAATGGCTAAAGTGGCGATAGTAGCCATAAGGTGACTGAACTTTAATCTTCTCTTAAAGAAGTCAAGGATAGGATTTCCAATCAAGGTAAGAATAAAAGCCACCACTAAATAAATGATAACAGCCTGAATTTGATAAAGAAAGTATAAGGCAAGTGCAGCCAAAACAATAATACCAACACCTTTGGCTATTCCCAATGCAATTGTTTTTGAAGTGACCATGATTTTTAATTTGGATTAAAAGTAAAAAAAAAACTCGTCTGGTTGCGTAAACCAAACGAGTTTTTCCATTTATAAAAATAAAATTATGGCTGTGCGAAAGAGAATCTGGCGCCGCCTGAAACAAAGATGGCGTTGATTCTGGCTTTTTGACCGGTTGTAAACATGTACATACCTCTATCGTCTGTATAATCCATATAGTTCATAGTCATTTCTACCGGAGTTCCTGTACAAGTACTGTAATGAGGATAAGTCGGCACTCCGTAATTAGCCGTATTGTGAGTAGGTGTGTCGGCAACTAAATCGCTTCCACAAGTAGTATCACCCCAAATGTGACGTAAGTTCATCCAGTGACCAACTTCGTGAGTAGCAGTTCTACCTAAATTGTAAGGATAAGCCGAACCTGAATTACTGGTTACCCCAACATATTTAGAGTCAACTACAACACCATCAGTTGAAGAGGCACCTCCGGGGAATTGAGCATATCCTAAAATTCCGCCACCAATGGTACAAACCCAGAAGTTCAATTTGGTAGTTGGAGTAGTCGGATCAATACCGCCTTGCTTATTTTTTTTCATTGCATCTCTTGTTCCCCAAGAAGTTTTAGTAGTAGCTTTTCTGATTACTCTGTCTAACACGAAAGTAATCCCTACGTTAGCTTTTACGCCTGAAAATAAAGTTGGAACTTGGTTGAAATCAGAATTGGTAGCATTGAAGTCTGCGTTTAAAACATCAAGCTGTGATTGTAATTGTGCATCTGAAATATTTTCTGATGCTGTGCGATACAATACATTGAAAACCACCGGGATTTCAATTCTACCGTTAACTAAACGGCCATTTGTCATAGTGTTCATTGTGAAATCTTCGATTTGGTTCATTTTGATCGCCAATTCGGGATTTTCTTTTAATTGTCTTTCTAACACTTCGTTTGAAACACAGGTTCTTTTAGATACTCTTGCATCAGTGTTAACCGTTTTTTCATCCTCTTGACAAGAAAACAATAACAACAAAGCTGCTAATGATAAACAGATTTTTTTCATAATTCTACATTAATTTGGTTAAATAGTTACTGCAATTTTGTAGAATTACTCAATATGATAAAAATAAAACAAAGTAAGTTTTCAACAAATCGATGAACAGCACTTTTTTTTTAAGGATTACTCAAAATAATAGGAAAAAATGAAAGAAATTAGTTTCTTTTTTAGTTGTTGAATATGTAGTTTAAAATGTTTGCACCCATTTTCAATGCTTTTTCTCTAACCTCTTTGGGGTTATTATGCACTTCAAAATCTTCCCAACCGTCACCTAAATCGCATTCATAAGTGTATAAAAGCACCAAACGATTTTCAATAAAAACACCAAAAGCTTGAGGTCTTTTGTTTTCGTGTTCATGAATTTTGGGTAAACCCGAAGCAAATAAAAAGGGTTTTTGAAAAAGGGGATGATTGGCCGGTATTTCAATCAAATCCTGATTAGGGAAGATACGTTTGATTTCTCGGCGGATGTATTGGTCCATTCCGTAATTGTCATCAGCATGTAAAAAACCTCCTGAGAGCATATAGTTTCTAAGATTCACAATTTCGGCATCACTAAAAACCACATTGCCATGGCCGGTCATATGTACAAAAGGATAGCCGAAAATATCCGGACTTCCGGGTTCCACTGTAGCGGGTTTCGATTTGATATTAGTGTTGATGGTTTGGTTGGCGTATTTAATTAAGTTAGGTAATGAGGTTGGATTGGCATACCAATCGCCGCCGCCATTGTATTTTAAAAGCGCAATTTCCTGAGAAAATCCCATAGAAACCACCAATAAAAAAAGCAAACCTATTTTTTTCATAAATCTGAAATCAAAAATCGTTAATCTTCATTCTTAAATACTACACTATGACAAGCTACTACAGCAGCTGTTTCAGTTCTCAAACGCGTTTGTCCCAAAGATACAGGAATAAAATCTTGCTCAAGTGCCGATTGGATTTCTTTAACAGAAAAATCGCCTTCCGGACCAATCAAAATCAGCACGTCTTTTTCCGTTTGCAATTCGTTTTTCAATGATTTTTTATCGGCTTCCTCGCAATGGGCGATGAACTTTTGACCGCTGTACTCTTTCTTGATGAACTCTTTAAAGTTGATTGGCTCATTCAATTTAGGCAAATAATAGTGTAATGATTGTTTCATAGCACTTTCCAAAATCTTCTGAAACCGATCGGTTTTGATTATTTTTCGTTCCGAATGTTCACAGATGATTGGCGTTATTTCCTGTATTCCGATTTCAGTGGCTTTTTCCAAAAACCATTCGTAACGTTCGTTCATTTTGGTAGGCGCTACCGCCATATGCAAGTGAAATTTTGGCTTTTCTTGGAATTCAACAGAATTGATTTTAACAGTGCATTTATTGTCGGAGGCTATAGTAATTTCTGTGGTAAATAAAAAACCTAATCCATTGGTAACAAACAATATATCGCCTTCTTTTTTGCGCAACACTTTTACAATGTGCTTGCTTTCTTCTTTGTCGAATACAAAAAAAGTTGCTGTTTCGTTGATGCTTGGATTATAGAATAATTGCATGGCTTAAAATTCAATACGGGCTTTAGATACTACAGACGAATCGGAAAACTGATTTTGTAAATATTTTTGATAACCTACAATGCCAATCATGGCGGCATTATCGGTTGTATATTCAAATTTCGGAATGAAAGTTTTCCAACCGTATTTTCCTTCAGCAGCTTTTAAAGTATTGCGAATACCCGAATTAGCCGAAACCCCGCCGCCAATGGCAATTTGCTTAATGCCGGTTTGGGCCACCGCCATTTTTAGTTTGCCCATCAAAATCTCGATGATGATGTTTTGTACCGAAGCACAAATATCGTGTTTGTTTTCTTCGACAAAATTCGGATTGGCTTGTACATTTTTCTGAATAAAGTACAAAATTTGGGTTTTTAAGCCCGAGAAACTAAAGTCTAATCCTTCTACTTTAGGTTTGGTAAAAGTATACTTTTTCGGATTTCCTTCTTTGGCGAATTGGTCAATCAACGGACCACCGGGATAAGGTAATCCTAGAATTTTTGCTGTTTTATCAAAAGCCTCACCCACAGCATCATCGGTAGTTTCTCCAATGATGTCCATTGAAAAGTAATCGTTTACCTTAACAATTTGGGTATGTCCACCTGAAATGGTTAACGCTAAAAACGGAAACTCAGGTTTGTCAAAACCTTCTTCGTCAATAAAATGCGCTAAAATATGCGCTTGCATGTGATTTACGGCAATCAGCGGAATGTTCAATGCCATAGCCAATGATTTTGCAAACGAAGAACCAACCAATAGCGAACCCATCAAACCCGGACCTTGCGTAAAAGCTATAGCCGAAAGTTGTTCCTTGGTTATTCCGGCTTTTTTCAAAGCTACATCAATCACCGGCACTATATTTTGTTGGTGCGCGCGTGAAGCCAACTCAGGAATCACGCCACCGTATTCTTCATGAATGCTTTGTCGAGCCACCACATTAGACAATACTTTGTCATGGCGTAAAACCGCAGCAGCTGTGTCGTCGCACGAACTTTCAATGGCCAGAATAAAAACTTCTTCGGTATGCATAAAAGGCACAAATTTTGATTTATATTTGACAAGCCTACAAAAAATCAAAAGTACTGATTTTTTGCAAAGGTAATTTTCTTTCCCAAGTCAGTACACCATTTGGAAAAAAATAAAAAAAATAGCAAGCTCATTAAAGTCAGAAAGATTGTATTGCGCACTTTAGCAGTGCTGCTGTTGCTGTTTCTTTTGTTGGCTATTGCACTTTCGCTACCGGTGGTTCAAACTAAAATTGCCCATTACGCAACTGATAAACTCAATAAGGATTTCGGCACTAATATCAATATCGATGAGGTGGCTATTACCTTTTTTGGTGGTGTAAAACTTAAAACTGTTTTGGTATTAGACCATCACAACGACACTTTGATTTATGCGGACAGAATTAAAACCAGTATTTTAGATTTTAAGAATTTGGTCGATGGCAAGCTTAGGTTTGGGGATTTGCGTTTCGATGGTTTGACATTAAATATTGTCAACTACAAAAAGGAAAAAGACACTAATTTAGATTTGTTTGTGGCTGCTTTTGACGATGGTAAACCCGGTTCAGGAAAGTTTTTAATGACTTCGGCTAATGTTTATGTAAAAAATTCTCGCTTTACGATTACCGACTACAATCGAGTAGTTCCTAAAGATGTCGATTTCACCAAACTCAATGCGCATTTAAAACAATTTAAAATCAAGGGACCGAATGTTACAACTGAAATTGCCGAGATGTCGTTTCAAGACCATCGCGGTTTGTGGGTGAAAAACTTAACTTCCGATTTTGGCTACACCAAGAAGAACATCAGTTTAGAAAACTTAAAACTCAAAACGGATGAATCGTATTTGGAAGGCAAAGTAATCCTGAGCTACAGCCGAGAAAACAAAGACTTCAGCAATTTTAATAACAAAGTGCTTTTTGATGTGGCACTGGATAAAGCTACATTATCCACAAATGATATTCGGTTTTTCTATGCTGAATTGGGAAAAAACAAGACTTTCTTTTTGAAATCAAAAATCAAAGGAACTTTGAATGATTTTGTAGCTACCAATCTGTATTTAAAAGACAATAACAACTCGATTATCAAAGGTGATGTCAACTTCAAAAACTTGTTTCCGAGAAGTCCCGGAGCGTTTTATATGAAGGGCGATTTTGATAAAATCACTTCCAATTACAACGATTTGACTAAGCTCTTACCCAATATTTTGGGAAAAAAATTGCCAACATCTTTGCAAAAGCTCGGCCAATTTCATTTTACAGGTCAGGCGAAAGTAACGCAAAAGCATATCGATGCCGATTTTGTCATGAATACGGCTTTGGGCTTGGTAGAATCCAATTTAAAAATGTCGAACATAGACAACATCGATAACGCAGAATACAAGGGTTATGTCATCTTGGACAATTTTGATATCGGAACACTCATCAACGATAAAACTGTTGGTAAAGCAAGTCTGGATTTGGATATAGACGGTAAAGGATTTACCCAAAAATACCTTAATACAACTTTTGTAGGTGACATTTACAAACTGAAATTTAACAATTACACTTACAGCAATATTATTGTTGACGGGAAGTTCAAGCAACCTATTTTTTCAGGAAAGGTGATTGCCAATGATCCTAATTTGTATATGGATTTTAACGGTACAGTAGATTTGTCTGCCAAGGAAAACATTTACGATTTCCATAGTAAAATTGACTACGTAAATCTGGACAAACTCAATTTTCTTAAAGATTCTATAGCCGTTTTTAAAGGTGATATTGTAGTGAAGGCGACCGGGAATTCTTTTGATAATTTGAAAGGGAATTTGGTGTTGACCAATGCTTCGTACCAAAACAAAAAAGATATCTATTTTCTTGATTTGTTGGAAATCAACTCTAGTTTTGACCAAAGTGGTGAACGCACAATTGTTATCAATTCGCCCGATGCTATTCAAGGCGCTGTAGTGGGTAAATACAAGTTCAATCAGGTTCAAAAAATGGTAGAAAATTCTTTGGGTAGTTTTTATGCCAATTACAAGCCTAATAAGATTATTCCGGGACAATACATGAGGTTTGATTTTGATATTAACAGTAAGATTATCGAGATTTTCAATCCTGATATTTCCTTATCATCCGATACTCAATTAAAAGGCAATATTGGTTCCGACAGCAAAAATTTCAATCTTAATTTTAACGCCAAACAAGTCACTGCTTACGATAATGTTTTTGATAATGTATTGCTGCAAGTTGACAACCAAAACCCATTATATAATGCTTATGTGCAGTTGGATTCTATCAAGACAAAGCATTACAAAATTAGGGATTTTACTATGATTAATACCTTCTCAAAAGATACCTTACAATTCAGAACCGAATTCAAAGGTGGTAAAAAAGGACTTGATTTTTACAATCTCAATTTTTACCACACCATCAACAAAGAGAACAATAATGTAGTTGGATTTACAAAATCGGAGTTGCAGTTTAAAGACTATTTGTGGTATCTCAATGAAGAGGATGATTTGAAAGATAATAAGATTGTTTTCGACAAAAAGCTCACTAATTTTTCTTTTCAAGATTTGGTACTTTCGCACGAAAATCAAACCATCAATTTTGTAGGTTTGATAGCGGATAAAGTCAATAAAGATCTCCAATTGTCTTTTAAAGATGTCAATTTGAATAAAGTCACGCCCGACGTAGAGAAGTTCCGTTTCGATGGCGTTTTGGATGGGAAAATCAATTTCAAACAAACCAATACTGTTTTTCAACCAACATCAACTTTGCAGATTGATAGCCTTTCGGTCAACGACATTGCTTTGGGACAACTGAATTTGAATATTTCGGGAGACGAATCGCTTAAAAAATTCTATCTGACCTCTAACTTAGAAAATAAAAACTTCGATTCTTTTGAAGCTGATGGTAAACTTGAAATTGTAGACGACCAAACTTTATTGGATGTTGACCTCAATTTTGACAAGTTTAATTTGGGAATTTTGAGTAAAATTGGAGGCGATGTAATTACTAATATACGAGGATTTGCTTCCGGTAACGCCCGAATTGACGGTAATATTAATAGTTTGGATTACAATGGCCGACTCTTTATAAACGAAGCCGGATTGTCCATTCCGTATTTGAATACAGATTATCAATTCGCCAATAACGCAATTGTAGATGTTACGGAGAATAAATTTATAATTCGCGAAACCACAATCACCGATACCAAATTTGACACCCAAGGAAGTTTGAGTGGATTTATTAAACACAAACAGTTTGCAGATTGGCAATTGGATTTAGCGGTAAATTCAAACCGTTTGCTAGCCCTTAACACCAAAGATTATGAAGAGGCAGCTTATTTTGGGCAAGCCTTTATGAATGGTTCGGCAACGATTAAAGGCCCTACAGAAAGTTTAATGATATCGGTAAATGCTGAATCGGCTAAAGGAACTAACATCAAAATTCCGATCAATGAAGCGGAATCTGTAGAAGAAAATAGTTTTATCCATTTCAAAACACCGGAGGAAAAGATCAAAAACGGTAAGGATAAAATAGTTCAAAATAAAAAGTATAACGGACTCGAATTAGACTTCAATTTCGAGATTACCAAAGAGGCTGATATTGAAGTAATTTTGGATCGCGATTCCGGCCATGGTATGAAAGGAAAAGGATACGGAACATTGTTATTCCGAATCAATACCATGGGAAAATTTGAAATGTTCGGGGATTTTATTGCTTTGGAAGGATCCTATAATTTTAAATACGGCGGTTTAATCGATAAGAAATTTGAAGTTAAAAAAGGTGGTTCTATCATTTGGGCAGGTGATCCGATGGCAGCAACATTGAATTTAGAAGCGGTTTACATAACCACAGCCAACCCATCAGTTCTTATTGATAATCCTTCATTTAATAAAAAAGTTGATGTAGAGGTTGTGATTGGCGTTAAAGGAAGTTTATCAAATCCTGAACCCGATTTTAATATCAACTTCCCAACAGTAGGAAGTACTTTGAAGTCTGAAATTCAATACCAACTGGATGATAAAGACAAACGTCAAACGCAAGCATTGTATTTATTGTCAACGGGTAGCTTTTTGAGTCAGGAAGGTGTCAATCAAAACCAGTTGTCCAATAACTTGTACGAGAAAGCGAGCAGTCTCTTTAAAGAAATTTTTTCCGGGGATAATGATAAAATTTCAATTGCACCTGAATATGTTGTGGCAGATAGAACTGCAACAGGGCAACAAACTGATGGAAGAATTGGCGTAACGGTTTCCTCTAAAATCAACGATCGTATCACAGTTAATGGTAAAGTAGGAGTTCCTGTCGGCGGTATTTCCGAAACGGCTATTGTTGGAGATGTAGAAGTGCAATACCGGGTTAATGAAGACGGAACGCTTAATGTAAGAGTGTTTAACCGTGAAAACGACATCACTTATATCGGTCAAGGAATTGGGTATACACAAGGAATTGGGATGTCATACGAGGTCGATTTTGACACTATGAAAGAACTTATCAATAAAATCTTCAAGAAAGCTAAAATCGACAGGGTTAAAACCGCTAACCATGATGATCACGATTCTGATATGCTTCCGGATGGGATGAATATGA
The DNA here is from genome assembly GCF_044373165.1 of Flavobacterium sp. Classification (GTDB taxonomy): domain Bacteria; phylum Bacteroidota; class Bacteroidia; order Flavobacteriales; family Flavobacteriaceae; genus Flavobacterium. The sequence goes on from NZ_JBILQL010000002.1 coordinate 48,477, forward strand.
AGTCAAAAACGTCCGACGATAAAGACAAAAAGAAATCTCAACCGACCTCCAATAAAGAAGCTGTTCCTACCGAAGATTAGTCTTTCACTTTCTTTTAGGTTAATCAAATAAAAAACTTATCAACGAAAACGATTGAATTTTAGTCATATTATTAATATCTTGATAATATGGGTAAAAAACTACACTCTCTTTGCTAATTTTACATTTTAATACATCAAATATGTCTAATAATATAAAAAAGATAGGAGTACTTACCTCCGGAGGTGATTCTCCCGGAATGAATGCCGCTATCCGTTCTGTAGTAAGAACATGTGCTTTTCACAATGTTGAGTGCATCGGGATTTACAGAGGATATCAAGGTATGATTGAAGGCGATTTTAAAGAAATGGGTCCTCGTAGCGTTAATAATATAGTTAACAAAGGCGGCACAATTTTAAAATCGGCTCGTTCTAAAGAATTCATGACGGTTGAAGGGCGCCAAAAAGCCTTCCAAAACCTTAAAAATGCGGGAGTAGATGCTTTAGTAGTTATTGGAGGTGACGGTTCGTTTACCGGTGCTGAAGTTTTTAACAATGAGTTCAACTTCCCGGTGATGGGAATTCCCGGTACTATTGATAATGATATTTTTGGAACCAGTCATACACTTGGTTACGATACTGCTTTAAATACTGTTGTTGAATGTATTGATAAAATCAGAGATACAGCCAGTTCACACAACCGACTCTTTTTTGTAGAAGTAATGGGAAGAGACGCAGGGCATATTGCTTTGAACGCCGGAATCGGAGCCGGAGCAGAAGAGATTCTGATACCCGAAGAAGATTTAGGTTTAGAGAGACTTTTAGAATCATTACAAAAAAGTAAAGCTTCCGGAAAATCTTCTAGTATAGTGGTTGTGGCAGAAGGAGAGAAGATGGGAAAAAATGTCTTTCAACTTAAAGATTACATCGAAGAACACTTACCGGAATACGACATCAGAGTGTCTGTGTTAGGTCACATGCAACGCGGTGGTTCACCTTCTTGTTATGACAGGGTTTTGGCTTCAAGATTAGGAGTAAAAGCCGTGGAATCATTACTAGAAGGCAAAACCAATTTTATGGTAGGCGTATTGGCCGATAAAATTGAGTTAACACCGCTAGAACAAGCCATCAAAGGCCATTCGGAAATCGACAGAGAGTTGTTGCGAGTGTCAGATATCATGTCTACTTAATCAATATCAAAAAATCAATATTAAATTAATTAAATCAGAAATTCAGATAAAATGTCAAAAGTAAAATTAGGAATTAACGGTTTCGGGAGAATTGGAAGAATTGTTTTCAGAGAAACTTTTAACAGAGATAATGTAGAAGTTGTAGCCATCAACGATTTGTTAGATGTAGATCATTTGGCTTACTTATTAAAATACGATTCAGTTCACGGTCGTTTCAACGGAAAAGTAGAAGTTAAAGACGGAAAACTTTTTGTAAATGATAAATTTATCCGTGTAACGGCAGAAAGAGACCCGAAACTAATCCAATGGGATGATGCCTCAGTAGATGTTGATGTAGTAGCCGAATGTACAGGATTTTTCACTACTGTAGAAACTGCCCAAGCACACATTGCCGGTGGCGCCAAAAAAGTAGTTATTTCTGCTCCTTCAGCTGATGCACCTATGTTCGTAATGGGTGTAAATCACCACGAAGTTAAACCTACTGATACAGTAGTCTCTAATGCTTCTTGTACTACCAACTGTTTGGCTCCATTAGCCAAAGTTATCAATGACAATTTCGGAATTGTAGAAGGTTTGATGACTACTGTTCACGCCACAACATCTACACAAATGACTGCCGACGGACCTTCACGTAAAGATTGGAGAGGCGGACGTGCCGCAAGTGTAAACATTATTCCTTCTTCTACCGGTGCTGCTAAAGCCGTTGGTAAAGTAATCCCTTCCTTGAACGGAAAATTAACCGGAATGTCATTCCGTGTGCCAACTGTAGACGTTTCCGTGGTTGACTTAACTGTAAAATTAGCCAAAGAAACAAACTATGATGAAATCATGGCAGTATTGAAAAAAGCCTCAGAAAACGAAATGAAAGGTATATTGGGCTTTACAGAAGATGATGTAGTTTCTCAAGATTTTGTAGGTGATTCAAGAACTTCAATTGTTGATGCAAAAGCCGGAATCGGTTTAAATTCAACTTTCTTTAAATTGGTTTCTTGGTATGATAATGAGTATGGATATTCCAGCAAACTAATCGATTTATCGGTACACATTGCCAACCTAAAATAAGAATATAGCAAATAGAGTAAAGAGAATAGATTAAAATCTGAAACTTTACTCTATTTTTGTTTAAATCAACCAATTCGAAACATAATTGTATGTAACGAAGCGGAACAACTAACCAATAGTAAAAAAGCAATTGACTATATTCTTTTTTCTATTTTCTATTCTCTAAAATAATATGAAATTACTAGTTGACAGTGGATCTACCAAAGCCGATTGGATTGCCATTGACGATAACGGAAAAGTACTTTTTACCACACAATCTTTAGGGTTGAATCCGGAAGTGCTTGATGAAGAAGAAATCATCCATCGATTAGATGATAAATTTGATATAGAACACAATAAAGACAAAGCTACTCATTTGTTTTTCTATGGCGCCGGTTGCGGTACTGATCGAATGAAAAATTTCCTTACGAAAGTATTCGAAAAGTATTTTGCTAACGCTGTAGTTTCGGTGCACGAAGATACTTATGCAGCAGTTTATGCCACAACACCAAAAGACGAAGAAGCCATAGTTTGTATTTTAGGTACCGGTTCAAATTGCAGTTATTTTGACGGTAAAGTGTTGCATCAAAAAGTGCAGTCGTTGGGATATATTGCTATGGATGATGGTTCAGGAAATCGCTTCGGCAGACATTTAATAAGAGGCTATTATTTCAATAGTATGCCCAAAGAATTGGCTAAAGAATTCGAAGAAGAATACAACTTAGATGCCGATTATATTAAAGCTAATTTGTACAAAGAAGCCAATCCGAATGCTTATTTAGCCACCTTCGCTAAGTTCATTATCAAACACAAAGACAATGAATTTTGCAAAAGAATTATCAAAAAAGAATTAAAGTCTTTTGTAAAAAACTACATCATGCAGTTTGACAATTGTAAAGAAGTTCCAGTGCATTTCGTAGGGTCAATTGCCTTCTATTTGAAGGATGAATTAGAACAGATTTTAGCCAAATACGACATCAAAATTGGAAATGTGTTGCGCAGACCCATCGACGGCTTGATTGCGTATCACATTTTGAACAAATAATCATTTTAAAGTCCCGATTCGTCGGGATTTTTTATTTTTACCGAAAAGTAATTGTATGGAAATTGCCATCATTGCACACAACGGAAAGAAAGCCGAAATGGTGCAGTTCATTAACAAGAACAAACACATACTGGAAAAAGAAAACATCAAACTCATTGCTACCGGAACCACCGGCAGCAAAGTGGAAGCGGTTGGCATTAAAGTTAAAAAAATGCTTTCCGGACCCTTAGGAGGAGATGCTCAAATTGCGGCGCGTGTTGCCGAAGGGAAAACCAAAATGGTTTTGTTTTTTAAAGATCCGAATTCAAGCCATCCGCACGAACCGGATATCAGTATGCTCATTCGAATTTGTGATGTGCACAATATACCGTTAGCCACCAATGAAGCCACAGCGCAATTGCTGTTATTAGGTTTAGATGAATTAAAATAAAAAATCCTTCGTCTTGACAAAGGATTTTATGGGTAATTTGTTTTTCTAAGGCACTATTTTATAGCAAGCATCGAGATTTCTACATTGACATTTTTTGGCAAACAGGCTACTTGTACTGTTTCTCTTGCCGGAGCTGTATTTTCGTCAAAGTAACTCCCGTAAACAGCATTAATTCGAGCAAAGTCGCCCATATTCATAATAAAAATGGTCGTTTTAACTACATGCTCAAAAGTCATATCGGCCGCTGCTAAAACCGCTTTCATATTTTCCATTACTTGTTTGGTTTCGGTTTCAATATCGTCTAAAACCAATTCCATTGTTTTCGGGTCTAAAGCAATTTGACCGGAAGTATATAAAGTATTTCCAACCAAAACCGCCTGATTGTATGGGCCAATCGGTGCCGGTGCCTTGTCTGTATAAATTATTTTTTTTTCACTCATGATTCGTGATTTAGATTATCTCAAAGTTCTGTCCGGAAGTGAGCGTCTGTCCCACTTAATATCGCTTAATACTCCTGATTTTATTCCGATGAAAAATCCCCAAAAGGCATTATCCCCAAAAGGAACCCAGTTGAAATCCATTCGCCAGCTTAATAAATCACGTTCGAAGCGAAATTGTGTAAAGGTAACTCCTTGTTGTACAAAATCATATCCGGTAGAGACTCCTATTTTCCACTTTGGGGTTAAATCGGTATTCATTGAAATCATCAGAGAGTTTCCTACTATTTTTTGCTCTCTATTAATGTTGGAATAGGTTAGTGCGTATGCCAAATTCATATCCCAAGGCAGTTTGTACTGAAACAATTGCGAAGGTGTAGCTTCTTTTCCGTCATCATCATCAAACTGACTCTGTCGCCTGTCACTCAAATCAGTATTGGTTCCAAACAAATCATCTTCACGACCACCGTTTCTTTGTCCTTGCGGATTTTTCTTTTGATCATTACCATCTGCACTGGAGAATGAATAATTCAATGTCAAATTAGCACTTGTCATTCTAAACAAACTGCCACCATTGTCAATATTCCAAGTGTTAATACGTCTCCCGGAATTGTTTATGGCGTAAGGATCTAATGTGGCCGCAAAGTTAATATTCATTTTTTGATTCAAAATTTGAGTACCGCCGCTAATTCGCATTGGAGCCCAACGTAAAGAATCGGCAGAGATATCATAACTGGTTGAAAAGTTTAAATTATTTAGCAACATGATTTTCTTCGGCTCTGTATTCGTCGAATCTTTATCGGTTACTTTAGCTTCAAAAGTATTGCTTAAGTTAAAACCAATGTTATTAGACATATTTTGTCCGGGAGCGCCAAAAATGCCACCTTCAAATCGGCTATATTCTTTTAACATGGTACCGCTGCCATCCGGATCGTAAGTATCGTAGTATTTTGAGAAACTAGGGGTGTAACTGTACGAAATGTTCGGACGCATGACGTGTCTGATCGCTTGAATTTTTTTCTTTTCTCCAAAATTAAAAGTACCGTAAATGGTGGTTCCTAAACCGGCAGAAAAAGAGTAAGTTCTAAAGGCATCAAAGCCTCTTACTTCGTTATTGATAACCGAATTTTGTGTAGCGTCAAATTGCTTTTGAATGGTTTTAAAATACCAAACTTCATTATAGTTAACAGAAGTTGTAGCGCTAAAATGTTTAAAGACTTTAAAATTGGTGCTCAATGGTATACTGTGTTGGAAACCCAACAGGGCGTTTTTAAACATTTCCGGTTTGAAAAACAAGGAGTCTGTGGTTTGAATTCGGTTTTCCCCTCTTAAGTTGTATTGTAAGTTGATGTTTTTAAAAAAACCTTTTTTGGTACCTTCTTTAGGGGCAAAAGGAAACAAACGATCTACACTCATTTGGAGTGTCGGCAAGGTCATGTTGATTTGCTCAGTATTTGTATTTTGGGAATGTGTTGCTGTTAAGGACAAATTAACCTGTGGGATAGAATTAAATGTTTTGGAATACGAAACAGACGAACTAAGAGTATTGTTTAAGGTAGATCCAACATTGATTTGGTTCAAAGATTGACGAAAATAGGTGCTGCTTCCTAAGTTCACAGAGGCAGAAAACCTCGAATTGGGGTTCGATTTACTGTCTTGAGAATGTGACCATTGGATGTTGTATATATTGCTTCTGGCATAATCAGGATATCCTCTTTCACTGTTGATGAGGTTTTCAAAACGAAAATTTACATTACCATTAAATTTGTATCGCTTTCCATAGGATGATTCGAAACGAAAGCCATAACTTCCATTGGTATAATAATCTCCCAGAATGGCCAAATCATAATAATCACTCAACGCAAAATAATACCCACCATTTTGCAAGGAAAACCCTCTAGTATTACTGTCGTTATAGGTTGGCATAATTAGCCCTGATCTGGCTTTTTCAGTCATAGGAAAAAAGGCAAAAGGCAAAGCCAAAGGAGTTGGCACATCAGCAATGACCATATTGGTCAAACCCACCACTACTTTTTTACCGGGAACGAGTTTAACCTTATTAGTTTGGAAATAGTATTCGGGATTTTCAATGTCGGTGGAAGTCGTAAAACGAGCACCTTTCATAAAGTAAACAGAATCATTTTCTTTTTTAGTGATGGCTGCCTTTACTTTAAATTCTCCTTGGTCCGTGCGTGAATTCCAAACCAAGGCTTTTTTGGTTTTGAAGTTAAATCGAATTGAGTCCGGTTCTATAACATTGTTCCCTTGCTTAAAAACCGGTAATTGGGTATATTTCCCGGTTGAGTCTTTGATTCTTCCGGCATATACTTCGTCTTTTTGATAATCAATAACAATAATACCCGATTTTAATTCAATGTCCTGATAATAAACTTCAGCTTTGTTGTATAGTGTGATTTGTTTCTTTTTTTGATCTATTTTTTCGTAATCAACCGCTTTTCTTTTGATTTTGTCTTCCAGTAAAGCTTTTTTGGGTTTTAGGCTGTCTTTTTGGGTGGAGTCTATAACTTTTGTCAAATCTGTTATGACTGTTTTTGCGCTATCTGTTTGGTTTTTAGCCGGAAAGCTTCCGCTTTTTGAAGGTGAATCTTGAGGGTATATTTGGTGGTTTCCTACTGTTAGGAAAATTGTTAAAAAAACGATATAAAATAAGTTTCTTTGCAAAGGTTTAATGCTATTTTTGTAGAAATATGGCTTGATTTTTGACGTGGCAAACTTAAACAATATTTTCGGTCAAAAATAACGAAATATTGATTTTATAACCTTTCGGTTTTAATTAAAATTAACTTTTAGATGTAATGCTTTTGTTTACAAACAGAAATATATTTTTATTGTTGCTTTCATTTTGTCTTTCTGTGACTTATGGTCAGTCTAAGAGTGCAAAATTTACTGTGGTCTTAGATGCCGGTCACGGAGGAAAAGATCCAGGCAATTCATATCATGGCTTTGTAGAAAAAGAGATTGCTCTTAAAACTACTTTGTTGGTTGGCGAATTATTGGAAAAAGAAAAAGATTTTGAAGTAGTTTACACTCGTAAAACGGATACTTTTATTGAGTTGGTGAATCGTCCTAAAGTAGCCAATAAAATCAATGCCGATTTGTTTGTTTCTATTCATTGTAATTCGGTTGCCAATCAAACACCGGCCGGAACAGAAACCTTCGTTATGGGATTGTCTCGCAGTGATATGAATTTGGAAGTAGCTAAGGCAGAGAACTCTGTAATTCTTTTGGAAGACAACTACCAAAAAACATACAAAGGTTTTGATCCCAAAAAACCGGAAAGCATGATTGGCCGTGTAATCATTCAGGAAGAAAATTTGAATAGCAGCATTGCACTGGCTTCAACCATACAAGATAATTTTACCAATAACCTTAACAGAAAAACCCGTGGTGTAAAGCAACAACCTTTATGGGTTTTGGATGCTGCCGTGATGCCCGGTGTTTTGATAGAGTTAGGATTTTTGTCCAATAAAGAAGAAGGAGAGTTTTTAAATTCTGAAGAAGGTCAAAAGAAAATGGCAAAGCAAATCGCCGAAGCCATTATCGCCTACAAGAAAGAAAACTTTAATGAAAGTTTCAACGAAGATTTTTCTACTCCGGTGGTGAAATCTTCAAAAGTAGAAGTTAAAGAGCCTTTAAATGATGTGGCCTCTGAAAAAAAATCAGGCGCAGATGAAGGAAAGGCTGAATTTAAAATCCAACTTTTTGCTTCTTCCAAAAAAAGAGCCGTAACGTCTCCTGATTTTAAAGGCTTAAAAGATATTTCGTATTCATTTGATAACAACTTGTATAAGTATTTCTATGGAAATGTATCCGATTTAAATGAAGCCAAAAAGATGTGTCAACAAGCCAAGAACATCGGATTTCCGGATGCTTTTGTAGTAACGGTGGTCGGCGGTAAAACTTCAGCAATTAAATAATTAAGAAAATATATTGAAATTGATAAAACCAATGAAAGGATTAAGCGTAGTAGTAGGGACGATTTTATTTTTCATCACTAACATAGTTCAAGCACAATCGGGCGGAAAATTCAAAGTCGCTCTTGATGCCGGTCACGGAGATCATGACTTTGGAGCGGTATATCACGGACATATCGAAAAAAACATTGCTTTGGCCGTAGTACTTAAAGTCGGTAAAATTCTGGAAAAAAATTCCGGTGTTGAGGTAATCTACACCCGAAAATCGGATGTATTTATAGACTTGATAGAACGTGCCAACATTGCCAACAGAGCCGATGCCAATATTTTTGTTTCCATTCACTGTAATGCCAACAAAAATACCGCTGCTTGCGGATCGGAGACTTATGTAATGGGTTTGTCTAAAAACGCTTCCAATTTAGAAGCCGCCAAAAAAGAGAATGAAGTAATCACTATGGAGAAAGATTACAAACAAAAATACCAAGGTTTCGATCCTAAATCTCCCGAATCATTCATAGGATTGGTTGTGCAACAAGAAGAGTTTATGGAAGGCAGCATTGCTTTGGCCGGAAATGTACAAGAGTTTTTTATGAAAACCGGTTCTAAAAGTAGAGGAGTTAAGCAAGCGCCATTTATGGTTTTGCACAAAGCTTATATGCCGAGAGTGTTGATTGAAATGGGCTTTATCTCTAATCCCGAAGAAGGCAATCGTTTGGATTCTGAACAAGGACAACAAGACATGGCTGAAGCGATAGCCAACGCCATTCTGAAATACAAAAAAGAATTCTATGGCGCCGGAGATGGCGATGCGACAGTTAAACCTTCTCAAAAAGTGGAAAACAGTAAAGTTGTCGATTCTCCTTCGGTTACCAAAACAACCAAAACCCCTGAAGTGAAAAAACCGGAAGCCAAAACCGAGGCTAATCCGGTGGTAACCAATACGGGCATTGCCACATTTAAAGTACAATTGTCTGCCAGCGGCACTAAGCTAGATCCGGTTCCCAGTAATTTCAAAGGACTGAACAATATTTCAGTCTCTAATGAAGGGTCACTTTACAAATACATGTATGGTGAAACGTCAAATTATGAGGAAGCCAAAAGATTGTTAGCCGAAGCCAAAGCCAAAGGATTTACCTCTGCTTTTGTCATCGCTTTCAAAAACGGTAAAAAAGTGACTGTACAAGAAGCTTTAAAACAATAATAACAAGGAGTTTTAGTATTTTATTTTAACTTTGCCACTCGAGACCAAAGGTCAACAGTAAGTAACAAAAAAAATCAGCTTTGAAAATTACCAGAGAAATTAAAACAGCCATTTTAGTAATTGCCTCCATTTTATTGTTTATTTGGGGTTACAGTTTCTTGAAAGGGAGAGATTTGTTATCAAGTTACAATAAATATTACGTACAATACGCCAATGTAGACGGTTTGGTTTCTTCTGCACCTATAACCATCAACGGATTGACCGTTGGGAAAGTAAATTCTATCGAATTGCAAAAAGATTGGACTTCCTTGGTAGAACTTCAAATCAATGGCGATTATAAAATTCCTAAAAATAGTGTGGCCGAATTGTATTCTCCGGGACCAATTGGCGGTAAACAAATTGCCATTTTACCCAATACAGCAACTCAGGAACTAGCAGTTTCGGGCGATTTTTTAAAGTCGGCCAACAAATTGGGTTTAACCGAAGAAGTCTCTAATCAAATCAAACCTATCAAAGAAAAACTCGATAAGGTTTTGGAAAACGCCAATACCATGTTGGTTAATATTAATCAGGTATTAGACGAAAAAACCAAACAAAATCTAAAAGGAAGTTTGGAAAACCTCAATGCTACTTTGGCTGAGTTCAAAGAAGCTTCGGCAACTGTAAATGGCATGTTGGCTGAAAATAAAGGGAAAATTAATGCGACCATGACCAATTTTGAAAAGTCATCCGCCAATTTGAGTAAAATGTCTGATTCTTTAGCCAAAGCCAATATCGCTCAAACAGTCAAAAATCTGGAGAAAACCTTGGCTAGCGTAGACAAACTTATGGCAGATATGCAAGCAGGTAAAGGAACGTTAGGCAAGCTAGCCAAAGACGAAGCCTTGTATAACAATTTTGCCAAAAGTTCCAAAGAGTTAGAGTTATTGCTGCAAGATTTGCGATTGAATCCGACTCGCTATGTGAATGTTTCTCTTTTCGGTAAGAAAAACAAACCTTACAAAGCACCGGTTAACGATAGCCTTAAAAAGTAAAATACCATATTATGCTGTACATCGACAACATACTTTTTGCCATTATTCTCGTTGCGGGAATTGGTTTTTTTGCCCAAAACGTAAAGAAACTAAAACGAAACATTAATCTAGGGCGTGATATCAATCGCACAGACAATGCCTCAGCAAGATGGAAAAACATGGCCATGATTGCTTTGGGACAATCCAAGATGGTGAAAAGACCGATAGCCGGATTTTTACACTTAATTGTGTATGTTGGTTTTATCATTATCAATTTAGAAGTACTCGAAATCATTATCGACGGTTTGTTCGGTACGCACAGAATATTTTCTTTCATGGGCGGATTTTACGGTTTTCTGATTGGTTCGTTTGAAGTCTTAGCGGTATTAGTTTTAGTGGCGGTGGCGGCTTTTTGGATCAGAAGAAATGTACTTAGTATAGGCCGATTCAAAAGTTCGGATTTGAATGGTGCTCCCAAAAAAGACGCTAATGTCATTTTGTATTTTGAGGTAGTCTTGATGTCGTTGTTCTTAATTATGAATGCCTTCGATTTGCACTTTCAGGATATGAATTCCGGGAATATCATTTCAAGATTTTTAGCGCCTTCTCCGGACACCTTTTCTTTAGAAGCTGTAACTATTATCGAAAGAACAGCGTGGTGGTTGCATATCGTTGGGATTTTAATCTTCCTGAACTATTTGTACTATTCTAAACATTTACACATTTTATTGGCTTTTCCTAATACTTACTTTGCCGATTTAAATGCCAAAGGAAAATTTGACAATTTAGAAAGTGTTACCAAAGAAGTCAAATTAATGATGGATCCGAACGCCGATCCTTTTGCGGCCCAACCGGTAGATGAAAATGCAGTGCCTAGCAAATTCGGAGCGTCCGATGTACAAGATTTAAATTGGGTGCAATTACTCAATGCCTACACTTGTACCGAGTGCGGTAGATGTACTTCGTCTTGCCCGGCCAACCAAACCGGTAAGATGCTATCACCGCGAAAAATCATGATGGACACACGCGACCGCCTGGAAGAAGTCGGTAAAAATATTGATGCCAACAAAGGTGTTTTTATACCAGATGGCAAATCGTTGTTAAACGATTATATTACTACCGAAGAACTTTGGGCTTGTACTTCCTGCAACGCTTGTGTGGAAGAATGCCCGGTAAATATCAGTCCGTTATCTATTATTATGGACATGAGACGCTACTTGGTCATGGAACAAAGTGCCGCGCCACAATCGTTAAATGCGATGATGACCAACATTGAAAACAACGGTGCGCCTTGGCAATACAACCAAATGGACCGATTAAACTGGAAAGACGAAAATTAACTATAAACAGATAAATTCTCATAATTGTGAGGCTTGGGAATTTGTCGAATGAATTTGAAACACTATAAAAAGTAACAAAATGAAAGCGGAAGACATTGACAAGAACTTGCAAAGCATCACACAAAACGGACAACATTTAAGTCCAATTTTACCGGAAGGCATCAAGAATTATCTAATCGACATTGACGGCACCATTTGCGATGATATTCCAAACGAAGAACCGGAAAGAATGCTGACGGCTGAGGTTTATCCCGATGCTTTAATCACATTGAACAAATGGTACGATGAAGGACATATCATTTTCTTCTTTACCTCAAGAACCGAAGCACACAGAGAGTATACTGAGATTTGGTTGAAAAAATACGGATTCAAATACCATGGTATTTTGTTCGGAAAACCACGTGGCGGGAATTACCATTGGATCGACAATCACTTGGTAAAAGCCACGCGTTACCGTGGAAAGTTCACCGATTTGGTCGATAAAGAAGTAACCATTCAAGTGTTCGACGACGAGCACCATGTGTAATATTAAATATCAAATATTAGATATCAGATATTAAATTTTAAACATTTAATATCTGATATCTTAAATCTAAATTGATTATGTCAGAAGTATTAAACGTGCCAACTATGGCAGAAATGATGGCTCAAGGCAAGCAACCCGAAGTATTGTTTTGGGTGGGTTGTGCCGGTAGTTTTGACGACAGGGCCAAGAAAATCACCAAGGCATTCGTACGTATTTTAAACCGAGCCAACGTGGCGTTTGCCGTTTTAGGAACCGAGGAAAGCTGCACCGGTGATCCGGCAAAACGCGCCGGAAACGAATTCTTGTTTCAAATGCAAGCCATGATGAATATCGAGGTTTTAAATGCTTACGAAGCCAAAAAAATCGTTACTGCTTGTCCGCATTGTTTCAATACTTTAAAAAATGAATACCCGGAATTGGGTGGCACTTACGAAGTGGTTCATCATACCGAATTTTTAAAACAATTGTTGGATTCGGGTCGATTAACCATTGAAGGCGGACAGTTCAAAGGTAAAAAAATCACTTTCCACGATCCGTGTTATTTAGGTCGTGCCAATAACATTTACGAAGCACCAAGAGATTTAATTCAGAAGTTAGACGCCGAATTAGTAGAAATGAAGCGTTCTCGTGCTAACGGTTTGTGTTGTGGTGCCGGTGGCGCTCAAATGTTCAAAGACGCTGAACCCGGTAACAAAGAGGTCAACATCGAAAGAACCGAAGACGCCTTGGAAACGAAACCCGAAATCATAGCAGCCGGTTGCCCGTTTTGCAATACCATGATGACCGATGGTGTCAAAGCCAAAGAACAAGAAGCCAATGTCAAAGTAATGGATATTGCAGAATTGATTGCTAACGCCCAAGACTTGTAATTCGTAATTCATAATTTGTAATTCTTAATTCCCATGTACGTTCCTTTTGAAAATTTACCCGAAGAATCACGCATTTGGATTTACCAATCCAACCGCAAATTTTCAGACGACGAGATGACTGAAATTGAGAACGATTTAAAAGCATTTCTCGAGAATTGGTCGGCTCATGGTACCGGATTGGAAGCGTCTTATCTTTTGAAGTACAATCGATTCCTAATTATAGCTATCAACCAAGAAGTGCAACAAGCCACCGGTTGTTCTATCGACGCTTCTGTTTCTTTTATCCAAAGTTTGGAACAAAAATACCAAGTAGATTTATTGGATAAAATGAATGTGACTTTCAAAAACGGTGAGCACATTGCCCACAAATCGCTAATCGACTTTAAGCGAATGGCCAAAGAAAAAGCGGTTACCGCCAATACCATTGTATTTAATAATTTGGTTAACACTATCGAAGAATTCAACGAAAGTTGGGAAGTTCCGGCTGCTGAGAGTTGGCATAGTCGTTTCTTTTAATTTCTTTTTACATGAAGCAGTTTTTGTTCAGAATAGTGGTATTCACAGCTTTATTATTTTTGGTGACGAATTGTTCGACTACCAAAGAGAAAAAATCTGTTGTGACCCTGAACAAAGCCGGTATAGCGGAAGATGGAGAGATTTACATCCCGCACATCAAATCGGAACGCAAAAACTTTTTCCCTGAAAGCTTTTCTGAAAACCAATGGGTTGACAGTATCTACAATCAAATGACTTTTGAAGATAAAGTCGGGCAACTGTTCATGGTAGCGGCTTATTCCAATAAAGATTCTGTACACACCAATGCCATCAAAAAATTGGTGCGCCAATATAAAATCGGAGGGGTGATTTTCTTTCAAGGCGGACCGCGAAGACAAGCCCGTTTGACCAATCAATACCAATCGTTAGCCAAAGTACCTTTATTTGTAGGTATCGATGCAGAATGGGGCATGAGCATGCGCTTAGATTCTACTTTTCGTTACCCGTTTAATATGACTTTAGGGGCAATTAAAGACTTGAAGTTGGTCCAGCAAGTGGGCGTTGCGATGGCCAAAGAAAGCAAAAGAATGGGTGTTCATTTTAATTTTGCGCCGGTACTCGATATCAATACTAATCCCAAAAATCCCATCATTGGTTTCCGCTCTTTTGGGGAGAATAAGGTCAGCGTAGCCGAACATGCTATCGCTTTAATGAACGGAACACAAAGTCAAGGTATTTTTGCAACAGGCAAACACTTTCCCGGTCATGGCAACACCGCTACAGATTCCCATCATACTTTACCGGTGGTAAATGCTTCGGCGGATTATATCGAAAAAGTTGAACTTTACCCATACAAGCGAATGTTTGATGAAGGTTTGGTTTCGGTGATGGTGGCGCATTTGAATGTGCCGAGTTTGGAACCTCGGGAAGGTTATCCGACTTCTATTTCGCAACCGGTTGTGACGAATTTACTTAAAAATGAAATGGGATTTGACGGTTTGATTTTTACCGATGCTTTGAATATGAAAGGAGCGAGTAATTTCAAAAAGCCCGGCGATATTGATTTGGAAGCCTTTTTAGCTGGAAACGACATCTTGCTTTTTGCCGAAAATGTGCCTTTGGCTGTAGATAAAATCAGAGTCGCATTTCAAGACGGATTGATTTCTGAAAGCCGTTTGGCCGAATCGGTCAAGAAAATTTTACGGTATAAGTTCAAAGCCGGATTGAACCAATACAAACCGGTTGAGGAAATTAATTTGTACAACGACTTGAATCCGAAATCCAATCTTTCTTTGCAATACGAACTTTACGAAAATGCTGTTACAGTAGTCAAAAACGATGGGATTTTACCTATTCGAAATTTGAATCAAAAGATAGCTTATGTCAAAATAGGCGAGGAAAACAATAGTGCTTTTGTCAATACTTTAAAAAAATATACTGCGGTTACCGAAGTTTTCGATACTAATTCAGATTCGTTGGTATCGAAATTAACCGACTATGAAACGGTCATCATCGGTTATCACAAATCCGATAAAACTTGGTGGAAATCGTATGAGTTTACCGAAGCCGAATTGCAATTGATTGATAAAATTGCGGCTCAAAAGAAAGTCATTTTGGATTGCTTCACCAAACCGTATACGTTGTCTAAAATTCAAAATTTTGACGCGATTGAAGGAGTTGTAGTTTCTTATCAAAATGCAGAAATAGCCCAAGAAGTCTCGGCGGAATTAATTTTTGGAGCTATCCAATCCAAAGGGAAGTTGTCGGTTTCTATTAATGATGAATTCACAGCCGGACATGGCTTAACAACTGATAAGCTGAATCGTTTAGGGTTTGCAACTCCCGAAAATGTTGGTATGAGTTCGGAAAAACTGCATCAAATTGAAAAATTAGCTAACAAAGCCATCGAAGGAAAAATGACTCCGGGTATGCAAGTTTTAGTGGCGCGTAAAGGAAAAGTCGTATACCAAAAATCGTTTGGTTATCAAACCTACGACAACAAAGTTAAAGTGAAGAATACCGACTTATACGATGTGGCTTCTGTGACTAAAATGATTGCCACATTGCCTAATGTTATCCAATTGTATGACCAGAAGAAAGTCAACTTGGAAACCACTTTAGGCGAAATGTTGCCGGTCTTTCAAGGGTCAAATAAAGCCCAAATTACTTTTAAAACATTATTGTCTCATTATGGACAATTGCAAGCGTGGATTCCGTTTTACAAAACTACCGTTGGTGCCGATAAAAAGCCTTTGGTTCGTTATTACAGAAAGAGTTTCGAACCCGGTTTTACCAAAAGAGTTTCCGACAGTTTGTACCTGCGTGATGATTATCACGACAGTATTATGAAGCAAATTATCGACAGTCCGCTGCTAGAAAAAAAAGAATATAAGTACAGTGATTTTACCTTCATCATTCTCAAACAGTATTTAGAAAAGCAAACCGGTAAATCATTGGAAAATTTGACCACTGATAACTTCTATAAAACGTTGGGAATGAATAATACCTTGTTCAATCCTTTGACTAAGTTTGATAAAAGCGTCATTGCTCCTACAGAAATAGATACTTATTTCCGTCAAACCACCATTCAGGGTTATGTTCACGATATGGAAGCCGCTATGGAAGCCGGAGTAGCAGGACATGCCGGAATTTTTTCTAATGCCTTGGATGTGGCCAAAATGATGCAGCTGTTTTTGCAAAAAGGACAATACGGCGGCGTTTCTTATTTTTCTCCTGAAACTTTTGATGTCTTCAATACTTGTCATTTTTGTACCGAAGGCAATCGAAGAGGTTTAGGGTTTGACAAGCCGCAAATCAGTGGTGGCGGACCAACTTGTGGTTGCGTTTCCAAATCGAGTTTCGGACATACCGGATTTACCGGAACTATAGCTTGGGCTGACCCTGAAACAGAAATTGTTTATGTTTTCTTGTCCAATCGCACTTATCCTGATTCTAATTTGCCCAACAAGCTTTCCAAAGAAAATATCAGAGAAGACATTCAGAAAGTAATACAGGATGCTTTGTTAGAGCGATAATTCTTTAACTCTTTTTTACGATTTCCCATCGCTATTTTCCCTAAATTCGTACCAACTAAAACAGTTTATGAAAATAGCTATTGTTTGCTATCCTACATTTGGAGGTAGCGGTGTTGTTGCTACAGAACTCGGACTCGAATTAGCCCATCGTGGTCACGAAATCCATTTTATCACTTACCGTCAACCGGTGCGTTTAGCCCTTTTGAATCCTAATGTGCATTACCACGAAGTTAATGTACCCGAATATCCGTTGTTTCATTATCAACCTTACGAACTGGCTTTGTCGAGTAAGTTGGTAGACATGGTTAAGTTGTACAAAATTGAGTTGTTGCATGTGCATTATGCGATTCCGCATGCCTATGCCGGTTATATGGCCAAACAAATGTTGAAAGACGAAGGCATCATTATCCCTATGGTAACCACGCTTCATGGAACTGATATTACTTTAGTAGGTAACCATCCGTTTTATAAACCTGCGGTAAGTTTCAGCATCAATAAATCTGATGTGGTTACTTCAGTGTCACAAAGCTTAAAAGACGACACTTACAATCTGTTTAATATCAAAAAAGACATCCATGTGATTCCGAATTTTATTGAGCTCGACAAAATTAGAAATGAAAGTTTGATTTCTTGTCAACGCTCAGTAATGGCCAAAAAAGAAGAACGCATTATTACCCATATCAGTAATTTCAGAAAGGTAAAACGAATTCCCGATGTGATTAAAATATTTTATAAAGTCCAGCAAAACCTTCCGGCTAAATTGATGATGGTTGGCGATGGTCCGGAAAAAGCCAAAGCCGAACAACTCTGCGAAGAATTAGGCATACAAGACAAAGTGATTTTCTTTGGAAACAGTAACGAGATTGATCAAATTTTATCTTATTCGGATTTGTTTTTGTTGCCTTCGGAAACCGAAAGTTTCGGGTTGGCGGCTTTAGAAGCTATGGCTTGGAGTGTTCCGGTCATCTCGAGTAATTCGGGAGGTTTACCCGAAGTGAATTTTGACGGTGAATCAGGTTATTTGAGTAATGTAGGCGACGTTGATAGTATGGCCGAAAATGCGCTAAAGATTTTAAAAGAGGATAAAACTTTGGAACAGTTCAGGACTAATGCCTTAAATATTGCCAAACAGTTCGATATTAAAAATATACTACCACTATATGAAAATTTGTATATTCAGGTCATAAAAGAAACCCGATGCGAAAAATAATTCCGTTTTTAATAACTCTAGTTGTTTTGTATTCTTGTTCTACGGCTAAAAGTACCGCTCCATTGCCACTGTATGAAGTTTTGGTTACCAATAATGATGGTGGTGCGAACATCAAGTTTTATGAAATCCTTACTGAACCTAAAGAAATAATGATGCTTTTAGGCGATGAAACGTTGCGAAAGAAAATTAAATCGGAGGATACCACAGACAGCAGTTTCATTATCCTCAATTCCGGACCGACAAAAGAATCTTATAATAGGGTAAAAGTGTTGAAAGTAGAAGAAACACCCACTGAAATTGTGGTTTATGTAAAAGATACCCAAAAGGTTACCGAGGCAGACTTAAATGATGAAGGGGTTAGTTATCCTTATACGATTATCAAAATCAATTCTAAAAAACCTATTGTAATCAAATAAAAAAATCCCGTTTCTGTTGTAGAAACGGGATTTTTTTATTGTTTGTAATCAACTACCAACGGTAACGGATGCTCAAGGCAATATCCGGTCCGAAGCTGTCTTCTCTGTAATCATCTGAATTAAAATAAATTTCAGGTCTGAAATCCAAAGATAGCTGAAGTGGAATGTCAAAATTGTATTCGATTCCGATGTCACCGGCAGCTAAAAGTATAGTTCCGTTTTCATCAAAACCATTGTCCTTGTAATTCCAACTTCCGATACCACCACCAACTCCGGCATACCAATTGAAACCTCCGTCAATGTTCCAAACCCATTGGTACAATCCAACCAATTTAAATGCATCAACATTTTGACTGTTTCTCCAACCAAGGTCCAACTCCAAACGATTGTTTTTAGACAAACCTCTTTGGTATGAAATTTCTCCTCCAAAACCATCATTGTCTCCTAAACGTAATCCTAAAGCATTTTTTGAAATGTCTTGAGCCTGTGCGCTGAATGCTAATCCAATTAGCATAAAAGCAGATAAAATGATTTTCTTCATAAAAGTGTTTTTATTTATTTACAAATATACTCATTTAACGAGGAAAATCAGCCTTTATTGCGCTTGGTATTCTTATTATTTTGTTAAAGTTAGGTTGTTTTAGAAGATATAATGGAGGCAATTAGTTGTTGCTCAATATAGTTTTCCATTTCAAACAAATCATCTTCTTCGGATTCCAATTCAGTATGCTCTTCATAACGGTATAGTTTCCAACGCTTTTTGTGGTATTCCAGTGCCGTAAGGTTTTCAACCCAATCACCCGAATTGAGGTATAAAGTTTCCCCGTTTTTATTCTCTTTTCTCAAAATTTTAGGTTCGTGTATGTGTCCGCAAATCACGTAATCGTAGTTTTTTTCAATGGCCAAATCAGTAGCAGTGGTTTCAAAATCTGAAATGTGTTTTACCGCTTTTTTTACACCAGCTTTTATTTGTTTTGAGAAAGAGTAAGGTTCTTTGCCCATTTTTTTCAAACACCAATTGATGAATCGGTTAAGTAATATAAGGTAGTCGTAACCAATACCGCCCAATTTGGCAATCCATTTGGAGTGTTGTACCGAAGCATCAAAAACATCGCCGTGAAATATCCAGGCTTTCTTGTGGTCGAGTTCTAAAACCAGTTTGTCTAAAACCTTAAAATTTCCGATAGATGTATCACTGAATTTGCGTAGGAATTCATCGTGATTGCCTGTGATGTAATATACTTTTGTTCCTTTTGAAGCTAAGTCAATAATCTTTTGAATGACTTTCAAATGTGATTTAGGGAAATAAGATTTCCTGAATTGCCAAATGTCAATAATATCGCCGTTTAAGACTAATATTTTGGGTTTAATTGAAGCTAAATAGTAACACAGTTCATGTGCATGAGAGCCAAAAGTGCCGAGGTGAACATCGGAAATTACCACTACGTCAGGTTTTCTTTTTTTCAAAGTGATGTGATTTAACGTTGCACAAATTAAAAGACAAGTTGTTAGCCTAACTTTACCATAGGATTAACTTTTGAATAATAATCTTTTGCACTTTTAAACTTTGCCCTATATTTGTTTAAAATCGATTCATTATGGCCGGAAACAGTTACGGAACCCTTTTTAAAATCACGACTTTCGGAGAATCTCACGGAGTAGCTTTAGGAGGAATTATCGAAGGTTGTCCTCCCGGGATTGTTTTGGATTTTGAGGCCATTCAAAAAGAAATGCAACGCAGAAAACCGGGTCAATCTGCTATAGTTACCCAACGAAAAGAAGCTGATGAAGTACAGTTTTTATCCGGAATTTTTGAAGGGAAAACCACCGGAACACCTATAGGTTTTGTTATTCCGAATACCAATCAAAAATCCGATGATTATAGTCATATTAAAGACAGTTATCGACCAAGTCATGCCGATTATGTTTATGAAAAAAAATACGGTATCCGAGATTATCGCGGCGGCGGAAGAAGTTCGGCCAGAGAAACTGCCAGCAGAGTTGTAGCAGGAGCTATAGCCAAACAGGTTTTGCCTTCCGTAAAAATCAATGCTTTTGTTTCGTCTGTTGGCGATATCTTTATTGATAAACCTTATCAAAGTTTGGATTTTTCGCTCACAGAAACCAATGCTGTTCGTTGCCCGGATTTAGAGACTGCCGCTAAAATGGAAAATTACATCAAAGAAATTCGCAAGGCCGGAGATACTGTTGGCGGCACCATAACTTGCGTGATTCAAAATGTGCCTATTGGTTTGGGTGAACCCGTTTTCGACAAATTGCACGCCGAGCTTGGAAAGGCCATGTTATCAATCAATGCCGTCAAGGGATTTGAATACGGAAGTGGTTTTTGCGGTGCAAGAATGAAAGGCAGTGACCACAATGATTTATACAATAAAGACGGATCGACCAAAACCAATCTTTCCGGTGGAATTCAGGGTGGCATTTCTAATGGAATGGATATTTATTTTCGTGTAGCCTTTAAACCTGTAGCTACTTTGATTCAAGTTCAAGAAGTTTTAACCAATCAAAATACAATCATTGAACAGCAAGGCAAAGGGCGTCATGATCCTTGTGTGGTACCCAGAGCGGTTCCTATTGTTGAGGCTATGGCTGCCCTGGTTTTAGCCGATTTTTATTTACTAAACAAAACCTATCAAAAATAAATGGATACAACACAAACTCCAAAAAAATCAATACTTTCCAATCTTACTTTTCAAATTTTAATTGCGGTAGTACTCGGTGCCCTTTTAGGTGTCTTTGTTTTTAAAAATTTTGATGAAAGTACCAGAGAGTCATTTAGTAAAAACATCAAATTATTGGCTACTATCTTCATTCGATTGGTTCAGATGATTATTGCACCTTTGGTTTTCACCACTTTGGTAGTAGGAATTGCCAAATTGGGAGACTTAAAATCGGTTGGACGAATAGGAGGCAGGGCTTTAGGGTGGTTCTTTACGGCTTCATTTATTTCCCTTTTGATCGGAATGTTCTGGGTCAATGTTTTAGAACCCGGAAAAAACATCCAATTACCTGATTTAGATACCGATAAAGCCTCAGAGATTGTTCAAAAAACAGAAGGTTTTTCCGCGCAAAATTTCGTTGAACATATTATTCCTAAAAGTGTGGTGGAAGCAATGGCCACTAATGAAATTTTACAGATAGTTATCTTTTCTATCTTCTTCGGCTTGGCGGCTGCATCAATCGGTGCTCATGCCAAACCGGTGATTAATGCCTTGGACAAGACTTCTCACATCATTTTGAAAATGGTTAATTATGTGATGAAATTTGCTCCTTTTGGTGTTTTTGGGGCTATTGCCAGCGTATTAGCCATGATTGATTTTTGGGAGTTGATTAAAACCTACCTCTACTTTTTTGGCTCATTTTTGATAGGAATTGGTACTTTGTGGGTAGTATTACTGTTGGTAGGCTACTTATTTCTAAAAGGGCACATGACAACTTTGTTAAAGCGCATCACCAGTCCATTGGTTATAGCTTTTGGCACTACCAGCAGCGAAGCCGTTTTTCCTAAACTAACGGAAGAGTTGGAGCGCTTTGGGGTAAAAGACAAAATAGTTTCATTTATGTTGCCGTTGGGGTATTCTTTCAATCTTGATGGCAGTATGATGTACATGACTTTTGCCAGTATTTTTATTGCACAAGCTTATGGAGTACCGCTGGATACCGGTACCCAAATGACTATGTTATTGGTTTTAATGCTAACCAGTAAAGGGATTGCTGGAGTTCCAAGAGCCAGTTTAGTGGTAGTGGCAGCTACTTGTGGAATGTTTGATATTCCGGAGGTTGGTATAGCATTAATCCTTCCTATCGATCATTTTTGTGATATGTTCCGAAGCGCAACCAATGTGCTCGGAAATGCCATTGCTACCTCAGTCGTAGGTAAATGGGAAAAAGAAAGTTAAAAATGTAGTATATTTGAAATACTTTATTAAATTTGTAACCATTAAAAAACTACTTATATGAAAAAACTTTTACTTTTATTTTTAACGATTGGCGGGTTAATGAGCACTAATGCTCAAACTTCATGTGCTACGGCCGTACCTATTGCCAATGATGAAACTGTAACTGTTCCAACAATTACAGGAACTTATCAATTGGCATGTAACAATGTCAACGGAGAGCTAGCTACTGGAGCTACTGGTATGTGGTACTCATATACTGCAACAGCTAATGGTATTGTTACCATAAGTTCAAATTTGCCTCAAAACGTTGCTCCTAATAATGTAGATACCAGAGTTTCTGTCTATTCAGGTACTTGTGCTGCGTTAGCTTGTATTGGTGGTGACGATGATATAAGTGGAACCAATTATTTAACAGAATTTGACTTTGATGTTGTAAGTGGTAATACTTATTACATTCAATGGGATAATCGTTGGTTAGCTGCCGGATTTGATTTTTCTGTAGCTTTTACACCAGTTGCTTGTTTTCAAATTAGAACTTTGAATGCTCCAACCCTTAATACAACTTCAATTACACTGAATTGGAATCCTGCTACAAATTCTCCTGAAGGATATCAGATTGAGTATGGTCCTTTTGGATTTACCCAAGGGACAGGTACAGTATTAAACACTACTACTAACTCTGTCACTATTTCTGGTTTAACAGCTTCTACTGCTTATTCATATTTTATTCGCACAAACTGTGGTTCAGGTGTTTTTAGTTCATGGTCACCTTCATTATCTTTTACAACATTAAGAGTTTGTCCTCAAACTTTTGGATTTGAAACTAATGCAAGCTTAGTGGGTTGGACTACTTCAGGTAATGGGTCTTATGGTTTGAGTGCGAGTGCTCCTACTTTGGCACAAGCCGGAAATTTTTATTGGATTTTGAATACAAATCCAGATGCTGTTTCCAACAACTGGTTGTTTTCAGCTCCGTTTTCTTTACAAGCTGGTGAAGCGGTTACTATCACTTTCTGGATCAGATGTGCTACTACGAGAAGTTTAAGATTGACTGTAGGAAATGCAGCTACAACTGCAGCTCAAACAACACAATTATGGGCAAATTCAACATTGAACAATCCGACTTATGTGCAGTATACTGCAACTTACACCCCTACATCAACCGGAATTTACTACTTTGGATTTAATGATATTTCTACAGCTCAAGCAGTGGCAACAATGAGATTAGATTCAATCAACTTTACATCAGTACTTGGAGTTAATGATTACTTAGCTTCTAAATTCTCTGTTTATCCCAATCCAACAAATAACGTAGTTAATTTCTCAAATGAGGCTAACGCAGTTGTTAGTTCAATTGAAATGGCTGATTTAAACGGTAGAGTTGTTAAATCTGCAACTTTCAATGCTACTGAAGGGGAAGTATCTGTTAGTGATTTAGCTACCGGAGTTTATATGATGACTATTACTACCGATCAAGGTGTAGCTGTGAAGAAAATTGTTAAGCAATAATTTACAGTTCATTTATAAATTAAAAACGACTAGGGAAACCTAGTCGTTTTTTTTATTCTTGCTGTTCATCATTAGGAATACTGCACCTACTAGGGCAATAATTACTAGGGCAAATACGCCTATCATAATAAAGGCACCGTTGTCCCAAGAATACAGAGAAATGTTGAATGATGTCATGATTTATCAATTAGAGTTTATCAAAATTACCAGGATAAATTCTAATACGGTATGACATTTATCATGCGAGAAATTTTGCGGTAAGTTCCGGGGTAGGAATCATACAAGCTTCTTGTTTACCATACCATTTGTAACGATTCTTAGCGACATAATCGTAAAACGAATTAGAAATGAACTTCGGCAATATGCTTAAGAGATTAACCAATCGGTAAACTCCGCCAAATTCAGCGATAATTTTTAAAGCCGCTTCAGATTTGTAATAATAGGCCTTTCCGGGTTCATACAATACGATGCTATCAGTCTGTTCACGATTGATTCCAATGTGCTTGATGATTTTTATCCCTAATTCAGATTGCAATGGGACAAACCGGAAAACATCTTTGGGATCGTGTTTAATGACAAACTGAACCGAGGTATTGCAAAGATTGCAAACACCATCGAAGAGTATGATTTTTTTATCCTTTGGGAGTTCCGAGATTTCCATGATTAATTCGCTTGTACAAATTCCAATTCCTCTAAACTGACTTTTGAAGTGAAAATTCCGTAATTCACTATGGCCTTGTTTTTCTCAATCTTGTCTATGGTGCCAATTGATTTTCCATCAACCATACGAACACGATCTCCGATTTTTAAAACCACTTTTGGCTTTTCGGCTTCTTGTTTTTGGGCTTTGATTTTCTTCTCTTTTTTTTCTTTTCGGATTTCTTCCACTTTGACTTTGACCTCTTCCACCACCTTTTTCTGGATGATTTCTTTTTCTTTTTTTTCTTTGACTGTCGCTTTTTTGCGTTTTGAGTTTTCAATTTCAACCAACTTCAAAAATTCGCCAATCAATACTTTTTTGTCTTTATTATTGAAATATTTTTCCGAAAGATCATCTATTTTTTGTCCCATGTATATCAAACGCTGATTGGCATCATACAATTCCTGATAGCGCTCCAATTTTTCCTGAATCTTAGCATTAATGGTTTCCATTTTTTTCCCTTCTTCACGCGCTTTGATTTCTTCTTCTTTTAATGTTAGGGAAGTTTTTTCGAGTTTAGAACGTTCTTTTTGCAAATTGGCTATCGTTTTATCAAATCGTACTTTCCCGCCTTCAATTTTTTTCTTGGCACGATTGATTAATCCATAAGGAATACCATTTTTTTGGGCGACTTCGAACGTAAACGAACTTCCGGCCTGACCCAATATTAATTTGTACAAAGGTTCCAATGATTTCTCATCGAAAAGCATGTTTGCATTAGAGGCAAATGGCAACTCATTGGCTAATATTTTCAAATTTGAATAATGGGTAGTGATTATTCCAAATGCTTCCCGATGGTAGAATTCTTCTAAAAAAGTCTCTGCTAAAGCTCCTCCCAATTCGGGGTCAGAACCGGTTCCGAATTCATCAATCAAAAACAAGGTTTTGGCATTGCACTTTTTCAAAAAGTAATTCATGTTTTTTAATCGGTAACTGTAGGTACTCAAGTGATTTTCTATCGATTGATTGTCGCCGATATCTGTTAGTATTCTATCAAATAAGAATGTTTCGCTTCGTTCGTGTACCGGTATCAAAATCCCGCATTGTAACATCAATTGCAATAAACCGACTGTTTTTAGCGAAATGGTTTTTCCACCGGCATTTGGTCCGGAAATCACTATAATCCGACTCTCATTTTTTAATTCAATGGTTTGTGGGAAGGTTTTTTCTTTCTTTTCCAAATTATTCAAAAATAGAATAGGATGGAAGGCTTCCCTAAAAAACAACCGCTTTTCTTCGGTAATATTGGGCAACAAACCATTGATTTTGCGAGCATATTTGGCTTTAGCAGCTACAACATCTATATCGCTCAGAAAATCTTGGTATTGTTTTAAAAGACCAACATAAGGGCGTATTTCATTAGATAATTTCTTGAGAATTCGAGTGATTTCTTCTCTTTCCTCGTATTCTAAATTATTCAATTCTCTGGAATATCGCAGTGTGGCTTCGGGTTCGATATAGGCTATACTTCCGGTTTTGGAACTGCCCAAAATAGATCCTTTCACTTTTCGGCGGTACATGGCTAAAACGGCCAATACACGACGGTTTTCAACGATACTTTCTTTAATTTCATCCAAATACCCTAAACTATTGCATTGGCTGAGTGCCTGTCCGAAACTTTGGTTTACTTTACCGCGAACCACAGCCATATCGCGACGGATGTTAATCAAATCAGGTGAAGCATTGTCTTTGATTTCCCCGTATTTATCTACTACTTCATCTATCTTTTGTGTGATGTATTTGGTGTATTCG
Organism: Flavobacterium sp.; assembly: GCF_044373165.1. Classification (GTDB taxonomy): domain Bacteria; phylum Bacteroidota; class Bacteroidia; order Flavobacteriales; family Flavobacteriaceae; genus Flavobacterium. The sequence continues at coordinate 74,558 of NZ_JBILQL010000002.1, forward strand.
ATTTGGGCCGCTTTCTCGTTTAATTTCGGATAATAATCGTGGAATTTTTTCAGGAATAACAACAATACATTCACCGTATCTGAAAGGGTTGCTATTTTTCTGAAGCTACTTACTTCCAAGAAACTATCTTCTATGACTAAAAATTTTAAATCTTGGGTGATATTTTCGAAGCCGTGGTTTGGTATAGCATTGTTATTGGTGAATGATGATAAGTACTCAGACGTTTGCAAAAGTTCGTTCATCAAAGTGGCTTTGTCTTTTAACGGAACAATGTCGAGTGCTTTTTGTTTTCCGATTTCGGTATTGCATCTATCGGATATGGTTTGTAAAACCGTCTTGAATTCTAAGTCTTGTAAAGTTTTATCTGTAATCGATATCATGCTGTCAATGTCTATGCTTCAAAGTTACAAAGGATAAAATCCATATTGCAACAGAATATATTATTTTTGTTAAAACTTTATGAGATGTTAATCAAAATTGAGCCGTCTTGGCACGACCAACTTTCGGAAGAATTTAACAAACCTTATTTTAACCAATTGATTTCATTTGTTGATGCTGAATATGCTGCAAAAAGATGCTTTCCCAATGCTAATCAAATATTTTCTGCCTTTAATCAATGTCCTTTTTACAATGTAAAAGTAGTTATTATAGGTCAAGATCCGTATCACGGTTTTGGTCAAGCCAATGGTTTGTGTTTTTCTGTTAACGACGGTATAGCATTGCCGCCGTCATTGATTAATATTTTTAAAGAAATCCAATCCGATTTACAGATTCCTTTGCCCATTACCGGCAATTTAGAACGCTGGGCCAATCAGGGTGTTTTACTGCTTAATGCCACTTTAACCGTAAGAGAAAGTGAAGCCGGAAGTCACCAAAATCAGGGTTGGGAAATTTTTACCGATGCTGTAATTCAGAAAATTTCTGCTGCTAAAGAAAATGTGGTTTTTTTACTTTGGGGTGGCTTTGCCAAAAAGAAAGGCGCTAAAATCAATCGAGACAAACACCGTGTTTTAGAAACCGGTCATCCTTCTCCGTTAAGTGCCAATCGAGGTTTGTGGTTTGGCAATCGCCATTTCAGTAAAACCAACGAATATTTAAAAAGTCAAGGAAAAGAACCAATTCAATGGTAGTTAGTTTACAGTAAAATTGTAGTAACCGTTGTTGTTTAAGTTAGATACTTCGGCATTGATGTTCACTTTTAAGTTCTTCGGAGCACTCAAAGAAACTATTTCCACACTGTTGGTTGAAGAGCTGTTATAGCCAAATGAAATACGATAATTTCCGGCAGTCAATAAAGGAAATCCAACATTATAGCGATAGTATTCTTCGTTGGTATTGTACTCACATACACCATAAACATAAGGTCCGTTTTGAGCATTTCCCGTAATAATATCAAGTTGGTTATCGTTTACGGTCACTACTTCCCAATCAGTAGCATTGATTTTTCTTTCAATCACATAAGAAAAAACAAACTGCGTGGCATTACCGGTGGTTTTGTAAATGTCTAATAATGCTGTTTGGGTTTGTCCCGGTTCCGGAATGTAACGTGCCAAATCAGCTTTGACATACAAATAATCACCTACGTTATAAGATGATTGTGTTTCAATTCTAACAATATTATTGCCACCGTTTAAATAGATGGTATTGTAAAAGTCGTCGTCATTAGTGTCGCAGTTGGAAAATAAAAGACCAACAAACAAAAGTGCTATGTAGTGTATTTTTTTCATGTCTTATTTTTTAAAATCGATAGCCTAAGTTAAACCCGACTCTGGAAATCACATCCGGACTTTTATCGCGATTGGTTAAATTGGAACCGAATCCTGCTAAGAATTCGATAACAAAGGCTTCCTTGATATACATTTTATAGCCTAAGCCTCCGCCCAAGCCAAAATCCGAATATGTTGATTTTTTGGTGGTATAATAACCGTTAAGTGGTTCATCAACCAATCGAACAATTTCTTTGTAATCACCACCGTTATATGAGGCAAAGACTTCGGCAAAATAAAAACTGGTTTTGCCTTTTGACAATTGGTAACGAACATAAGGATTGAATTCAAATTTTGGAACGTTGTTTCGGTATCCTCTTTCAAAGTCATCATTCAATTTATTGCTGTCAGAGAAGTTCAAGTTGAAACCTGTTGAAAAGGCGCCGCCAAAAAAACGTTCATAACTAAAGCTAGCCTTTTGCCATACCAAAGCAGACAATACATCTACTCGGAATTCATTTTTTTTAGCATCGATAGTATTTTTTTCTTGTGCTTGAGTCACTGTAGCAAACAACAGCAACAGCAGTAAGATTTTTTTCATGTTGGGTAAGTTTAACAAAAACGAATATACTAAATAAACCAGTTGTTTAAAATAATTTTAGAAAGAATTATTCCAGAGTTAATGCCCCTAAAATTTCCTCATTCATAAATGGTCCGCCGGGATATTTAGCGGTATAATCAAGGTTTAGCCAAATGTTTCCTCTTTCGTCTATGTGATAATTAATGGTTTGGTTTTTACTTTCTGTGGGGAACAATACTTTTTTAATGGCGTAATTTATTTGTTCCAAATCTTTTTGAGTGCCGATGTAAAGCTCCGGGTAAATATGACCTTTGGTATGGATCAATCGGGTAGTGCCGCCAATTGATTTGATGCAGGAAACCATAAAAATCGAATGGTCATCACAATCTCCGGAAAGGTATTGTAATGATTCGGTGGCTTTGGCAATGTAGTCTCGTCCTTTGGGATCGCTAACGTAATTCCACCGGGAATTGATTTCTTTAAAAACTGCAAAGGATTGGATTATAGTATGGAGGTCATGATAGCCTTTCACCTCTCTAAAATGTTTACTTGTAGCCATAATAGCAAAATTCCTGATCTTCGGATTTTGGTATTCTACAGCGTCTAAAATTTTTGATTTGTTGGGAAAAGGCAATAGTTTTGAAATGATGATGTCTTGCGGGTACGGATCTTCACTCATCGTATAAACCATGGAACGATAATCCTCAAAGACGCTTTTGAAACCGTATTTACCCGATAAGGTACCGAAGAGTAAAAGGATAAAATAGATAATCACCGAGATTAGTGTAACCCGGCGTAAAGCTCTCAACAGCAGTTGAATAATGAATAAAATAATAATAAAAAGAAAAATCCTGTCGAAGTGGTTGGCCCACTCTAAGACCACGAGGTTTTGGTGTGCAATGATAAAAATCGGAATCGTAATCAGGATGTTCAAGATAAAAATGATAATCATGTCCCAAGGACTTTTTATCCTGAATTTTTCTTCAAGTTGCTGATAAGTAAGGTTTCCTAGTTTTATCATGTTGCCATGGCAAAAGCTAAACGGCTTTTACGATTTCAGCAAAAGTACCTTTTTTATCGATAATTTTGAGGTCAAATAATTGATTTTGAATTTTGTTTAACACTTTTTCTTCCAAGGGTTTTTGCGCCCATTTGGTTACCGATAACCAAGTTTGAATGTCAGCTGTTTTTTGGTGGTATTTGTTAGCCAAAGTACGGTCGATACTAGGGATTTCTTTGAATTCAATTGTGGTATTGTTTATGATTTCAAGTAGTAATCCCAGCGTTTGTTGGTTTTGTTCTAAAAATTCATTTCGAACGGCAATCACAAAGCAAGGCCATGGCGTAGGGCAATCGGCTATCCTGCGAAATACGCCTTTGTCTACCAAAGGTTGTGTCATAAAACGTTCCCACATAAAGTAATCGGCGGAACCCTTAGTTAAAGCTTCCACAGCACCGTCTATGGTATTCACAATTTCAAATCGCAGTTTTTCGGTATTCCAATTTTGATTTTGTGCATTGACAAAAGACATCAAATGCGAACCCGAACCGAAGCGTGAAATGGCCACTTTGGTGTTTTCTAGATCGTCTAAAGTTTGGTATGGCGACGACGCTGCTACGTGAATTCCCCAAATCAACGGACTTTCCACATAAACCTGAACGATAGTACTCGGATTGCCACCAACGATATCTTTTACGATGCCCTCGGTTAAAATTACGGCTATATCTGTTTCCCCATCTCGCAGCATTTGACACATTTTTCCGGTACCTTCCGGAACGTCTGTCCATTGTAAATCGATGCCAACTTCATCAAACTCGCCGTTTTCAATGCACAAATGCCACGGTAAATTAAAATGCTCCGGCACACCGGCAATTCTTACTGTTTTCATAATGGATAATGTCTGTATATCTGTAATCTGAATATCCGTAATCCGAAAATCTATCTAACAAGCGGATTCTCCATTTGCCACCATTTCCAAATCACGCCGTCTTTATCGGGATAGTTTTCCATTAAATTCATTCCTACTTTTTGTAAAATATGGTTAGAAGCACCGTTTTCTGCATGGGTATAAGCGTTCATTTTGTCGATGTTCATTTTGGTAAAGCCATAGTCAAGCCAGGCAATTGAAGCTTCGGTGGCAAAGCCTTGGTTCCAAAATTTTTCGTTTAAGCGATAACCGTAATCGTAAAAGTTGGTATTGCCGTTTTCGACATGGTCGTCTACAAACTTAATGCCTGTCCAGCCGATAAATTCTCCTGTTTCTTTTAAGATTGTAGCAAACCGACCAATGTTATTTCTTTCATATTGCTCATTAACGTAATCAATCACTTTGATGACTTCTTCTATTTTTTGAACCGGTGTTTGCCAAAGGTATTTATGGACTTCCGGGTTTTTATCCATGTCGAACATGGCTTCCGCATCAGTCATTTCGAGCGGACGTAAGATAAGGCAATCGGTTTCTAAAATTAAGTTCATTTTTTACCATTAAGGAATTAAGGTTTTCCATTAAGTTTAATTAAGGCTTAATGAAAATCTTAATTAAACTTAACTTCTTAATGTTTTACTCTGCCAATTTTTCTAATGTATACGCAATCAAAGCATTCACAGCTTTGTATGGATCTTCGCTGAAAGTTCCGTTGGCACGGTTGGCAATGATGGCGTTTAATGATAAACAATGGTGTCCTAAAAGTTTCCCAAGTCCATAAATGGCCGCGGTTTCCATTTCGAGGTTGGTCATTTTGATGCCTTCGAATTCGAAACTGTCCATTTTAGCATTCAATTCGGGATCTTGGATGGCCAAACGCAATACGCGACCTTGTGGCCCGTAAAAACCTCCGGCAGTTCCGGTAAAACCTTTGTGAATTTGGTTGCTTTCGATTCTTTTTTCTAAAGTTTCAGAACAAGCTATTACGTAAGGACGACCTTTTTTTAAATCCCAATGGGTTTGACTGATAAAGGCGTCTTCAATGGCTGTTTCGGAAATGTCATCAATCAAATAGGAGCGAAGCATATTGTCTAAGCCTAATCCGTAACGACTCATCACAAAACTGTCACACGGAATATCGGCTTGCAATGAGCCTGAGGTTCCAATGCGAATAATGTTGAGCGACGTTAGGTTTTCTTTGGGTTGACGCGTTTCTAAATCGATGTTGACCAATGCATCGAGTTCGTTCATCACTATATCAATGTTATCCGGACCGATTCCGGTAGACATGACGGTCATTTTTTTGCCTTTGAAGTAACCGGTTTGGGTTTTGAATTCGCGCTTTTGGGTTGAAAACTCAATGCTATCAAAGAATTGGGTTATTTTTTCAACGCGGTTTTGATCGCCAACAAAGATGATATCGCGGGCTATGTGTTCCGGTTTGAGATTTAAGTGGTAAACACTACCATCGGGGTTTAATATTAATTCTGAAGATTGTATCATGTATTGTTATTTTAATGATTGAAAAGGTGACAGTGATTATTAAAGCGAATTAACCACCTACGCGTTTGGTTTTGAATCCTTTGTCTTGCAGGATTTTCATGATTTTGTCGCGGTAATCACCTTGAATGATGATAGCACCGTCTTTGAAAGTACCGCCAACACTGAGTTTGGTTTTAATTTCTTTAGCTAAAATTTTAAAATCCTCATCACTGCCTTCATAACCTTCAATAATGGTGGTGGCTTTGCCTTTTCGTTTTTCGTATTTGCAAATCATGGGTTCTTTTTGGATAAAAAGCTCGTGATTTTCCTCGGCAATGGCTTCCGGTTCATTCGAAGGTTCGTGGTCGGGGAAGAGTTTTTTGAGTTGTTCTTGTAAGTCCATTTATAAATGAAGGTGCTAAGGTTCTGAGTTGCTAAGGTTCTAAGGTTTTTTAACCTTAGTACCTCAGTTTAAAAAACCAAAAAAGACATCAAGTTGAATAACTCAATGTCTTTGATGAAATTATTGAATTAACCTTTATTTTTTCTTCAATCCTAGTTCTACTAACCTTTCGTCAAGGTATTCACCGGCAGTAATGTCTTCAAATCCTTTCGGGTGATCAGCATCTATGCATTTGTCTAAACAGTTTAGCGGCATATCACTCACCGGATGCATGAAAAACGGAATTGAAAAACGAGAAGTTCCCCAAAGTTCTCTTGGCGGATTTACTACTTGGTGGATCGTTGATTTCAATTTATTGTTGGTGTGACGAGATAACATGTCCCCAACATTAATCATCAATTCATCAGGTTGTGCCATAGCATCAATCCATTCTCCGTTGTGGTTTTGTACTTGTAATCCTTTGCCTTGTGCACCCATTAAAAGTGTAATCAAGTTAATATCACCATGAGCAGCGGCACGAACAGCGCCATCTTTAGGCTCATCAGTTATTGGAGGATAATGTATAGGTCTTAAGATACTGTTACCGTCTTTGATAAAATTGTCAAAATAAAATTCATCTAAACCAATGTATAAAGCCAAAGCTCTTAATACATAAACGCCGGTTTTTTCTAACATTCGGTAAGCTTCTTTTCCCACTTCATTAAAATGAGGTAGTTCAGAAACTTCCACATTGTCAGGATATTCGTTGGCGTATTTTGAGCCTTCGCTCACGTATTGTCCAAAATGCCAAAACTCTTTTAAATCTCCGGCAGAGCGACCTTTGGCATGTTCTTTTCCGAAAGAAACATAACCTCTTTGTCCGCCAATACCCGGGATTTCGTATTTGGCTTTGGTTTCCAATGGAAGGTTGAAGAAATTGCGCACTTCAGCGTATAAGTCTTCTACCAATTTGTCATCAAGAAAATGACCTTTTAGCGCTACGAAGCCAATATCTTCGTAAGCTTTTCCGATTTCATTTACAAATTTTTGTTTACGTGCCGGATCATCCGACAGGAAATCACGTAAGTCAACACTTGGAATTTGTTGCATACTACTAAAAAATTTTTGTTAATAACTCAGGCCGGGGAAATCCCAATCATAACTACAAATGTAACTAAATTTTGTTTATAAAACACCAAAGTTATTAACAATATCGATTGAATTTATTCGAGTATGAAGTCGGAAAATGAAGATTTAATCTGTATTTTTGGGCCACTAAATTTACTGTAAACAAAAATGAATTTCGATAGAAAAGAATTGTCCAATTTGCAATTGTTGGATTTATACAAAAGATTACTCAAGCCTCGTTTGATTGAAGAAAAAATGCTGATACTCCTGCGTCAGGGTAAAGTATCCAAATGGTTTTCGGGCATTGGTCAGGAAGCCATATCCGTTGGAATCACCGCAGCGCTGGATCAGGAGGAATACATTTTACCGATGCACCGAAACTTAGGAGTGTTTACGGGAAGAGATATTCCTTTGCATCGCTTATTCTCACAATGGCAAGGCAAGAAAACCGGTTTTACTAAAGGCCGTGATCGAAGCTTCCACTTTGGCACTCAAGAGTTCAAAATTGTCGGGATGATTTCGCATCTCGGGCCGCAAATGGGCGTTGCAGACGGTATTGCTTTAGCCAACAAACTCAAACAAAACGGTAAAGTAACAGCAGTTTTTACCGGAGAAGGCGCCACATCAGAAGGTGATTTTCACGAGGCGTTGAATATAGCGGCTGTTTGGGAATTACCGGTGATGTTTGTCATTGAAAATAATGGATATGGATTGTCAACGCCAACAAACGAGCAATATCGTTGTGAAAATTTAGCCGACAAAGGCATAGGCTATGGAATGGAAAGTCATATTATTGACGGGAACAACATTTTAGAGGTTTATACCAAAATAGCGGAGTTAAAAGCTTCAATGATTGATAATCCTCGTCCGGTTCTGTTAGAGTTTAAAACCTTCAGAATGCGAGGGCATGAAGAAGCCAGTGGTACCAAATATGTACCCCAAGAATTGATGGATATGTGGGCGATTAAAGACCCGATTGCCAATTACCGTGAGTATTTGATTAGGGTAGGAGTGCTTTCAGAAGCAATGGATGCCGAATGCAAAGCGAATATTAAAGCTGAAATCGATGAACATTGGGCCATTACAGTAGCCGAACCGGAATGTGAAGCCAACTTGGCAGAAGAACTCAATGATATGTATGCATCGTATGATTTTGAAGCTTTTGACCATGGCGAAGCCAAAGAAAATATCCGTGTTATTGATGCCATTTCGTCGGCTTTACGCCAATCCATGGAACGCCATGAGAACTTGGTGATTATGGGACAAGACATTGCAGAGTATGGTGGAGCCTTTAAAATTACGGATGGATTTGTGGCCCAGTTTGGCAAAGACCGAGTACGTAACACTCCAATTTGTGAAAGTGCTGTGGTTTCTGCGGCCAACGGTTTGTCCATCAATGGTCACAAAGCAGTGGTAGAAATGCAATTTGCCGATTTCGTTTCAACAGGTTTTAATCCGATTGTCAATCTTTTAGCCAAACAACATTACCGTTGGGGCGAAAAAGCCGATGTAGTAGTACGAATGCCTTGTGGTGGCGGAACCCAAGCCGGACCTTTTCACTCCCAAACCAACGAAGCTTGGTTTACCAAAACACCTGGATTGAAAGTTGTTTATCCGGCCTTTCCTTATGATGCGAAAGGTTTGTTGAATACTGCCATAAACGATCCGAATCCGGTGATGTATTTTGAACACAAACAATTATACCGTTCTGTTTACCAAGAGGTGCCGACAGATTATTACACCATTCCGTTTGGAAAAGCGGCTTTGTTAAAAGAAGGGTCGCAAGTGACTGTTATTTCTTTCGGAGCCGGAGTGCATTGGGCTTTGGAAACGTTGAGCAAACACTCCAATATCAGTGCCGATTTGATTGATTTACGCACCTTACAACCGTTGGATTCAGAAGCCATTTTCACTTCAGTTAAAAAGACAGGCAAAGTGATAATTCTTCAAGAAGATACATTGTTTGGAGGCGTTTCAAGTGATATCTCAGCCATGATCATGGAGCAATGTTTTGAGCATTTAGATGCGCCGGTTAGAAGAGTAGGAAGTTTGGAAACGGCTATTCCTTTTGTGAAGGCACTGGAAGATCAGTACTTGCCT